>NZ_JBFBGL010000001.1:13689-308327 GCF_040684635.1 Amycolatopsis sp. NPDC089917 | reverse complement strand
GTCGCGTCGGACTGCGTGATCGGTGACCACGGCTCGGTGACGCAGTACGCGGCGGGGCTGGGGAAACCGGTTCTGCCACTCACGACCCCGACCTCCATGGGAACCGGCGGCGGAGTGTCGAACGCCCGCGCCCAGACCGCCTCGATCCAGTCCGCGACCGTGTCGGCGAGGGCGTCCGCCGTGAGGCCTCGCGGGAGCGAAGGCACGTCCGGTTCCCAGCCTGTTTCGCCGTGAACGACACCGAAGAGATGACGGTGCTCGTCGATGGGTTTGTTGAGAACGAACGAATCCGGACCTTCGAACCGGGCCCATACGTCGAAAGTGCCCTCGCCGTCCTGGTCGGGGAACACCTCGATCCGCACACTCTCGACGGTGCTGCCGATGGCGTTGACGATCGCCCTCAGCCGAGCGGTGACCTCGTCGGAATGCGCGTCGAGGACGCGGCGAAGTCGGCGGCGGTAGTCGTTCTGGTCCACACGGGACAATCTAGCGCTGCTCGGCTCACTCAGGTGCGGATGGCGCGGCGCCGGAAACAAGACCGGAGACGATTTCCCGGTGTACGCCGAGGCCGCCTGATTCATCGCACGTGGACAGTGATCCCCGAGATCGCCGCGGCGGGCTCGGGGCGACTTGCGATCTCGCCGGCGATTTCCCGGGCCCGCCGCCGATATTCGCCGTTCTCACTCACCTTCGCCACGGCCGCGGCAATCTCCGCCGCCGAGTCGACCGTGATCGACGTCCCCGACGCGGCGGCGCGCGCGGCGTTGATCGGCTGGTCGGCGCCTTGGGGCCAGAGCACCATCGGGAGACCGTGCGCGAGCGTGCCGACAACGGTGCCGACTCCTCCGGCGCCGACCACCAGATCGACGCGTTCGAGCAACTGGGCCAGCGGTACGAAGGGCACGTACCGCACATTCGCCGAGTCTGTTCGAAGCGTTTCGCCTGCGGTGGGCAGCCGCAGGGACGAGCCGAGCGTGGCGATCACGTTCGCCCCGGTGTCCGCGACCGCCGCCACGGCCGCGGAAAGTGGCGCGGGGTCGGAGAAAATCGTGCCGAAGGTGACGAGAACCGTGGGCTTGTCGCGCTCGCCGAAGTCCGGCAGTGCGAATGCGAGGTCCTTCGGCCGACGATGGGCCTGAGGACGGACCGCCCACACCGGAATGCCGGCGGACCACTCCGGATCCTGTAGCTGCGGCGGACACGGGTCCAGATAGCTCGACGCCGCCGCCGAGTCGCAGCGGGTCGACGCCACACGCTCGATCTCGTCGGTGATCACCGACGGCAGCGCCGGACCGATTCCCGCCCGGTGCCACTCCACGCCCAGCCGGGCGGCGACGATCGGGCCGATCGCGTCGAACGGCTCGGCGAAGACCAGGTCCGGAGCCCACGCGGTGGGCTGGGCGAGGCTGTCCTCGATGCCGAGGTCGACGCGGGCGCCGCCGAAGATCTCGCCGATGACCGGAGGCGTCGGATGGAACACGTCGGCCCCGGCGCGGCGGGCCGCCTCCTCGGAGAACTCGCCCGGCGTCGCGCCCGCGCCGAGAAACTCGGCCTCGGGAGGAAGTTCTTCGGCGACCGAGGACCGGAATCCCTCACTCGACAGCAGCCCCACAGCGTGACCGGCGCCGACCGCCGCCTGCATGAGCGGAACCAAGGGCAGGATGTGGCCGAAGGCGGGGGTCCTGTCTTCCTGAACTCGGATCGGTTCTCGGCGGTCCGGACCGCCGAGCTCACGGGGCCGTCGCAGGGGATCTTGCCCTCGTGGACAAGGTCCCCTGCCCGCCCGGGCCGTCAGCGGTCGCCGTGCCGGTGCTGCCCGTAAGGCTCAGCCCCGACAAGGGTGACGCGGACCGCGCCGCCGCTCGGCACGCGATACTCCCGCCGATCACCCGGTTTCGCGCCGTGCAAGGCGCGGCCGATCGGCGAATCGGGGGAGTAGACCTCGAGATCGCCGTGGCCCGCTTCGTCGCGGGTGCCGAGCAGGAAGGTCTCGGTATCGCCGTCGTCGTACTCGACGGTGAGCACCATGCCGGGCTCGGCGATCCCGTCGTCCGGGGGATCCTGCCCGACGACGGCTCCGCGCAGCACGTCCTCGATCTGCCGGATCCGTGCCTGCCGGTGAGTGTGGCGCGCGATTTCGTCGTCGCCGTCCTGCTCACCGGCCGTGGAGCGCCGCAACGCCGCGAGCTCCCGCACCAGGCGTGCGTGAGTTTCCGGGGTCAGCCAAGGGCTTGACGAGACGATGGTCATGGTGATGATCGCCTTTCGATGGATATGTCTGTGAGGGCCGGGTGCGGAAAGCCCCGGCCCTCACAGACCTTCGGTGAGTCCCGCTTCGGTCAGCGGGTCTCTGGCTCCAGGGGCCGCCGCCGGAGGGCGCCCGCGTCGGTGGCGAATCCGATGGCGGCCTTCAGCAGGAGGTCCTTCTCGGTACGCAGCAGGGCGTTCTCGGCGCGGAGCCGGTCCACTTCGGACTGTGTGGTCTCTTCTTCCGGTGGCATCGTCATCCGAATCAGCGGAGGGGATCGAAGGGACGGAGGGCTTCGGGCTGCTTGCCGGTGGTGATGTGCTCGGCCAGGAGCCGTCCGGTGATCGGTCCGTGGGTCAGTCCCCACATGCCGTGCCCGCCCGCGACGTAGAGCCCGGGGGTGCTCGTCGCGCCGATCACGTGCCGCCCGTCGGTGCTGACCGGACGGGAGCCGACCCATTCGTCGGTGCGCCGTCCCCAGTCCAGCCCGGCGAGATACGGCCTGGCCGAGTCGATGATCGCGGCGATCCGGGCGGGATCCAGTGGGGCGTCCGGCTTCCGGAACTCCATCGTCCCCGCGACGCGGAGGCCGCCTCGATACGGCGTGCAGGCCACACGGATGTCCGGCAGATAGAGCGGTCCGGGAACCGGCTCGTCGGTCGGCACGGTGAAGGAGTAGCCGCGTCCTGCGCGCACGGGGACCTTGACGCCCCACTTCCGTCCGAGATCGCCCAGCCAGGCGCCGGTCGCGAGCACGGCCGCGTTGGCGTTCACCGTCTGACCCGACGTCGAGCGCACGCTCAGCGCGTGACGATGCGCGCGCAGGGACGCGACCTCGAAGCGGTGCCGGATCGTCCCGCCGCGGCTGACCACCGCCCGGGCCAGCGACTCGACGAACCGGCCCGGGTCCACGTAGCGCTGTCCCTCGATCCGGATGCCGGCGCCGAGCCTCGCGGCCGCCTGGGGGAACCGCTCCGCCAGCTCGGCGCCGGTCAGCCGCGTGTAGGCGATTTCCTGTCCGGCCTCGCCGATGCGGCGCAGTTCCGTGATCAGGCCCGCCGCGTGCTCGGCCGTCTCGAACGCGGCCGTGATCGGCGCTTCGATGGTCGGCGCGTCGACGCCGTTCGCGGTGAGGACGTCGAACGCCTCCAGGCATTCGTCGTTCAGCGGCGCGTTCGCCTCGACGGCGCGAGTCCACGAGCGACCGGTGCAGTTCGCGGCGAACCGGGCCAGGAACGACCACAGCCGAGGGTCGGGGGACGGCGGGACGTGCAGCGGGGCCTGCCGGTCCAGCAGCGTCCGCAGTCCGTAACGCAGGACGCCGGGTTCGTTGAGCGGGATCGCGAGTCCGGGGGAGAGCCAGCCGGCGTTGCCCCACGACGAGCCCGCCGCGATGCCCTGGCGGTCCACCACCGTGACGGTGACCCCGCGTTCCTGCAGGAACCACGCGGTCGACAGGCCGACCACGCCGGCGCCGATCACGATCGCCGAACGTGGGACGCCGTCGATCCGGTCGAGATCGCCCATGAATTCCTCCGCTGCACGAGTGGTGCTGTCGCGGTCAGGATGGCTCGGAACCGGTCGTCGGCGATTGTCCGGATCAGACAATCAGCGCGGGTGGTTTTGGCCGGAACGGTCAAGGGGCCGGATCGGTCAAGGGGCCGGATCGGAGACCGCCAGTTCGATGATCATCGCCAGCCGTTTCGCGGGCTGGTCGAGGCGGAGTTCGGTCACTTCGGCCATCTTCCGGAGCCGGTAGCGGATCGTGTTGGGATGGACGTCCAGCCGCTCGGCGGCCTCCGTGAGGTCCCCTTGCGCTTCGAGCCAGGCGCGCAGCGTCGCGACGTAGCTGGTGGCGTTCGCGCTGTCGTGCCGCCGCAGCTCGGTGATCGGCCCCCGGGCGGGTGCCCGGCCGGACGCGGCGGCGGCCCGCAGCCGTTGCACCAGGATGTCGTCCCACGCCTCGTCGTAGGCGATCGCGGACTTCGTGGTCGGCCGCACGTCGTGCAGGGCGAGACACTCGTCGGCCTCCCGCCTGCTCGCGGGAAGTTCCGCGGACACCGCACCAGCCCCGATCCCGGCCAGCATCGTCACCTGCCGGGGCAGCGCTTCGCGGATCGAACCGACCCACGCCCTGGCCGCGGCGACGTCGTCCCCGGGCAGGACGGTGTAGACGGTGTTGCTGAACAACGTGCTGCGACCGGGCCGTGACCAGCCGAAACCGGTGGTCGCCCGCTCGAACGCGAGCAGGAGCGCGGCGTGGCGCTCGTCGCCGATGTGGGCCTGCACCGCGATCACCCGGAACCGTCCGGGAGGCAGACCGAGCCTGCTGAGCACGGCCGCCGCGTCCGGTGTGCCTTCCAGCAGCCGGATCACGAGATCGGATTCGACCTGCCGCTCCAGATCCGCGCTCGCCCGGGACCGCAGGAGATGCAGGCCGACCGTGCGCGAGCTGTCCCGCAGCACCGCGCGCCGGACGTCGGACAACGGCTGGTCGCACTCCACCCAGATCGAGCCCAGCGCCTCCCGGCCGGCACGGACCGCGACCACCATGCGCCCGGTCAGCCCGTGCTCGGGATCGGCCTCGACGAACAACGGTTCGTCGGATTCGGCGAGGTGCCCGAACACACCCCGCCGCTCGAACAGTTCGCGGACCGGCTCCGGGACGCGCCTGCCCAGGATCGTCTCCAGGCGCGCTCGGTCGGCCTGGTGCTGGCGGCTCGAGTAAGCGAGGACCCGGGAGAGCCGGTCCTCGATGGTCACCGCGCTGCCGAGCGCGTCCGCCAGGCTGTCGGCCAGCGCGAACAAGTCGGTCGGCCCTCGGCCGGACTCGGTCTCGCGGCCCTCCAGCACGAGCCCGTAGACCACTCCGGCGAGCTGACCCCAGGACACGTCCGGCTCCACCAGCAGGATCGCGACGCCGCTGGTCTCCGCTCGCTCCGTCGCCTCCGGGCCCGGCGGCAGTGATCCGCGGACCAGGACGACCGACGCGTGCGCCGCCGCGGCCAGTTCGACGGCCACGGCGATCGAGTCCGTCCCGACGGCGAGGAAGACGTCCCCGCGCAGGTCGCGCGGATCGGCGGCGTCGTGCATCACCACGTCCCGCAACGCCACCTCGCGCGATACGGGGCAGCAGCACAAGCGTGCCCCGTATCCGCCGAGGACGTTCACGAGCCGATCAAGCGTCACCATGGCTCGTTCTTACTCCATCCGCGCGACGCTCGACGCCCGCGGCCATGATCACCGGGGGGCGAGTGCCCGAAGCAGACGGTCCAGCTCCGCCAGGTCCAAGGGCTTGGCGAGGTGGGCGTCGAAGCCAGCCACCCGGCTGCGCTCACGGTCCGCCGCCTGGCTGAAACCGGACAGCGCGACCAGCCGCAGGTGCCGGTCCGCCCGGCGGAGCCAGCGGGCGACCTCGTAGCCGTCGATCGGACCACGACCTGGCGACAACGCCCGTTCGCATCCACGACTTCACCGTCGCTGATGCCGTCACAGCGGTGAATCAGCCCGAGTCGCGTTTGCCCATCAGGGAGAACGCCACCATCAGCACGACCGCGACCCAGGTGAGCAGGACGCCACCGCCGGTGAGCGGCCCCAGGTACGTCGCCGCGTCGGTCTTGAGCTGTGCGGTGCTGAGTTGTTCGGCGGCCGAGGCAGGGAAGTAGGCCAGGATGTCGCGCTGGACCCAGGTCGGCAGCAGCGCGCCGAGGATGGCCGGAGCGAAGATGAAGCCGATCGCGGTGGCGATGGCGCCGGCCGCGCTGCGCATGATCACGCCGAAGGACAGCGCCAGCAGCGCGAACGCCGCCATCTCCGCGCCCCAGCCGAGGAGGCTGCGCACCACGCCGGGGCCATCGAGGCCGAGTAGTGGGATGTCCGGATTGAGCCCGAGGATCAGGCGGCCGGAGTAGAACGCCGCTGTCGCGAACAGGGTGCCGAGCACGAAGGCCAGCAGTCCCACGACCACGGCCTTGGCGAGCAAGACACGGCCACGGCGGGGAGTGATGGCCAGGGTGAGGCGCATCATCCCGGTCGAGTATTCGCCCGAAACCGCGAGTACCCCGAGCACGGACACCAGGATGAGCCCGAGGTTCATGCCGACCATGCTGGTGCCGGCCGTGTCGAAGTCGACCCGTTGCCCGGCGGGCAGATTCTTGTAGTCCGCTTGGGTCAGCATGCTGAACAGCGCGGAGAAACCGACGCTGACCACGGCCGCCGCGGCGACGACCGTCCAGGTCGAGCGGACCGACTTGAGCTTGGTCCATTCCGCGGCGAGGGTGTTCGTGATGCCGGGGGAGGTCAGTGCGATGGACACGTCATTCACCGCCTTCCGTGGCGAGCGCCCGCACCGTCTCGGCGAGCTTGTGTTCGCTCGCGGAGCGGTACTGCACGCTGTTCTTGGTGAGATCCATGAACGCGGCTTCGAGACTGGCGCGGACCGGGGTGAGTTCGTGCAGTCCGAGCCGCCGTTCGAGGGCGATGTCACCGATCCGCGGCGCGTCCAGGCCGTCGACGTCGAGCGAGCCGTCCTCTCGCGCTGTCACCGTGCCTCCCGCCCGTTCGAGTGCCTTGGCGAGTTCGGTGGCGTGCGGGGAGACCACGTGGACGTGGCTGCGGGCGCTGCTCCGGGTGAGGTCGACGATCGGCATGTCGGCGATGAGTTCGCCCCGGCCGATCACGATGACGTGCGCGGCGGTCTCTTCCATCTCGTTCATCAGGTGGCTCGACACGAAGACCGTGCGTCCCTCGGCGGCGAGGTCCTGCATCAGCGTCCTGATCCAGTAGATGCCTTCGGGATCGAGCCCGTTGACCGGTTCGTCGAACAACAACGTCGGGGGATCGCCGAGCAGGGCCGTGGCGATGCCGAGCCGTTGATACATGCCCAGTGAGAAGCCGCCGACCTTCTTGCCCGCGACTTCGGTGAGGCCGACGGTGTCGAGCACTTCGTCCACTCGCTTGCGGGGGAGGCCGCCTGCCTGCGCCACCCACTGCAGGTGGCGATAGGCGGTGCGGGAGCCGTGCACGGCCTTGGCGTCGAGCAGCGCCCCGACCTCTCGCATCGGTGCGGGCAGGTCGCGATAGGCCTTGCCGTTGACCGTGACCGAACCGCCGCTGGGCGCGTCCAGGCCGAGGATCATCCGCATGGTGGTCGACTTGCCCGCCCCGTTCGGGCCCAGGAAGCCGGTCACCACCCCGGGCTTGATGTCGAACGACAAAGAACGGACGGCCGTCGTCGTCCCGTATTTCTTCGTCAGCTCTCGTGCTGTGATCACTTGTGCGCTCCGGCCCTCGGTTCGTGCTGCCGGTGTCCACCGAACCGTTCGGGACGGTTGATCGGCTACTGCACAACGTCGCTCGTGAGCGCAACGAAAGTTGCGGTGAGGACTGCTCGGCCGCCTTGACCGGGACAGTCCGGTCAAGGCGGCTTCGTCCTACTTCGTGCAGTTGATCCCGGCTTCACCCCGGTACATCACGAAGCTGATCTTCACCGAGTAGAGATGGACGGTCACGCACTGATCGGGCGTGTAGCCGTAGGCCGCCGCATGGTCGTAGGCCTGCTGCAGCGCCGTCCGCTTGGCCGACGCCGAGGTCTTCTCGATCGTCGTCCCGAGGAACGCGCGGCTCTCCTGGACGCCGGTCGAGGCGTTCGCCACCGTCGGCGCGAGTGCCATGAGCCCGGCGAGGGCGACGGCCCCCGCACCACGGGTGATCGTTCTGGTCATGCTTTACCCCTCCTGGTTTTCAGTGGACGGAACGACTGTCAGCGGTGGCACCAGAGCCAGACGGTCGCGCTGTAGTAACCCATCTGGCCCTGAGGCTGCGCGGCGCGGACGTAACACTGCGAGTCCAGCCATCCGGCGTTGCGCGCGAAGTGACGGGCCACCTGCTCCGCCGACGTGATGGCTTGCGACGGACCCGGGCCGATACCGGTGGCGTAGAAATCTCCGGTCTCCACCGCGAACGCCGGCGTCGCCGACATGGTCACCGCGGCCACCGTCAGAGCGGCCGCGGTCAGGAACTTCTTCATGGGAACTCCCCCTCCAGGTCGTCAGCCAGAATCGACCGACTCCCCATGGTCATTCATCTCAGCTAACGTGGAAACCGTAGGGGAGCGCTCGCGTGGTTGTCAATCCCAGATGGATGAGATGCTGCGCGATATTCATCTCAGCTAATGGAGGCGATGGTGGCCGAACCACGGGAGACCACGCTCACCAGCCGGATCGACCGCCTCTTCCAGGTGGTCCGGCGGGCCAACGGTGAGCAGCACAGTCACGAGGAGGTGGCGCGGGCCTGCCGGGAGAGCACCGGCGAGACGTTCTCCGCCGCCTATCTCTGGCAACTGAGGACGGGCCGCCGGGACAACCCGACCAAGCGGCACCTCGAAGCGCTCGCGGCGTTCTTCCAGGTGCCTCCCGCCTACTTCTTCGACGACGAACAGGGAAGGGCTCTTGCCGAAGAGATCGAATTGCTGGGAGCGTTGCGGAACAACGCGGTGCGCAACCTGGCTTTGCGCGCGGTGACGCTGTCCGAGGAGGGGCTCGGGACCGTGACCGACATCGTCGAGGCGATCAGTCGGCGCGAGTCCAAGCGGGACCAGGGGGAGTAGCCATGCTGGGCAGGAAAAGTGCGCTCTGGCGCAGATGCGAGCGGATCGCGTCCGCCGTGCGGCTGCCGGATCCGTTCGAGGTGACCACGTTGTTCGGCGAGGTCGCGGCGATGCGGGGACGGCCCATCGAACTGGTGGCGCTCGACGCGCGGCCGGGAGCGCCGTGCGGGGTTCTCGCAGCGACCGACCGGGCGGACTACGTGTTCTACACACGGGACACGTCCCCGCTGCACCAGAGCCACATCCTGCTGCACGAACTCGGTCATCTGCTGTGCGGGCACGTCGAGGGCGAGGTGGCGACGGAGACGGTGGCCGCGATGATCACGCCCAGCCTGTCGGTGGACCTGGTCCGCCGGGTCCTCGGCCGCACGACCTACGCGCAGGAGCAGGAGAAGGAGGCCGAGCTCGTGGCGTCGCTGCTCATGCGGCGAGCCGTGAGCGCGGGCCGGGGATCCGATCGGCTGCGCCGCGCCCTCGGATCATGATCAGCTATCTGTCCGCCGCGCTGCTGGCGTTGATCGGCCTCACCCGGCTGATGACGGTCCGCTCCGGACCGAAGCACCTGGCCACCTTCTTCCTCAGCATGGCGGCCGCGCTCGCCATCTCGGCCGAGGGCACGGTCCGCTTGCTCGGAGACGACCTGCTCCCGCGGCTGGTCACCAACGCGCTGCAACTGCTCGCGATGCGCGCGCTGGTGCAGCTGGTCCGCAGTACCCGGTCACCGGAGAAACCGACGGCGTTCTGGCCGATCGCGGTGTGCTGGGCCCTGATGGTCCTGTGCTATCTGGACTTCGCGCCGCACCGGTTCGAGGCGGGCACCTCCGGATTTCAGTGGCGCTGGAGCATCGTCGCGTATCAGGTGATCCTCACGACGTACGCGATCACGTGCCTGGTGATGTTCACGCGCACGCTGGCCCGCAGCGCGGCGGGGCGTCCGCGCGGGACGTTCCGGACCGGACTGCGGATCCTCGTCTGCGCCGCGATCGCGACGATGGGGTGGGTGCTGTTCTCCGGGCTTCCGTCGCTGTGGCTGGAGATCACCGACCTCGCGGACCTGGATTTCCTGCCGCGCGCCCGTCTTCTCGGTCTCTGCGCGATGGTGCTGTGGGTCGCAGGCGGACTGTTCACCACCTGGGACGGCGCTCTCCGGCTGGCCCGCGCGTGGAGACGGATCCGGGCGGTGACGCCGCTGTGGAAAGAGCTCGTCGCCGCGCATCCGCAGATCGCCCTGCCCGTACGCCACGACCTGGAGTTCACGTTGTACCGCAGGGTGATCGAGATCCGTGACGGTCTCCTCGCCTTGCGGGCGCACGTCCCGCCGCACCTCGGGGAATGGCTGCGCGTACCGGTCGACGAACCCACGCGCGCCGCCGCCGAACTGGCGGCGGCGCTGGTCATGCGCGAGGCGGGCAAGAGCTGGCCGCGTCATTCGGCCGGACCGGACGCGGCCCACCCCGGCATGCGGGAGGAAAGCGCCTGGCTGAGCGCCGTGTCGTCCGCGTTCAAGCACTCCCTCGTCGTGCGGGAGATACGGGAACGCGCGGTCGCGGAAGTCGGGTGACGCCGGGGTCGCTGCTCAGGACCGGCTGTCCGGGGCGAACCTGCCGTCCTCCCGGTACAGCCAGTACCGGCGCAACATGCGCAACACCACGGAGACCTGCAGCGCGGTGATGCCGGGCAGGGGCGCGAGGTCGCGGGTGAGGAAGTCGGCCATCTCGTCCTCGTTCCGGAACACGCCCTGGTGGATGATCGAAGCCGTGCCGGCGACGATCGACACGTACCGCGCCGACGGATGCCGTGCCAGTTCCCCGGCCACGTCCTGAATGGCGCCCGGGGTGACGGTCAGCGCGATGATCGCTTCCAGTTCGTAGCCGAGCTGAGCGGGTTCGACCTCCACCCGTGGCCGGACGATGCCACGCCGCAGCGTCGACTGGATCAGCCGGTAGGCGGTGGACTGGCTGAGGCCGAGGATCCGGCCCGCCTCCGCCGCGGTGATCCGGCCGTTCCCGGCCAGCAGCCCGATGAGCCGCCGCTCGTCCGGGCTCGCCTTGTCGGTGTCGAACCAGTCCGGCGCAGTCGGTACCACCTGTTCGCGGGACAGGATCTCGTGCTGCTCTCGGCTCAGCCGATGCAAACGCCAGGAGTCGGCCCTGGTCAGTGCCCGCAGCACGAGTTCCGAATGGGTACCCGCCACGCCGGCCACCCCGGGGATGCGATCGGCGAGAAGCTCGCGCGCCTGAGCGCGGTCCGGAACGTGTACGGCCAGGTAGACATCCGATCGGCCCGCCGTCTCCGCCGCGAGCTGGACCTCGGGAAACCGTGCGAGGTCCTTCGCCGCCGAACCGGACGCTCCGGGTTCGGTCGTGACCCACACGTGTCGCGGGTTCCCGCGAGCCCTCGCCGTCCACTCGACCTGGCCGATCACCCGGAGGATCCGCTGCTCATCGAGCCGGACGAGCCGCCGTCCCACCGTGCTGGCGGAAACGTCGAGTGCTTCGGCGAGCACGGCTACCGAAGCCCGCGGGGCGATCTGGAGCGCCGCGATCAGGTCGAGTTCCGGCTCCGTCAACATAATCGTGAATGTATCAGTCACTAGTAGATCTCATATGAATGATCCGTGCAGGGTTTGACCGAAGCTTGCACTATTCGTTCGCGTGAGTTTGTAATGAGCCACCGATCAGGAAGGAGCCGCGCCGGTGAGTTCCCCGCAAGCCAGAACCACCTCCCGCCCGATGCATCTCCTGCTGCGCGCGCTCGACGTCGTCGAGCGGCTCGGCAACAAGTTGCCGCATCCGTTCTGGCTGTTCGTCATCCTGAGCGGAGTGCTGGCGCTGGCCAGCTGGGGGCTCAGCGCGGCCGGGGTTTCGGCGCTGAACCCGGCCACGGGCAAGGCGATCGAGGCGAAGAACCTGTTGTCCGCCGAGGGCGTGCGGATGATGGTGACCGACGCGGTCAAGAGCTACACGTCGTTCCCGCCGCTCGGCACCATCCTCGTGGTGATGCTCGGCGTGGCGGTGGCCGAGCGGTCCGGGCTGCTCGCGGCCGTCCTCCGGTCGGGTGTTTCGAAGGTGTCGCCGCGGTGGGTGACCTTCGCGCTGGCGTTCACCGGAATGGTGTCCCACGTGGCCTCCGACGCCGCCTATGTGGTCCTGATCCCGTTGGGGGCCTTGGCTTTCCGCGCGGTGGGCCGGAGCCCGATCCTGGGCATCGTGGTCGCGTTCGTGTCCATCTCCGCCGGCTACGACGCGAGCCCGCTGATCACGCCGACCGATGCCATCCTCTCCGGCCTGACCACGGCGGCGGCGCAGACGATCGACCCGGCCTATTCGGTCACCCCGCTGGCCAACTACTTCTTCTCGCTCGCCTCGTCGCTCGTGCTGGCCGTGGTGATCACGCTCGTGACCGAGAAGATCCTCGCGCGGCGCGCCGAAGAGATGCCCGTCGACGACGACGCGGAAGAGGACGATCTCGGCTCGCTCCAGCTCACCCGGCAGGAACGACGCGGCCTGCTCGCCGCGTTGATCGCGCTGGCCGTCTTCGTGGTCGCCCTGGTGCTGGCGGTGCTGCCCGCGTCGTCGCCGTTGCGGGGCAAGGGCGGAAGCATCGTCGAGTCGCCGCTGCTGACGTCGGTCTCGATCTTCCTGGCACTCGGCTTCCTGGCCGCGGGCTGGGCCTACGGCAAGGTCGCGGGGACGGTGACCAGCAGTCGCGACATCCCGGGGTTCATGGCGCACGGCTTCCGGGAGATGGCGCCGATCCTGGTGTTGTTCTTCGCCATCTCCCAGTTCCTCGCCTACTTCAAATGGACCGGCATCGGCGAGATCATCGCGGTCGACGGCGCCGGCCTGCTCAAATCCGCCGGGGTGTCCGGACCGGTCATCATGCTGGGCATCCTCGTCGTGGTGACCCTGGTGAACCTGATCGTCACCAGCGGTTCGGCCCAATGGGCGTTGATCGGCCCGGTGTTCGTGCCGATGCTGATGCTGCTGGACATCCCGCCCGAGACCACCCAGGCGCTGTACCGCATCGCGGACTCGTGCACGAACGCGATCACCCCGATGAGTCCGTATTTCGTGATGGCGCTGGGGTTCCTGCAGCGGTACCGGCGTTCGGCGGGCATCGGCACGCTCTTCTCGATGACGGTCCCGCTCTCGTTCGCCTTGCTGATCGTCTGGACCTTGCTGTTCTTCGTGTTCTGGGCGTTCGGCATCCCGCTCGGCCCCGGCGCCCCTGTTCGCTAGAAAGGATTCCCTTGTCACACACGGATTGGTCCCGGAACGCACTGCCGGCCCTGCTCGACGATCTCCGGCGGATCGTGGAACTGGAGACGCACAGCTACGACAAGCCGATGCTGGACAAAGGCCTCGACACGCTCCGGACCTGGGTCTTCGACCGGCTCGGCGCACCCGATACCGAAGCCCGGCACAGCGACGCGGTCCGCGGTGACGTGCTCGAACTGAGCTACGCGGGGACGGCGCCGGGAACGGTGTTGCTGCTGAGCCACTACGACACGGTCTGGCCGACCGGCACGCTCGCCGAGTGGCCGTACACCGACGAAGACGGCCGCATCACCGGGCCGGGCGCGTTCGACATGAAGCTCGGCCTGGTGCAGTCGGTCTGGGCGCTGCGAGGACTGCGCGAACTCGGCCTTCCGCATCCGTCGGTCAGGTTCCTCTTCAACGGCGACGAGGAGATCGGCAGCCCGCACTCGCGGCCGTACATCGAAGCCGCGAGCGAAGGTGCGCTCGCCACTCTCGTCTTCGAGGCGTCGCTGGACGGCAAACTGAAGACCGCGCGCAAGGGCGTCGGCCTGTTCGACGTGACCGCCACCGGTGTCGAAGCGCACGCGGGTCTGGACCCCGACGCGGGAGCGAGCGCGATCCACGCCCTCGCCGACGTCGTCGGGCGGCTCGCCGCCGCGGGTTCGCGCGAACACGGGACCACGGTCAACGTCGGCACCATCTCCGGCGGTACCGGTCGCAACGTCACCGCGGGCAAGGCGGTCTGCGGAGTCGACGTCCGTGTCGCCGAACCTTCGGAGATGAACCGGATCGACGCGGTGTTCGCCGGGCTGGAAGCCGCCGATCCCCGTGTGACCGTGTCGGTCGAGGGAGAGTGGAACCGCCCGCCGATGACGCCGAACGAGCCATCACGCGCGCTGTTCGCGACAGCGCGGAAGGTGGCGGCCGACCAGGGCTGGGAGCTGGCGGAGACCGCCGTGGGCGGCGCGAGCGACGGCAACTTCGTGTCGGCGCTGGGGCGCCCGGTGCTCGACGGGCTCGGCGCCGTCGGAGGTGGCGCCCACGCGCGTGACGAGCACGTCCTCGCGGCGCACATCCCGGAACGGACGGCGCTGGCGATCGGGCTGATCACGGCGCTCGCCGGGTAGGCACGGCCCGACGTTCCTTCGGGACCGGCCTCGCTCCGCATGGCGGTCCGTGAAGGACTCCTTGAGGGACCCAGAGTCCCTCAAGGAGTCCTTCACGGACTTGGGCAACCCGGCAGCCAGGGGGCTCAGCCCGCGATCTTGGACGGGTGCACCGCCAGCGGTGTCACCTTGATGTCCATGTAGGGGAACAACGGCAGGCCGGACAGCAGTGTGTGCAGTTCGTCGTGGTCGGCGACGTCGAGGATCGAGAAGTTCGCGTACTCACCGGCGATCCGCCACAGCTGCGGCCATTTTCCCTCGCGCTGGAGCTGCTGGCTGTACGCCATCTCCCGCGCGATGATGTCGGCCCGTTCCGCCGGGTCGAGGTCCGGTGGCAGGCGGACGTCCATGCGGACGTGGTAAAGCATCGATCACTCCAAAAAGGACGGTGGTCAGGGACGTTCGGGGTCGAGGACGAAGCCGTACTCGATGGCCTCGCCGTCGCCCGACTCGCGCGGGTCCAGCACCAGTTCCGGCTTGACCGCGGAAGCGATGTCGTCGTCGTTGTGTTCGTCGCCCGGGAAGTACAGCTGCGCGGTGAGCAGTTCGTGGCCCGGTGCCGAGACCTTGACGTGCAGATGCGCCGGGCGCCACGCGTGCCAGCCCGCCGCGGCGATGAGCTTGCCGCAGGCGCCGTCGGTCGGGATCTGGTACGGCGCCGGCCGCACGGTGTGGATCTCGAACTTCCCGGAATCGTCGGTGGTGAAGCTCGCGCGCAGGTTCCACTCCGGGATGTTCGGCGCGAACTGGGAGTAGAAGCCGTCGGCGTCGGCGTGCCAGAGCTCGACTTTCGCGCCGCTGAGCGCGGTGCCGTCGGTCGAGGTGACCTTGCCTGTCCAGGTCAGCGGGGTGCCGGGCTCGTCGTCCCGCATCGGAACCGAGCCACGCGCGCCCTGCTCGGGCGCGTCGGGCACGTAGTACGGGCCTTCGATGGTGCCCTTGTTGCCTTCGCGGTGTTCGGTGGCGACCTCTTCGACGACGTGCTCCACCCATACGTCGAGGAACAGCGGCCACTCGCCGTCCTCGCCCACACCGATCAGCCACGACTTGAGGGCGTTGTACTCGTCGTAGGTGACCTTGTGCTTGCGGATCGTGCCGTGCACGGCTTCCAGTACCTCGCGGGCCAGGAGGCTGACCCGCTCCTTCGGCGTTCCGGCGGCACCGGCGAACTTGTCGCTCTTGAACCGTTCGGTCGCGTTGGCGCCGGACGCGGCCGCGGTGGCGGTCTCGTGGATGGCGGTCATGAATCCTCCTTGATTCGTGGTGGGCGTCAGTGGTCCTGGCGGTAGCGCCGGAGCTTGTCGGGATCGATTTCTGCGCCGAGGCCAGCTCCGGGGCGGACGGTGAGTTCGCCGTCGGTGATGCACAGGGGCTCGGTGAGCAGGTCGTCGCTCATGTCGAGGAAGTTCGAGAGCTCGCCGGGGCGCCGGGACGTGAGCTCGTAGGCCGAGCCGAACGCGACCGTGCACAGCGAGCCGAGCTGGCCGTCGATCTGGTTGCCCATCACGACTTCCAGGCCGAGGCCTTCGGCGAGGTGGTGGGTGCGCTGCGAGCGGGTGAAGCCGGTGCGGGCGGTTTTGATGCTGATCGCGGTGGCGGATCCGCCGAGGACCTCGCGGGTGACGTCCGCCGGGGTCACCGCGGATTCGTCGGCGATGAACGGCACGTCGATCTGCCGGACGAGCCAACGCCGGCCGAGGACGTCATCGGCGGGGCACAGTTCCTCGGCGAAGAGCAGGTCGAGGTCGGCCATTTCCCGCATCGCGCGGGCGGATTCGGCGGCGGTCCAGCCGCGATTGCCGTCGATGTAGAGGTCGACGCTGTCGCCGAAATGCTCTCGCAACGCGCGTACGACGGCGGTGTCGAGCGAGGCCGGGCGGCGGCCGACCTTGACCTTGAACGTGGTGATGCCGTGGGTTTCGCGCATCCGCTGGGCCTCGGTCACCATCGCGGCGGGCTCGTCGAAGCCGAGCATGTGCGACACGCGCATCCGGTCGGTGTAGCCGCCCAGCAGTTCCGTCACCGACACGTCGAGGCTGCGCCCGAGGGCGTCCCAGATCGCCATGTCCACCGCCGATTTCGCGGTCGGGTTGCCGACCGTGCGGGCGAGCCGGGTGTGTACCGTTTCGCGATCGAGCAGGCTCAGCCCGACGACCTGCGGCGCGAACAGGGAGTCGATCACCGCGACGATCCCGGCCTGGGTCTCGCCGTAGGTGAACGGCCGCGGGGGAGCCTCGGCGACGCCGACGACGCCGTTGTCGGCGTGCACCCGCACGAGGACGTGCTCGGCGGCGTCCACCTCACCCGAAGCGAACCTCAGCGGTTTTCGGTAGGGGATGGCGAACGGAATCGCTTCGACGTGCGTGATCTTCATCAGGTGGCCCCTGTGGGTACTCGAACGGAAGGAAAGACGTCCTCGAGTTCGGTGAGGACGGTCGCGACCAGCGGGGACGGGCTCTCGCGGTGCCAAGCCAGGGCCAGCTCCACGGTCGCCGCGCCGGCGAGGTCCCGGAACACGACGCCTGCCAAGGGGAGTGCGCGGGCCGAGGCGGGCACCACGCCGACTCCCAGTCCACCCGCGACCAGCGCGAGCAATACCGCTGTTCCGGGCGCTTCGTGCAGCTGGTGAGGCGTGAGACCCGCTTCCCGGCAGCTGCGCGCGACGGCCTCGTACACGACCGAGTTGCGCCGGTCGTAGGTCACGAGCGGCTCGGCCCGCAGATCCGTCATCGCGACGACGGGCTCGACAGCCAGCCGATGGTCGGCGGGGACGGCGAGTACCAGCGGTTCGCTCTCGATCACCCGGAAGTCGATGTCGTCCCCGGTCACCGGGGGCCGGAGCACTCCGATCCCGAGCGTTCCGGTGCGCAGGTGCTCGCACTGCTCGGCGGTCAGGAGATCGGCGCGGACCTCCAGTTCCACCCGCGGCACCCGCTGGGCGAGCGCCCTGGCGAGATGAGGCAGGTGGGAGAACGCCGCCGTGCCGGTGAACCCGATCCTGAGCAGGCCCAGCTTGCCCTCACCGATCCGCCGGACTCCCCGCACGCCGACGTCCAGTCCCGCGAGCACACGTCGCGCTTCGGCCAGGAAGAACTCGCCCGCGGGTGTCACCCGGACCTGCCGGGTCGTCCGGGCCAGCAGGACGACGCCGAGTTCGTCCTCCAGCTGCCGGATGGTGTGCGAGAGCGCCGGCTGCGCGACGTGCAGCTGCTCGGCGGCCCTGCCGAAATGGCAGGTCTCGGCGACGGTGACGAAGTACCGCAGGTGTCGAAGTTCCATGAGACGCCTCCTTCCTTGTCCCTGTCGCCGATCTCCTCACGGTAGGAAGTGAAATCATCGAAGACAAAGACTTGATTCACCCTGATTGATAAACAGCGCTTATCAATAGCACCCTAGGTCAGGTCTAGGCAGATGTCGGGTGTGACCGGCGGCACCGCCTGTCAGGGTTCTTGGTCATGCCACGGCGAAACGAGTCGCAGGTGGCCGATCCGCGCCGCTGGAGGATCCATGACCGAGATGCTGGAGCACGTGTCCGCCGTCGTCGCCGACGCCGAGGCGGGCGTCTACCGCGCGAACCGGCGGCTCTTCGAACCCCGTCATGCGCTTGGTGGCGCGGGGTATGTCGAACAAGGAGGTCGCCGTGGAACTGTTCTTGTCCGGCAAGATCGTCCAGTACCCGCCTGACCGTTGAGGGGAGGGCCGAACGGATGCTTCAGCTGTAGGAGGGCGCGGCGGCGCCCAAGTACTCCAGGTACAGGTCCAGCGCCGCTTCGAGATGGTCCGCTGAGCCGGTGGACATCAGGATGGTGACGCCGCCCTGGATCGCGGCGATCAACGCGGCCGAGGCGCGGACCGGGTCGACGTCACGGCTGATGAACCCGTTCTCCCGCATGTGCTCGATGCCCGTCTGGACCTGCCGCTGCCACTGCTCCAGCAGTTGCCTGGTCACCGCCTGCGCGGCGGGCGTGTGCCTGCCGATCTCGGTGATCAGCACCCCGAGCGGGCAGTGCACACCTTGCCGCCGGTACCGCTCGACCACGACGTCACGCCACTGGCGCCACGCGTCCCACGAGGTCAGTTGCCCGAGATACGGCTGCTGGTCCTCGATGACCTGACCGGCCTCCCATTCGGCCACGGCCATCAGCAGCTGTTCCTTGCCCTCCGGGAAGTAGTGGAAGAGCTGGCTTTTGCCCGTTCCGCTCCGGCGGCCGATGTCGTCGAGGGTCGCCGCCCCCACGCCGCGGTCGCGGATCTCGTCGGCCGCGGCGTCGATGATCCGCTGCCGTGTCGCGGCGCCCTTCTTCGTGAGCATCAGGACCTCCCGAATGTACTTGCGGGTCCATTGTCGCAAGTCCGGCGATCGGGCGTGGCCATGGTTCCCGCTCAGCTCGATCGACGGCGCACCTGATAGCGCACGTGAAGGACCCGGTCGCCCTGAATCACCTCAGGATCCTCCAACAGATGCTGCGCGCGGACCGACCCGAAGTAGCGCTTGCCGGACCCGAACACGACCGGCACGACGTCCATGCGCACCTCGTCGACCAGGCCCGCGGCGAGCACCTGGCCACCGACGTCGCCGGCGGCGACCTCGACCACGCGGTCACCGGCGAGCTCCCGCGCCTTGGCCACGGCTGCTTCGACGCCGTCGACGAAGTGGAACGGCGCCGAGGGGTCCCAGCCCTCGGGCGCAGGCCGGTGCGTCACGACGACCACGTGGTCGATCCCGCTCGGGGGCTTCCCGTCCCAGCCGTCAGTCAGGTCGAAGACGTGGCGGCCGGCGATCGTCACCCCGATCCGATCCCAGTACGCCCGGGTGTAGTCGTAGGACGCCTGCGACACCTTGAGCGCTCCGCTCTCGTCCAACGGGACCTCGCCGCCGGACAACCAGTCGAACAGCGGTCCGGGCTGGTCATGCTCGTCCGCGATGAAGCCGTCCACCGACACCGAGCTGTACATGACCACCGTGCTCACGGGCACTCCTCTGCTTGGGGGTGTCCAAATTAGCGCGTCGTGAGCTTTCGCTCTTGTAAGAAATCAATCGGCGGGCAGCGGCCAGCCGTCCAGCGTGTGGCCGGGATGTTCGCGCAGGAACCGCCGCCGGACCTCGACGTACCGGGTCGGTGTGAGGCCGGTGAACGCCCGGAATTCGTGGCCGAAGTGGGCCTGGTCGAAGTAGCCTGCGCGACCGGCGAGGTCGCTCCAGTCGATCGGTTCGGCCGGGTCGATCGCGAACACGGTGGCGGCGAAGCGGTAGGTGCGGGCCAGCCGCTTCGGCGTGACGCCGACGAGTTCCTTGAACCGCCGCGCCAGATGAGTGCTGCTGACACCGGCTGCCGCGCCGAGGTCGCCGATCGCCACAGCTCCGCCGGCCGCCGTGATGACACCGCTCGTGTGGCGGACCAGCCCCAGGCCGGCGGTCTCGCGCAGGCGTCGCATGAGCTCGTCCTCCAGCAGCGTCAGCATCGCGTGCGGTCCGTCCGCCGTGGCCAGCCGGTCTCGCAGCTCGGCAACGGCGGCCCTGCCCCAGACCTGCTCCATCGTCACCGGCCGGTCGCACAGCTCGGCCGCGGGCATCGGCAGGAACGGCGCCGGCCCCCACGGCTTGAAGTGCACGCCGACGGACCGGGTCCGGGGCGGGTAGCCGAACTCGTACGCGCGGGTGGGCATGGTGATCACGCAGCCGTCGGCGTACTCGGCTGTCTCGATGTCGGTGGCCGCACGGATGCGGAACGGCTCCCCGAGGTTGACGATGAGCAGCGCCGACGGCCCCGGCGGCAGCGTCAGCCGGGCGTACGGCGGCGCGCCCTCCAGGTAGTAGAGGTCGTCGATCAGCCCGTCCAGGGGCGGTCGCGGCACTCGGGACACGTACTCCACGCGCACAGCATCGCCGACGCCCCGCCTGGATCGCACGCCGGCGGGCGCAAAGGCCCCGGGCACGGAATGTACTTGCGGGTACATTTTTCGCTCGGCATGCTCGGTCGAGCCAAGCGAATTCGGCCGTGTGAAGGGAAAACGATGGACGACCTCGCCCGCCTGGTGGCGACGGAGGACGTGCGGCGCGTGATGGCCCGCTACGTCCACAGCGCCGATCACCACCGATGGGACGATCTCGCGGCGCTCTTCCTGCCCGACGCGCCTTTCATCGCGTCCACAATGGACGGATCGGTGCAGGCGCGGATGACCGGCCGCGCCCAGATCGCGGATCAGCTCAAAGCGCGTAACCACCCGGATTCCGTGCTGGTACACCACTTGTTCTCCAGTGAGATCGACTTCGAGTCGGAGGATTCGGCCACCGGCGTCTGGGCCATGGAGGACATCGTCACCCGGCCGGCCGCCGAAGGCACCGGGATGCACGGCTACGGCCACTACCGGGTGCGCTTCACCCGTCTCGACGGGCGCTGGCTGATCGCCGAACTCCGCATCTCCAGGCTCCGTCTGGACCCGACCCGCTGAACCCCAAGGAGCATTGACATGACCGACACCCTCGAACCATTCGTCATCAACGTCGAGCAGGAGGTCCTCGACGACCTCCGCGCACGGCTGAAGGCGACCCGGTTCGCGCCCGATCTGGACAACGAAGACGAGGCTTTCGGGTTGAGTACCGCCTATCTCAGGCCGATCGTGGAGTACTGGGCCGACGGGTTCGACTGGCGGGCTGTCGAAGCCCGGCTGAACGGCTACTCACACCATCGCGTCGACGTCGGCGGCACGCCGGTGCACTTCATCCGCGAGCCGGGCAAGGGACCCGCGCCGATCCCGCTGCTGCTCATGCACGGCTGGCCGTGGACCTTTTGGGACTGGAGCAAGGTCATCCGCCCGCTCGCCGACCCGGGCGCGTACGGCGGCGACCCGGCTGACGCCTTCGACGTCATCGTGCCCTCGTTGCCCGGATTCGCCTTCTCCACTCCGCTGACCAACGGCAAGGAGAACTTCGTCAGCATGGCGGACCGGTTCCACACGCTGATGACCGACGTGCTCGGCCATCAGCGCTTCGGCGTCGGCGCGGCCGACTACGGCGCGCTCGTCGGGGCGCAACTCGGTCACAAGTACGCCGACTCGCTCCACGGTCTCCACCTCGGGAACGAGATGCTGCTGACGATCTTCCAGTGCGATCGCCACTGGGATCTGACCGGCGGCGCGCCGATCGACCGGCTGCCCGCCGGGGAGCGCGCCGACATGGTCGACTTCGTGAACACCTACGTGTCCCACGTCGCGGTGCACATGCTCGACGGACAGACGATCACGCACGGCCTGAACGATTCCCCGATCGGGATGCTCGCCTGGATCCTGAAGCGGTGGAAGAAATGGAGCGACCAGAACGGCGTGTTCGAGGACTCGTATCCGGTGGACCACATCCTCACCAACGCGACGATCTACTGGGTCAACCAAGCCATCGGGTCGTCGATCCGCGCTTACAAGAACGTCAACCGGCACCCGTGGCAGCCGTCGCACGACCGGACCCCGGCCGTCGAGGCGCCCACCGGATTCACCTTCCACCTGGGCGACGCGGCGCCTCCGGGAGCCCACGACCACGACCAGCGCGTCGCCGCGTTCAAGGAAGCCGCCGGTCACTTCTACGCCGACGTGCGTCAGGTGAACGTCCACGAGAAGGGCGGTCACTTCGGTCCGTGGGAGAACCCGGAGGCGTGGATCGACGATCTGCGCACCACGTTCCGCCCACTGCGCTGAGATCGGTCCGTGTCACGCCAGGCGGAGCTTCGCAGGGACCAAGGTCCCCGGCCGAGTGATCCGAAGATCCCTTGGTGCCGCACTTCGTTCCCGGCAGTATCGGAAACAGATCGGTCGTGGCCGTATCAGTGCCTTCGCGAGGACCGGTCTTCTTCCCGAAGAAGGAGAATTCCTTGCTGTCACCAGCCTCCGCCGCGGTGGTTCGTGCCACCTTGCCCGTCGTACGAGCGCACGCCGTGGAGATCACCGGTGAGTTCTACTCGTCGATGTTCTCCGCGCATCCGGAACTGCTCGATCTGTTCAACCAGGGCAATCAGGCCGATGGCAGGCAGCAGCTCGCGCTGGCCTCGGCCGTGGTCGGCTTCGCCGAATGCCTGATCGGTGACGAAGGGGCGCCGTTCGAGCGAGTCGCCGAGCGGATCGTCCACAAGCACGTTTCGCTGGGTATCCGGGCCGAGCAGTACCCGATCGTCGGTCACCACCTGCTCACCGCCGTCGGGACCGTACTCGGCGCAGCGGTCACGCCTGACGTCTTCGCGGCGTGGCACGAGGTGTACTGGCTGCTCGCTTGCCGGCTGATCGCGGCCGAAGCCCGCCTCTACCAGCGTGGCGACCTCGACCCCGCCGACCTCTGGCGCCGCTGGCGCGTGGCCAAACGCCTGGACGAAGCCGTCGATGCGGTCTCGTTCACCCTGGTGCCCGATGACGGCGCGGCCGTGCCGCATTTCCTGCCGGGTCAGTACGTGTCGGTCATGGTCGAGCTGCCTGATGGCCGTCGTCAGCCTCGCCAGTACTCGCTGTCGCACGGTCCCGGGCGGGGTTCGCTGCGGATCACCGTCCGCCGGGTTCGCGGCCACGAGGGTTCCCCGGCAGGCGCGGTGTCCAACCACCTCCACGATCACGTGACCGAGGACGACGTTCTGCTGCTCGGGCCGCCCGCGGGGGAGACGACGCTCGACACCGGTGACGGACCGGTGCTCCTGGTCAGTGCCGGCATCGGGATCACGCCGATGGCGGCCATGCTCGACCATCTCGCGCGCACCCAGCCGACCCGGCGGATCGTGCTCGCCCACGCCGACCGTTCACCGGCTCACCACGCGTTCCGCCGTGAATGTGCCCAGACGGCGACCGGTCTGGGCGAGGTGGACGAACTGTACTGGTACGAAAGTGACCACGACGACGACTCGCGACCTGGGCGGATGGACGTCGACGCGCTGCCGTTACAGCCGGACTCCATCGCCTACCTGTGCGGCCCTTTGCCGTTCATGCAAGGCATCCGAGCCGGGCTGATCCGTCGCGGTCTGCCTGCCGACCGCGTCCGCTACGAGGTCTTCGGCCCCGGGATGCTCGACCGGGACTGACCGCTCGACTAGAGCGGGGAGCGGAACGGCTCTGCTCCGGTGGGCGTGGGGATACTCAGGATCCCCACGCCCGTGCGAGCTACGGCTTGATGTAGAGGTCCCACGACCAGGTCGACGCGGAGCAGAAGTAAGCCGACCAGCGACCGTTCTGCTGGCCGGAGTAACCGTTGATCCGGCAGTCGCCCTCTGTCGACCAGCTGGACTCGTAGTGATACCTCGGGTCGACGCCCGCGCTGGCAGGCTGCGCGAACGCGATCGTCGACGCCAGCGCGCCCACGACTGCGGCTGTTGCCGCGATCTTCGTCTTCACTTGTGTATCCCCAGTTCTCTCTTGAAACACGTGCACGCACAAACAACCACGAAACGGACATGCTTGTCCTGCGAACGGCTGAATTCGACGTGTCGCCGACGACTCGGGGAGGCCTAGTCGTCCGGTCCGCGCAAGGTCAGGACGACCCGGAGGACGTGCTCGACCGCGGCGGGGAAGGCGGCTCCGCGTAGTTCACCGCGGCTGGCGAGAGTGAGACCGGCGAAGTCCAGCATCCGGTCTTCGCCGAGGCGTCGGACGGTCAGGGTGGCCACTTCCTCGAGGTCGAGGCCGGGATTGTCCAGGCGGGTCAACGCGAACTCGATGAGCAGCTGTTCGTCCGTCACGTCACCACCTCCCGTCCGGTCCAGAGTACGGGGAGCCCTTGCACGTGCATCCATGACGGAGCCGTGGAGTGAAGAAACCTTGCAAAGAGCGAGCAGAAGTCCCGTGTCCCGCAGAACTCCCCATCACGAACGTTTTGCGGATCGAAGGGATTTCAGAATGCTGCCCTGGTTCTTCGGCGGATTCGCCGTGTTCTTCGCCGTGCTGATCGGCTGTGCGACTCACGGCGCACTGTTCCGGCCGGATGAGCGGCACCGCGCGGATGCTTTCCGCGTGCTCAGGTTCGTCTGGGGTACCGCGACCGGCGGCTTCGTCGCGCTCGCGATCCAGCTCAGGAATCTCGGGGTCATCTAGCACGTCGACACTGGTTGCGTCGGCCCGAGGCCCTGCCGGTCGCGCCTCACATCCGGCAGGGCCACGTCGTCGTGGTGGCGAGACCGAACACCCCACCCCCGCGAGGAGTTCCACCATGACGGCCATGACCACCTTCACCGAACTGACCGGTGACTACCGGCTGGACGTCGCCCGGACGACGCTCGGCTTCGTCGCGCGGCACACCATGGCCAGCCGGGTGACCGGCCATTTCGACGAGGTCGAAGGCAGCGTCCGCCTCGACGGCGGCGAACCGTCGAGGTCCGGTGTCCGGTTCACCGTGAAGGCCGCGAGCATCGACACCGGGAACGCGCGACGCGACGGTCAACTCCGCAAGGCGTTTCTCGACGCGGAGAGCCACCCGACGATCACCTTCGTCTCGACCGGGATCCGGCACCTCGGCGGCACCCGGTTCGAGGTCGCCGGGGACTTGGCCATTCGAGGTGTGACCAACCCCGTTCGCGGCATCGTCGTCGAACTGGTCGACACCGCCGCGTCCCGGGTGGCCTTCGCGGGCAGCGTCACGGTCGATCGTCATCAGTGGGGCGTGAACCAGAACTTCGCGACCAGGCTCATGGTCAGCTCGAAGGTGACGCTGCGGTTCACCGTCGCGGTGACGATCGGCCGCTGACCGGACATCGCCTCATCGCGCGACGGCCGCGTACTCCTTCAAGACCAGGGCGTTCGCGGCTTCGCGGACCGGGCGGGCCATTTGTTCGAGGACCCGGTTGCGGCCGGGGAGGTACGGCATGAGCTTGATCAGCCGGGTGTTGATCCACGCGAACATCCGCGATCGCGGGATGATCCCGCGCAATGCCGTCTCGGCCAAGGCCTGGTTCTTCTCGATGTAGGGCCGCATCTCGGTCTCGTACCGGGAGAACGCCACCGGGAAGTCCCCTGACGCGGCCGCGAGTTCGCCTGCCAGGACGTAGGCGCCGGCCAGGGCGAGGCTCGTGCCCTGGCCCGATGCCGGGGACGCGCAGTAACCCGCGTCGCCGACGAGAGTGACGCGGCCTGTCGAAAGACGGTCCAGGTGGATCTGGCAGACCGGGTCGAAGTAGAAGTCGTCGGCTTGACGCATCGAGTCGAGCAGTTCCGGGATTTCCCAGCCCAGGTCGGCGAACTGCGCGCCCACGAAGTCCTTCTGGCTTTCGACGTCCCGGTGGTCGCAGGTCAGCGGCGCGCTGAACCAGAACGCGGCCTTCGCGTCGTCGGCGCGGGCGGTGCTGTAGACGTTGACCATCTTGCCCGCCGCCGCCGAGTGAAGCAGCTCCCAGCGGTCCAGCGTGAACGTGTTGGGCACGGTCGAGATCGAGATGTAGGCGTCGAATCGGCGCAGGTAGTCCTCTTCCGGGCCGAACGCCAGCGCGCGGACCCCGGAATGCAGGCCGTCCGCGCCGACGACCAGATCGAACCGGCGCGGCTCGCCGTGGGCGAAGGTCACCAGCACCCCGTCGTCCCGGTGGTCGAGGCCGGTGATCCAGTCACCGAAGAGGTATTCGGTGTCGTCGCGGGTGTGCTCGTACAGGATCTTCGCGAGGTCACCGCGCAGGATCTCGGTGTCGTCGCCGTGTCGGAAGCCGAAGGTGTCGGCGTCCAGCGTCGCGATCTCCTTGCCGCGCTTGTTCACGAACGCCGCTCCCCGCATGTCGGTGCTCGTCGCCTGCACGCGTTCGAGCAGACCCATCCGGCGGACCACGTCGACGGCGACACCGCGGATGTCGACCTTGTAGCCACCCTCGCGCAGGCTCGGGGCCCGTTCGACGATGGTCGGGCGGAAGCCGTGATGGTTCAGCCACCAGGCGAGGGCGGGGCCGGCGACACTGGCGCCGGAGATGAGGATTTCGCGGTTCGTCGTCATGTCCGGCAGCGTGGACGACGCCGCTGACCGATCACGAACCGAGCGTGAACCGCCGCTGACCGGTCGTCCGGATCGCCTGTTCAGGGGGTGTTTCGCGACCGCGTTCGAAGGCCTCGGCGTACTTGTCCGTGCCGATGCGCGCCTGCACCCGTGTCGTGACGGCGTCGACCTCGGGGTTCCCGATGACCGGCGCTCCGCGCAGGCCGACGGCGACGCCGAGCAGGAACGCGGCCCGCTCGTCTTCGCCCCGTTCCGCGAGGACCCCGGCCAGTCCGTCGATCGCCTGGGCCGCACCCGGCAGGTTCGCGTACTCGATCGCGGTGGCGAGCGCCTCCTGGTGCAGCTCGGTCGCCTCGTCGAGGTTCCCCTCGGCCGCCGCTGTCCAGCCGAAGCCGGTGTACAGGTGGATCCGTGTTTCCCCACCGGTCACCGGATCGACGGTCAGGCCGAGCGCGGAGCCGTACCACCGCCGGGCCGCGTCGAGGTCGCCGGAATACCGGGCGATCTCGCCCAGCCCGCCCCGGGCCCGTGCGAGCGTCAAGGGTGTCCCTGCGACGCGGGCCTGCACGGCGGCGGCTTCGTAGTCGGTCCTGGCTGCTTCGACGTCCCCGGCCCGAAGCACGCCCTCGGCGCGGCGGCAGAGCAGGTCGGCGGTGTCTTCGACGGCGCCGAGTGCGTCGGCCAGCCGGATCGACTCGTCCATCAGATCGCGGAACCGTGAGTGGTCGCCGCGCCAATCCGCGAACTCCGCGAGCTTCTCCAGTGCGCTCGCCTGGCCCCAACGGTCGCCCAAATCGCGGAATCCGTCCCTCGCCGCAGAAAAGTGGGACTCGGCTTCGGTGATCCGCCCGCGGTACTGCGCGCCGAGGCCGTCACCTATCCGTGCGAACGCCTGCGACCAGGCGTCGGGGCCGATCCGCGCGGCGAGCCGTCCGCCTTCCTTCGCCTTGGTGCGTGGCGAAAACGCCCACAGCAGGAAGAGATACGGGTGGCGCAGCGGTTCGTCGGACGACCGCAGGATCGGTTCGATGTCCACGTCCGTGGCCGACGCGTGGATCAGGCAGAGGACGTACTCCTCGGCCAGCCCCGGCGGCGGTTCCGGGCCGAGGGCGGCGAGAACGGCGTCCGCGAACGGGGTCGCTTGGTTCCGCAGCCCGCGCAGCCACCAGTACCAGGTCAAGGACGCGATGAGGCGTAGCGCGGTTTCCGGCGCTTCGGTGACGCTCCAGCTCAGCGCGGCCTGGAGGTCGGCGTGCTCGGCGGCCAGCTCCGCCAACGTCTTCACCTGGTCCGCGCCGCGCAGTTTCGGCTCGGCCGCGCGGGCGAGATCGAGGAAGTACTTCGCGTGCGCCGCACGCCGGTCTTCGCCCTGTTCGCCGCAGAACGCCCGGATGGTCTCCAACATCCGGTAGCGGCCACCGTCGAATTCGACGAGGGACTTCTCGACGAGTCCGGCGAGCAGACCATCTGTGTCAGGGATCGAGCAGACTCGCTCGACCGCCGTGAGCCGGGCCCCGCCCGCGAACACCGCGAACCGGCCGGCCAGCAGCCGTTCCTCGGGCTCCAGGAGGTTCCAGCTCCATTCGACGACACCACGCAGTGTCCGGTGCCGCGGCTCGGCGGTCCGTTCGCCGCGGGACAGCAGCCGGAAACGGTCGTCGAGCCGGTCGGCGACGTCGTCCGCGGACATCGAACGCAGGCGTCCGGCGGCGAGCTCGATCGCCAGGGGCAGGCCGTCGAGTGCGGCGCAGATCCGCTTGACCGCGGCCGGGGCCGGAACGGCATCAGGTGCCACCGCCGCGGCCCTTTCGGCGAAGAGCCGCTCGGCCTGTTCGGTGGCCAGCGCGCCGACCGGTATCAGCGCCTCGCCGGTCAAGCCCAGTGCCTCGCGGCTGGTGGCGAGCACGCGCAGGCCCGCGCACTCGCCGAGGAGCCGCCGGACCAACCCCGCGACCTCGGCGACGACGTGTTCGCAGTTGTCGAGAATCAGGAGCAGCGGTCTGTCGGCGAGCCCTGCGGCCAGGCGATCGGCAGGCTCCGGTGCCGCGCCCGGCACGAATACGCCTTGTTCGCGCAGCCCCAGGGCGGAGAGCGCCGCACGCGCCACCTCGGTCGTCGTCGCCAGCTCGACGAAGCACACTTCGCCCGACACTCGTGCCGAGGCTGCGACAGCCAATCGTGTCTTGCCCGCGCCACCCGGGCCGGTGAGCGTGACCAGCCGGGAATCACGCAAGGCTTCCGCGAGCCGGCCGAGTTCTCCGTCGCGGCCGACCAGGCCGGTGAGCGGTACCGGCACCCGCCGGACCGGAGCAGGCGTGGCGCCGCGAAGGGCGGCCATGTGCGCGTCCGCGAGTTCCGCCCCTGGTTCGGCGCCGAGCTCGTCGCCGAGGCGTTCGCGGATCTCGGCGAACACCGCCAACGCCTCGGCGGAACGGCCGCTGCCGTTCAACGCTCGCATGAGCTGCCCGGTGAGCCGCTCACGTAGCGGGTGTTCACGGGTGAGCTCGCGAAGTTCAGCGACGAGCCGTTCGTGGTGACCGAGCGTCAACCGCACCTCGGCGTGGTCCTCCAGGGCTGCCAGACGCGCCTCGGCCAGCCGGGCCGCGCTCGGCGTGTCCGCGAGCCCGTCGAGCGCGGGTCCCCGCCAGAGCGCCGACGCCTCGGCGAACAACGCGTGCGCGACAGCCGGATCCGCGGTCTCCCGCGCCCGGCCGGTGAGCCGTTCGAACCGGTGGACATCGACGTCCTGGGGATCGACGGCCAGCCGGTACCCGGCGGGGGTGAATTCGATCAGGCCGTCGCGTGCGCCGCCGTCCCGCAGGCGACGTCGAAGCCGCGAGATCTGGGACTGGAGCGCCTCGGCGGCGCCCTCGGGCGGACTATCCCCGTACAGCCCGTCTATCAGCCGCTCGGCGGAGACGACACGAGCGGCGTCCAGAGCGAGGAGCGCGAGCAACCCGCGAAGCTGAGGACCGCCGAGAGCCACCAGGCTCCCGTCAGGACGGCGGGCTTCGATCGGCCCGAGAATGGCGAACTGCACGCAGCAGATTCTGCTGTAAGCCGAGTCGGAAGCCACCGGGTCTCCCTCACCGGCCGTCCGGGTTCTGTCGGACCGCTGGAATATGGTGCCGCTCATCGAAGGATGGGGGTGTTCATGAACGGCACAAGGCCGGGCGAGACGGTCTTCGAGATCGACGAAGCGCTGCACGCGCACGTCCACGTCCGCCGCGGCGGGCGGGTCCGAACGCCCGTGACCCTCGATCCCGACGCCGCGGGTCTGCTGAGATCGGCTGCCGGCCGCGGGACGGGGGTCGCGGCGGAGTTGCTGGCCGAGCCCACGTCGGCGCCGTTGGCCGTCGAGGCAGGCCGGGCGTACCTGGCGGGCGAGGTGACGCCACTGGGCGCGGCGGTGCTGGCCGATTCGCTGGAGTTCGAGGCACTGGTGAGTTCCGGCGCCGCCGCGATCCCGTTCGACAAGATCGATCGGATCGCCGACGCCTGGGTCGTCGAGCATGGGCTGTCGTTCGTGGTCCAGGCGGCGGTGGAGCTCTCCCGGCTGAGTGTGCACCGGTCGCATTCGCCTACCCGCTCGGCGCCGTCCGTGGCCTCGCTTGTTCTCGCGAGCGGGGGCTCCTCTCACCAGCAGCTGAACGGCTACAACCTCCTTCGTCGGCTCAGGACGATCCTCGCCGAGGCAACGGATGAGGATCACGCGACGGTGGCCGAAGCCGTCGCCTCGTACCGGACGAACCTTTCCGCGAAGCTCGTCGTCTCGTACCTCATGCCGACGCGGCTCGACTGGGTTGGCGAACTGCTCGACGATTGGGCGAACCGGCCGTCCGGTCATGGCGACGACAGGGCGCTCTTGCTCATCGTCAGCACCATCGAACAGGTGGAAGCCCTCGGCTCGAATCTGGCGTGGCGGCTGAGCGACGATCAGGTACGAGGCACGTTGCTGGACGTGCTGGGCACCTCGATCGCTCCGGCGCTCGCACGAGCCCTCGACGACGACCCGCAAGGCGGTGACAGCCGCAGACTGGTGCTCGGCATCCTCGCGGGGCTGCCCACGGACGAGGCGATGGAGCTGCTGGTGGACCGGCTCGGGCGGAAGTTCGTCCACGGGACGGTCGTCGCCGTGGCGAAGCGGTATCCAGCCCGTGCCCTGCGAGTTCTTTCCGCGGCCGCGAGCAGCGGCTCGGAACACGCAGGACTGCTGCTGAGGGCACATGCCGCGGCCCATCCGGATCTGCCGGGGGACCTCGCGGCGGAACTCTCGTCCGACCAGGTCGCGGCGATCGAGCAGGCCACTTCCAACGCCGGGCTGCTCCCGGAAGCCCCCGCCGCCACCTTGCCGAAGCCGCTGGCCGAGCCTCCCTGGACGGGTCAGCGAGTGACAGCGAAGCAGGTCGTCCTCAAAGGACTAGAGCCGCCGTCGATCCGGTCGATCGTCTGGTCCGGTGAGGACGAACGCGCACGATGGGCGGGCAGGCGGCGCGTCGTGGAGCAGGACTGGTCCAGGACCGTGGGGTGGTTCCGCCGCGGCGACCTCCGCTCCTGGAACGAGCAGAAGCTCTTCCTCGACGGACCGGAGGAGGTGGTCCGGCCGTTGCTCGCCGACTGGCGGCCCGCCGATGCCTGGGGAGAGGACGGCTGGCTCAAGGCCCTGGTGGCCCGTTTCGAACTCGACGCTCTCCCCGTCGTCCTGCACGTCGCCCGGACGAACCCGGCACAAGCAGGCGAAGCGCTGCTCCCGTTCGTCGACCAGCGAGTCGCCGAGTTGATGGCCGATTGGCATCTTCGCCTCAAATCGGTCCACGCGATCGCCTCGGCCTGGCTCGAAAGGCACGCCGAAAACGCGATCGGGCTGCTCATCCCGTCGGCTCTCGGTCAACGCGGTGCGGCGCGCCTCGCCGCCGAGTCGGCGTTGCGCTCCCTGATGGCCCGGCACGGCGATCATCTCCGGGAGACGGCTGATGGCTACGGCCCACGCGCCCGCGAAGCGATCGACGCTCTCATCGCGACCGACCCGCTCGACATCCTCCCGGCGAAGGTGCCGGTACCCGGCTCGTGGGCGGATCCGGTGCTGCTCCCGCAAATCCGGATCCGTGGCACCGAGCAGGCGTTGCCCGCCGTCGCGGTGAACCACGTCCTCACCATGTTCGCACTGTCCAAACCGGACGATTTCTACGCCGGTGTCCCGATCGTGCGGGAGTTCTGCGACCCACGCTCGCTGACGGACTTCGCCTGGGACCTGTTCGAACTGTGGCAGCTGGCTGACTTCCCGCCGAACGACGGCTGGGTGCTCACGATGTCGGGGTTGCTGGGCGACGACCGGGTGGCCCGCGGGCTCGCCGTGAAGATCCGGGACTGGCCGGGGGACGGCGGGCACGCCCGCGCGGTGGCCGGGCTCGACGTGCTGGCGGCGATCGCCTCCGACGTCTCGCTGATGCAGCTGAACTCGATCGCCCAGAAGGTGAAGTTCAAAGGCCTCAAGCAGCGCGCCCAGGAGAAGATCGGTGCGCTGGCCGCCGAACTCGGTCTGAGCGCCGAGCAGCTCGCGGACAGGTTGGTGCCGGCGTTCGGGCTCGACGAAGCGGCGACGGCCGTCATCGACTACGGCATACGGCGGTTCGTGATCGGTTTCGACGAGCAACTCAAGCCCTTCGTGACCGACGAGGGCGGGAAACCGCTGAAGGCACTGCCGAAACCCGGCGCCCACGACGATTCCGAGCTCGCTCCCGCCGAGTACAAGCGGTTCGGCGCGTTGAAGAAGGACGTCCGGACGGTGGCGGTGGACGAGATCGCCCGGCTCGAAAGGGCGATGGTGGCCGGGCGCAGGTGGAACGCGACCGAGTTCCACGAGCTCATCCTCGGGCATCCGTTGCTGTGGCACCTGGCCCGGCGCCTGGTCTGGCGGACTTCGGCGGGAGAGGGGTTCCGAGCGGCCGAGGACCGCTCGTTCACCGACGCGGCGGGCGATGTCTTCGTCCTGCCCGACGACGTCGAGGTCGGTGTCGCCCATCCGTTGGAGCTCGCGGAAGACCTCACCATCTGGACCGAGATCTTCGCCGCCCACGAGATCGTCCAGCCGTTCCCTCAGCTCGCCCGCCCGACGTACAGCCTCGATGACGGTGAGCGGACGGAGACCAGGCTGAAGCGTTTCGAGGGCGTGACGGTGCCGGTCGGCAAACTGCTCGGCCTCACCAAACGCACCTGGGAGCGATGCCCGCCGCAGGACAACGGTGCCGAGCCGTGGCTGATCCGGCGGGTGCCCGGAGGCGGCTCGGTCTGTGTGGGGCTGGAGCCGGGAATCATGGTCGGCATGGTCGCCGAGGAACCGGAGCAGACCTTGACGGAGATCTGGCTTTCCGAGACCGAAGACGGATTCTGGCGGCCAAGAGATACCAGGGTCTTCGGCGAACTGGATTCGATCACCGCTTCCGAACTGCTCGCCGAACTCGCCGAGCTGATGCCCTGACGGCCAGGGCTTCAGGGGGCTTTCAAGCCTTCGTGGATCTGATTCGGTCGGTGGCCGGGGTTCGGTGGATTCTGATCGGAGAAGTATTCGGGGCGCCTTCTTCGAAATGCGTATAAGAGGTGAGGGTCGGTCGATAGAAAAACAGATCAAAAGGGGTCCGCGCGCTCACTCGAACGGTGGTACCTGAGCCCAGGAGGCGCTGTTCTACTGGTGTGGTTCCGGTCAAGGTCCAGGGGGTACGACGGAACCTGGGGAGAAGTCAACGGGGGAGAATACCTCTGCAGTTCGTCATTGGTTGAGCTGCGCGCTTTGCTCACCTTTCGCGCGACGGCGGTGCATGCCCGCCGGTTGACGCACGGCCGGATTCGAATGGCCCGAGTTTCCCGCGCACGACACTTTCTCGTCCTGTGATAAACGAAAGCGTGTGCGACTCGGGCTCACGGCACCGAGGAGAGGATCCAAAGCACATGATGATGAAGAAATTCGGTACAGTGGCCGCGGCGACCGCCGCAGCCGCGGCGTTGTCGCTCGGGACGGCGGCTCCCGCGATGGCCTGGTTGCATCCCGGCGAGTCCACGCAACATCCGTCCGACGGCGGCACTTGGCGGTACGGTTTCTGGAACGCTCACGTCCGGTCGTACTACCTTCACCCGTCCAGATGTCACGGGTCGACCGTCGAGTACAACGGTTCGCGGGTGAGAAGCATCGACACGGCGGGCGGCTCGACGTCGATCGCCGAGAAGTTCGCGCTCAACACCCCGGGTGCGTCCGATCGCTACTGGTACCGCACCTGCTGACGAAGTCGTCGGCGAGCCGGAGACGGCGGCACCGCCGTCTCCGGCTCTCGTACCTCGTTCCCGCGGAGAAAGAAGCATGACGCAGCGTGTCGTTCTGGGAGCATCGGCGGTACTTTTCTGCCTGCTCGCCCTGATGACCCACCTCATGGTCGACATCCACGACCGCGCGTTCCCCGTGGGGTTGAACCCGTCGAGTCTGGTGAACCTCGATTTCAGTGAAGCCACGCTCAAGGACGATGCCGCCACGAGCGCGCTGCGGTCGTGGGATTCGCGAGCGGGGCTCGGTCTGCTGAAGGAGACGGCGGACCTCGACGGTGATCTGCGGGGCAAGGTCTTCATCGCGTTGAACGACTCCTCGACGCTGCCCGCCGTGGTCGAGTGGTACGGCGACGAGCCGGGCGCGAAGGTCGTCGAATCAGCCGCGCTCGACCACGTATTGCCGAGCGGCACCTACCTGGTGACGGGCCGGACGGACCAGCTGTCCGAGGTCATCGACGACCTCCGCGGGCACCAGGTCTCGGTCACCCGGACCGATCCGACCCTCTTCGAGGACCTGTCAGGGCTGTATTTCCTGCAGAGTCTCACCATCGCGCTCGTCACCGGTTGCGTCTTGCTGGTCACCTTGGTGCTGTACTGGTTCGCCGCGAAATCCCGTGGCCGGGCGTTGCGAGTGCTGACCGGGACGCCGATCGCGCGCATCCAGCTCGTAGACGTCACGCGGTTCCTCTTCCTGCTCACGCTGGCGTGGGCGGCCACGACGGCCACCGCGGTCCTGGTGGTCGGACTGTGGAAGGGGTGGAGCTACACGGGCTTGTTCGCCTCGAGAATGGGCGCGCTCGGCGCGATGGTCTTGCTGCTGGTGATCGTGGCCGCAGGGGTGATCAGCGCGATGTCGGCACCGTCGCCGGAATCGATCGCGCGGCGCAAGCCGGCGTCACTGGGCGTCCGGCGGGCCGCGGGCGGGATCAAAGTGATCGCGTTCGGGTTCGCGCTGCTCGCGATCGGGCCTGCTTGGGCGGGCATCGCGACCGCGAACGAAAGTGCCGCGGAGCTCGGCCAGTGGGACAAACTGGCGAATCAGGTCAGAACGACGTTCCAGGGCACCAGCGAAGACGACTTTCAGCGTCTCATGCCCCCGTTCGGCGCCGTGGTGCGCACCGCCGCATCGTCGAACACCGCCGCGTTGTCCTACCTCACCACCGATCAGCCGGGAGTTCCCGATGCGACCCAGTGGGCGGCGGCACTCGGCCGCTGGTCGAGTTTCGCACTGGTGAATCAGCGCTGGCTGGACCTCATGCGGCCGGAGGGCGGGAAGGTTCCGCTGACGGAGGTGCCCGCGGCAGCGGTGCCCCCGCGGTTCCTGGCCGCGCTGACACTTCAAGTCGAGGTATGGAAACGGTCGCCGGAACCGGCATCGACGGTCATGGACGGGTTTCGCTATCTGACGCCGGACGGCGGTCCGGTCCCGTTCGCGGCTCCCGGCGGTGAGCTCGAATTCCACGACGACACTCTCGTCATCGTGGTACCCGATCTGTGGAAGACGTTCAACGACAGCTTCCTGGTGAGTACTGCGTCCTCCGGGAACCTGCTCTTCACCGGGCTCGGTCCCACGCAGGAACTGATCGCGGCACAGCACATCGACAAGGAGATCAAGGTGCGGTACGCCGCCGCGGACGGAATCCTGCGTGCCCAGTTCGCGGCCTACGACGCGTGGCTCGGCGTGGTGTCCGTGATCGGCCTCGCGGTCGCGCTGATGGTGGCGGCCGCGATCAGCGCTTATCTTTCGGCGTTGCTCGAAGCCAGGAACGATTTCGCGCGAAGGCTCGCCGGCTACGCGTGGCCGAAGGTACTCGCCAGACGGCTCGTTCCCGAGATCGTCACCGGCACGATCCTGGCGGTGCTGATCGCGCTGGTGCAGGCGGAACACGCGCCTGTCGTGCTCGTGGCCACTGTGCTGCTGCTCGGATCGGCGCCGGTGGCCCATGTTTTCGCGGCCCGGCGGGCCTTCGCCGACGTCAGCGCGCGACGCTTGTGAAAGGAGACCGATGAAGATCGACGCGGTGAACGTGGGTGTGCGGATCGACGGCCGCCAGATCGTGGCGGACGAATCGCTGAGCTGTGCCCCGGGCACCATGACGGCGCTGGTCGGGCCGAGCGGGTGCGGGAAGACCACGCTGCTGCACTGCCTCGGGCTGCTGCACCACCCCGACAGCGGGCAGGTGTTCGTCGACGGGACGAGCACCGGATCGTGGAAGGCCAAGCACATTCGCCGCTTTTGGGCGCGGAGCGCGGCTTTCGTGATCCAGGACTACGGAATCGTCGACGACGAATCGGTCGCCTACAACGTCGCGATGTCGGCGGGCGTCTTCTCGAATCGGGTTCAGGCCGACCAGCGCCGCTTGTCGGCCGCGCTCGACCGAACAGGGCTGGCTGGCCGCGGTGACGATCGTGCTTCCCATCTGAGTGGCGGTGAAAAGCAGCGCCTCGCCATCGCCCGTGCCATTTACAAGGACGCCGCGGTGATCTTCGTGGACGAACCCACCGCGTCACTGGACAGCGTCAATCGCTCCCTGGTCGTCGAATTGTTTCTCGACCGCGCGGAGGCGGGCTGCACCGTGATCGTCGCGACGCACGACGACGAAATGATGCGTGCCTGCGGAACACTGCACGCGGTGAATACCGCTCATAGTCCCACTACCGACGTTATGGCGGATTGAGTGAAGAACAAACCAGCCTTGCTCATCGTCGCCGCGGTGGCCCTGGTATGCGCCATCGCCGCGATCACGTTTGTGGTCACCGGCTTTCCCCAAAGCCTTTTCGGGGGCGGCAAGTACGCGATCCCGCCATGCGAGCAACTGCCGAGCAGAGCGGCCGTGACCCAGGCGATCGCCCGGAACGCGAAGCTGACCGACCAGCTCACCCGTGCCGGAAGCGGCGTCCGGATCGACGCGGGCAGCCCCTGCTCGGGTCAGGACAAGTCGATCGTGACCGTGCACGTGACGTCTGACGCCGAAGAGAACGCGGTCAACGACATTCTTGGCAAGAGCGAGGGTTTCGGGGTTCCGGCGACGATCGAAAAGTCCTAGCGGTCTGGCCGCTGCGCGGCAGCGTTCCGGCTTGGATACTCGACACCCTCCAGGAACGCCGTGGACGCTCGTAACGGATAGGTAACGCCCGTCAAATCTTGGCAACTCCGTGCGGTTCGCGGCGATCTTCCGGATGAAGATCAAACTTCTGACTGGAGGGACCCATGGGGTTGAGGTTTCGAGCACGGCTTGCGAGAGCGGCGGTCGTCGGCGTGGTCATCGCCGGAGGAGGGATCGTGGCGTCGTCGCCGGTCCTTGCCCAGGAGCGAGCTGAGGATCAGTGCGCCTGGACGCCGTCGTATCTCCCGCTGCCCGCGGGTGTGACGAGCGGTTCGGTGAGCGCCGCGGGCTCGAACGGCTACTTGGCAGGCCAGGCGCCTGACGGAAGGTTGCTGCTCTGGCACAACGGCCAACCCGTCGCCGTGAACGCTCCGGTCAGCACGTCCATCAGCGTTTCCGGGGTCAATGGCAGCGGCGAGATCGTCGGGTACGACGGGCGTTCAAGCTCGGCTTTCGTGTACCGCGACGGTTCGTTCCAGACGCTTCCCACCCCTGCCGGGACCGTCGTGTCCGCCAAGGCCATCAACGACTCGGGTGACGTCGTCGGTAGCGCCTACGCCTTTCCGGATCCCTATCGCAGCGTCGTGTGGAAGCGGAACCAGCCGGGCACCTACCAGATCGTCGCCGACGATGTGGCGATCGGCATCGACAACGCGGGCAACGTCGTGACCGAGAAGGGTTCGGTGTGGTCGCCGGACGGCACCACCCGCCCGCTCGCCGGTTCGCCCAACCTCCAGGTCCGGGTCTTCCAGGGTGGTTACGCGCTCGGCCAGGCGTTCGGGGACTACGCCGGCCTGCACAAGTGGGACACCACGGGGACCTTGGTACATCGGTACGAGGCTCAGGATCGCCCCAGCCCGAGGAGCGTCAACTCCCACGGGCTCATGGTCGCCTCGTACACCCCGGTCGGTGGCACCGAGCGGGAGCTGGGTGTGTGGCGCGGCGTCACGTTCGCCGGCAACATCACCGCCGAGTACGGGGTTCGAGTCGTGACGGAGACCGACGAGCTCGCCGGGCAGCGCGCTTCGGCGGACGGTCAGACCTCGCTGCCGGCCACTTGGAAATGCTCCTGACGAGCCAGGTTCGCGAGGAATCTCATGATGCTGGGGCTGGGGAGAGCACCGGCCCCAGCCCCGGGCACCTCAGCAGAGCTCACTGAAGATCCGCGGCGAGGACTCCCGCCAGGTCCGCCGGAGACGGGTAAGCGAAGACGAGGGCGACCGAAACCTCGATGCCCAAGGTGTCCTGCAGGCCCGCGGTGATCTGGAAGGCCGCCAGCGAGTCCCCATTGGACTCGAAGAAGTCGCTGTCGGCGTCCAAGGTGTCGTCGCCGAGGGACTCGCGGTACAGCGACACGATCAGCTCGGGGAGGTCGCGGGTCGTGGTCATCGTGATCCGTTCTCGTCGGTACTGGTCAGTACGGCTCGGTCGATCTTGCCGCTGTGGGTGGTCGGTACCCGGGTGATGCGGACGAACCGGCGCGGCATCATGTGCGGCGGCAGGGTTTCGGCCAGGTGCGCGCGCAGGGCGGCGTCCGCGACGTCGGCCAGTTCGCCCACGACATGTGCGCTGAGAGAGATCCGGCCCCGTTCGTCCCTGTCCGCGGTGAGGACCGCGCCGGTCACGGCCGGATGGGTCAGCAGCGCGCCTTCGATCTCGGCGGGATCGACGCGATGGCCGCGGATCTTGAGCTGACGGTCCATCCGCCCCAGGTACACCAGGGTTCCGTCGGCGAGCCGCCGGGCCAGGTCCCCGGTTCGGTACAGCCGCGCTCCTGGTGGGCCGAACGGATCCGGGACGAACCGCTCGGCGGTCAACGCGGGACGTCCGCCGTAGCCGCGGGCGACGCCGACACCACCGATGTGGACCTCGCCGGTGGCCCCGTCGGGGACCGGCCGGTGATCCGGACCGAGCAGCCACACCGACACGCCGTCGATCGGCGCGCCGATCAGGTCGGCCGTCGTCACCGGTTCGGACGGTACCGGGTATCGGGTCGAGGTCATGGTGCATTCGGTCGGGCCGTACTGGTTGACCAGCCTGCCCGGCACCAGCCGCCTGCCGCCCGAGGTCAGGAACGGCAACAGCGACTCCCCGCTCGACACGACCAGCTCGACCGTCCGCAGCGCAGCCGTGGCGGCCTCGTGTCCGGTCAGGAAACCGAGGAAGGTCGGCGTCACGCTGAGCAGGGTGGTGACACCGAAAGCGCGCACGGTATCGGCGAACTCGGCCGGGCGCAGCAGCCTGGCGCGGGGAACCAGGACCACGCAGCCACCGGCGACGAGCGGAGCGAACACGTCGCGGATCGACGCGTCGTAGCCGATCGGGGCCACCTGCGCGGCGACCGTGCCCGGCCCCAGCCCGTTGTCCGTGCCGATGGCGCGCAGGTAGGACCGCAGACCGCAGTGTTCGATCAGCACGGCGTTCGGCGTGCCCGTCGACCCGGACGTGTGGCTGACGTAGGCGAGCGTGCGTGGCGTGACCTCGGGCAAACGCGTCACCGCAGCGGGCGGCGCCGGACGGTCGATCAGGACGACCGGACCGGTCAGGGGCAACGCGAGCCGTTCGGCGAGCGCCGTCGTCGTCACCAGCATCCACGCGCCGCCGGTGCGGCACATGGCTTCGAGCCGTGCGTGCGGGAGACCGGGGTCGAGGGCGAGGAACGCGCCGCCCGCCCGCGCCACGGCGGCCATCGCGATCACAGCGTCCACACCCTGGTCGACGGCGATGGCGCAGACCCGTTCCGCCTCCAGCCCGCGGCCCGCCAGAGTCCGGGCGAGCCGCTCGATCCGGTCGGTCAGCTCCCCGTAGCTCAGCCCGCCGTCCGGGGTTCGGATCGCGGGCGCCCCGGCAGGATGGGCGAAAAGGTCGTCGACGAAGGTCATGTCGGCTCGCCGGCCAGCAATTCCGCCACCTCGGCGTCGGAGAGTCCGGCGATCTCGTCTTCGAGCGCCTGGGTCACCGCCGTGGCCAACGCGGCGACCGTGGTGGCCTCGAACAGGCGGCGCAGCGGAAGCTCCACGGCGAACGCGCTCCGCAACTCGGCGAGAACCCGCGTGGCCAGCAGAGAATGCCCGCCCAGCGCGAAGAAATCGTCGGTCACCCCGATCCGGTCCACCCCGAGCACCTCACGCCAGATGTCGGCGATGAGCTGCTCGGCCGGGCCACTGGGCGCCTCGGCCGGTCCGGTGCCGGACGCGGTCAGCTCCGCCGCGGGCAAGGCCTTCCGGTCGACCTTCCCGCTCGCCGTCAGCGGCAGGGCGGACAGTTTCGCCCAGCGTGCTGGGACCATGTACTCCGGCAGCAGCGCGCGCAGGTGTTCGCGCAGCGTGTCCGCCTCCGGCTCACCGACCACGTAGGCCGCCAGCAGTGGGTCACCAGACGGGTCCGCCGCGATGACCACCACGGCCGCGTCCACGCCGGGATGCCGCAGCAGGGCCGCATCGACCTCCCCGAGTTCGATGCGCAAGCCTCGGATCTTGACCTGGTGGTCGATGCGCCCGAGGAACTCGATCGTCCCGTCCGGACGGTGCCGCACCAGATCTCCTGTGCGGTAGAGCCGTCCTCCCGGCGGGCCGAACGGATCCGGCACGAACCGCTCGGCGGTGCGGGCGGCGTCGTGGTGGTAGCCGCGGGCCAGCCGGACCCCGCCGAGGCACAACTCGCCCGGTACCCCGGTCGGAACCAGGCGGAGTTCGGTGTCCACGACGTAGGCACGGGTGCCCGCGACCGTCCGGCCGAGCGGCATGGCCGCGCCCGCGGGCTGGCCGCCGAGGTCGCCCGTCACCGGGTGCAGCAGCGAGCAGACGGTCGCCTCCGTCGGTCCGTAGCTGCACAGGAACCGTCCGGGCAGGCCGGATTCCGCCCACTTCCGGGCGTCGTCCACCGTGACCACGTCGGCGCCGACGTTCATCAAGCGCAGGCTGGCCAGCAGATCCGGGCCGTAACGCATCGCCTCGCGGTAGTAGGCGGGAGTGGTGTCGATGATCGTCACGCCGTACTCGGCGAGCCTGGCGGGCAGTTCGGCCGGGGCCCAGAACATCGGGTCGCTCACCACGATCGTCGCACCGGCGAGCAGGGTCGCGCCGATCTGGTCCATGGACACGTCGAAGGTGAGCGCTGACAGCAGAACCACCCGGTCGTCGGAGCCGATCGTGTAGGCGTCCGCGATCACGCGGCAGTGATGGGCGTAGGACCGGTGTTCGGTCATGACGCCCTTGGGCCGCCCTGTCGAGCCGGAGGTGTAGATGATGTACGCCAGTGAGCGCGGATCCGGCCGGGGTCCCAGATCCGCGGCGTCACCGTCGGACCACTCGACGCCGTCGACGGCCAGTACGTCGCGGTCGCCGAAACGCCCGGCGAACTCCCGCGTGGTCACCACGAGCCGCGCGCCGGCGTCGGTGAGCATGAAGTCCAGCCGTTCCGCGGGGTGCCTCGGATCGAACGGGGCGTACACGCCGCCCGATTTGAGCACGCCCAGCAGGACGACCACCGCGTCGAGCGAACGCTCCAGGCAGACCCCGACGACGGTTTCCGGTCCGGCCCCCTGCGACCGCAGCAGCCGCGCGAACCGGTTGGCCCGTGCGTTCAGCTCGGCATAGCTCAGCTGCTGGTCGCCGAAGACCACCGCCACGGCGTCGGGACGGCGTGCCGCCTGCCTCTCTACCAGTTCGGGTACGCACAAGGGATGTTCACCGACCGGGTCCAGAGTGGACAGTCGCCGGTGATCCGGATCGGCCCAGTCGTGCAGCAGACGACGGCGTTCGTCGTCGCCGATGACGTCGAGCTCGGCCAGTTCGCAGTCCGGAGCGGAGCCGATGTCGGCCAGCAGGCGCAGGTAGTGCCCGGCCATCCGCTCGATGGTCGAGCGGTCGAACAGGCTGGTCGCGTACTCGAAGACACAACGCAGTTCGCCGCCGTCGCGTTGCTGGACGGACACGGTGAGGTCGAACTTGGCGACCGAGGCGCCCGCCGGGATCGGCCGGACGGTGGTGCCGCACAAGGTGTCCGGCCGGTTCTCCAGGTTCTCCAGCTCGAACATGATCTGGAACAGCGGGTTGCGGGACAGGTCCCGATCCGGCTGCAGCGCGTCGACGAGATGCTCGAACGGCAGGTCCTGGTGGGCGAACGCGTCGGTGCAGTCGCGCCGCACCTGATCGAGCAGCTCGGTGAAGGTCGGCGAGCCCGACAGATCGGCCCGCAGTACCAGGGTGTTGGTGAAGAGACCCAGCAGTTCTTCGGTCTCCTGCCGGGTCCGGCCGGCCACCGGCGTGCCGACCGAGACGTCCGTGCGTCCGGTGTAGCGCCCGAGCAGCACGTGGAACGCGGCCAGCATGGTCATGAACGGTGTCGCGCCCTGCCGGGCGGCCAGCTCGGTCACCGCACGGGCGACCGGGATCGGGACGGTGACCGAAACGGTGTCCCCGCGCGGGTCGCGCTGTGCCGGACGCGGCCGGTCGGTGGTCAGCTCGACCGGGGTGAGCCCGGCGAGCCTGCCCCGCCAGTACCGGAGCTGGCCTGCCATGTCCTCGGCGGACCGCTCGGATCGCTGCCACGCGGCGAAGTCCGCGTACTGGACGGGCAGCGGCTCGGCGTGGATCTCGTTCAGGTCGCGGAACAGGACGGCCATCGACCAGGCGTCGAAGGCGATGTGGTGCAGGGTCAGCGCGACCAGGTGCTCGTCTTCGCCCACCCGGATCACGGTGACGCGCAGCGGATGTTCGCGTTCGAGGTCGAACGGACGGTTCGACACCTGGCGTAGCAGCTCGTGGGCCGTCGAGGGCTCGCCGGTCAGGTCGACGAGACGGAACGCGACCGGCCCCGGCGGGTCGACGATCTGCGCGGGTTCACCGTCCTGGTCGACGTAACGGGTGCGCAGCACCTCGTGCCGGGCGGCGAGGCGGTCCAGCGCCTGCTGGAACGTCGTGACGGAAAGCGGGCCGGACAGCCGCAGCGCCAACGGGATGAGGTACTCGACGCTGCCCGGATCGAGCTGGTCGAGGAACCACATCCGCTGCTGCGCGAACGACAACGGCAGGCCGTGGTCAGGCGGGACCGGCTGGATCGCCGAGGCGGCGCCGGTGGCGCTCGCGTCGAGCCGGGCGGCGAGGCGTTCGACGGTCCGGTCGTCGAACAGTTCGCCGACCGTCAGCTCGGCGCCGAACTCGCGCCGGAGTTTCAGCACGAGCCGGATGGCGAGGAGCGAATGGCCGCCGAGGGCGAAGAAGTCGGCTCGGACCCCGACGTGCTCGACGCCGAGCAGCTCGGCCATGGTCGCGGCGACGAACTCCTCCGTCGGCGTGCCCGGAGCCGTGTGATCGTCCGAAGTGGGCTCGGGGGCGCCGTCCGGTGCGGGCAGGGCGGCGCGGTCGAGTTTGCCGTTGGGACCGAGCGGGAGCGCGTCCAGGGCGTGGACGGCCGGAGGGATCATGGGCGAGGGCAGCCGGGCGGCCAGGTGTTCGCGCAGATCAGCGGGCAATGCACCGTCGGCGGGTACCGCGTAGGCGACGAGAGTGCTGTCCCCGGCCGGTGTCCGTTGGGGGACGACGGCGGCCGCCGAGACGCCCGGATGCGCGCACAACGCGGCCTCGATCTCGGCGGGCTCGATCCGCACGCCGTTGATCTTGACCTGATCGTCGACGCGGCCGACGAACTCCAGCACCCCGTCCCGCCGCCAGCGCACCAGATCGCCGGTGCGGTACCAGCGTTCGCCGGGAACCGAGGGATAGGGATGCGGGGTGAACTGCCGGGCCGTCTGCTGTGGACGATCGACGTAACCGCGGGCGAGGCCGGCTCCGCTGACGCACAGTTCGCCCGGCACGCCGATCGGCACGAGCCGGTCCGAGGCGTCCACGACGAACACCCGTGTCCCGGACAAGGGCGTGCCGATGGGCACGGTGCCGTCCTGGTCGTCGCGCCGGTACCGCCACGCGGTCACGTCGATGGCGCATTCCGTCGGGCCGTAGGTGTTCTCGACCGCCACGTCGAGCAGGCCGGTCAGACGACGGCACAGGGACACCGGCAGTGCCTCGCCCGCCGAGCAGATCAGGCGCAGCGACGCGCACTCGGCGAAGGCGGGCTCGTCGAGCAGCAGCCGCAGGACCGACGGGACGAGTTGCAGGACCGTGGCGCCGTGCCGGACGATCGCCCCGGCCATCGCGGCGGGATCGCGGTGGGCGCCGGGCGGCGCCATGACCAGGGTGGCACCGGCGGCGAACGGCGTCAGCAGCTCCCACAGCGAGGCGTCGAAGCCGGTCGTCGTCTTCTGCAGGACCCGGTCCGCGGCGGTGAGCTGGGTGCGGACCGACCACAGGACCCGGTTGCGGATGCCGTCGTGGGTGACGGCGACTCCCTTGGGCCTGCCTGTCGAACCCGACGTGTGCACGACGTAGGCGATCTGCGCGCCGTGGACGGCCGGCCGCTCGGTCAGAGCGTGACCGGCGATGGCGTCCCGATGCTCGTCGAGATCGATCCGGCCGAGGGTGTCGGGCAAGGTTATGTCCACTGTGGACCGCGACAGCACCAGCGTGGCGCCGGTGTCGGCGACGACCTGGCGGAGGCGTTCGGCCGGATGATCGGGCGGCAGGGGGACATAGGTGCCGCCGGCGGTGAGGATCGCCAGCAGCGCGACGACCAGGTCTGCGCCGCGGTCCAGCGCGACGCCGACGGGGGTCTCCGTGCCGACGCCCCGCTGGCGCAGGTATCCGGCCAAGGCGCTGACCCGCTCAGCGAGTTCGCCGTAGCTCACTTCGTCCACGTCGGACACGACGGCCACCGACTCCGGGGATCGTGCCGCCTGGTCGAAGAACAGCTCCGGCAAGGACTGCCCGGCCGCCACGGCCGTGGCCGTGCCGAAGGAACGCAGCCGGTCCTGTTCGGGCTCGGCGACCAGTTCGAGCAGCGGCGCCGGGCTTTCCGGGGCGGCGGTGATCTCTTCGAGCAGCCGCAGGTAGTTGGCGGCCATCCGGTCGATCCGGTCGCGGTCGAACAGGCTCTTCGGATGGATGAGCTGGCCTTGCACCGAGCCGTCGGTGAACTGCGCCAGGTGCAGCGACAGGTCGAAAGCCGAGGCGGCCCACAGCGGCGGGCACAGCGAGACGTCGAGGCCGGGCAGCCGATACGGCTGACGACGCGCGTCGTACCAGGCGATACCGGCCTGGAAGACCGGATTCCGGGACGGGTCGCGCTCCGGCTCCAGCCGGGCGATGACCTGGTCGAACGGCACGTCCTGGTGCGCGTACGCCTCGAGGGCGGTCTTCCTCGCCTGTCCCAGCAGGTCTGCGAAGGACGGTTCACCGGACAGGTCGCCCCGCAGCACCAGCGTGTTGAGGAACATCCCGATCAGGGACAGCTCGTCCGGGCGCCTGGTGGAGACGGAGACCCCCACCGCGATGTCGTCCTGACCCGAATAACGAGCGAGCAGGAGCTGGTACGCGGCGAGGTACACCATGAACGGCGTCGCGCGGTGTGCGCGGCCGAGTTCTCGCAGCCTCCCGGCCAGGTCCGGCGGCACGATGAAGTCGACGCTGTCGCCCTCGGCCTCCCACCGAGCAGGCCTGGGCCGGTCGGCGGGAAGTTCGAGCGGTGCGAGTCCGGCGAGCCGGCCCGTCCAGTACGTGAGACCGCCGTCGTCGGCCTTCCGCTCGCGGCGGTTCAGCGCGTCGTGGTGCTGAAGACCCGGTTCCGGCAGCTCCGCCGCCCCGTAGAACGCGTCGAGTTCCCTGGCCAGCACGCTCCAGGACAGTCCGTCGAAGGCGATGTGGTGCACGGCGATCAGCAGGATCGCCTCGTCTTCGGCCTGCCGGACCAGCGTGACCCGCCACGGCGGTTCGGTGCGCAGGTCGATCGGGGTGCGCAGATCACGCAGCCGGATCTCCCGCAGGCTCGCTTCCCGCTCGGCGGGCGGAAGGCCCGTGAGGTCCACACTGGACGGTTCGACCGGCGCCGGATCCATGACGATCCGCACCGCGGTGCCGTTCACCGTGTCGAACCGGGACCGCAGCACCGCGTGCCGGGCCGCGATCTCCGTCAACGCAGCCGTCAGGGCCCCGACGTCGAGGTCACCGCGCAGCCGCAAGGTCGCGGACAGCAGATGCTCGATGGCCGCGCCGGAACGCAGCTGGTCGATGAACCACAGCTGTTCCTGCGCCGACGACAACGGGTGGACGTCACCGCTTGCCACGATGGTCAGCCTTTCGTGCCGTTTTCGCCGGTTGAAGGTTCGGCCATGGCCACGGCGATCTTCCGGGGGCCGGTGAACGGTTCACGGCCGTGCGAGGAGAGCATGTTGTCGACCATCAGTACGTCGCCGAGCTGCCAGTCGAAGCGCCGGGACGCGGCCCGGTAGCACTCCCGCAGGTGGGCCACGACGTCGTCGGGGATGGTGCCGCCGTCGCCGTAGTAGGTGTTGGTCGGCAAGTCTTCCTCGGCGAGCATCGCGCGCAACCCGGCGCAGACGTCCTCGGCCAGCGTGGTCACGTGGAAGAACGTGAGATGGTTGAACCACACGGCCTCACCCGTGACCGGGTGCCGGTGCACGGCCTGGCGCCGGGCCCTGGTGCGCAATCCGTTCCGGTCGAGCCATTCGGTCTCGACACCGTTGCGCGCGCAGTAGGCCGTGACCTCGTCGCGGTCGGTGGTGTTGAACGTCTGCTGCCACGGCAACCCGAACGAGTCGGTGAAGTTCCGCGTCACCATCCAGCCCCTGGCCTCGAACTCCGCCCGCACGGCGGGATCGATCGACGCCAGGATCCGCCGGGTGTCGGCGAGCGGTGTCGCGCCGAGGGTGTCCGGCGGCCGCACACAGTAGAAGAACAGGCTCAGCGGCCACGCCGCCTGGTAGGAGTTCTCGTTGTGCAGGAAGATCTCCTCGGCTTCCGGATAGTCCGTCGAGGTGTACACCTGCCCTTTGATCGTGCTGCGGGGCGAGGACCGCTCCTGGTAGGTCAGCGGCGGGCCAGCCAGCGTCCGGACGGCGGTGTCGAACCCGTCGACGTCGTCGATGTCGAACCCGCGCAGCAACACCGCGCCGTGTTCGAGCAGCCGATCCCTGATCGCGGTGCGACGGTCCGGTAGCGAGGCGGTGTCCTTGGCCTCGCCCTGGCCGGGAGTCACCACGAAGGGCAGGGCGCGCTCCTGTCCGGACGAATCGTTTGCCGAGGAGACGGACGGTACAGCGGTCATGTCCGCCATCGTGTCCGTTCGGCCCGTGCCCCAGAAGAGAATGACGGGTAACGCGGATTCCGCCGCCGTGCCGGAGGTTCTGCGTGTTCTTCTCTGCACCCGCGCACGCCCTCGCGGGCAGGCTCGGCCCACCGGTGAACCGACAACCGGGTGCGCCAGTGACTTCAGGAGAGACACCCATGCGCGAGGAGCAGACCGACCAGCGTGCTTACCTGGTCGTGGTCAACGACGAGGAGCAGTACTCGATCTGGCCGTCAGACCGTGACGTGCCGGCGGGTTGGCGCGCCGAGGGGACACGGGGCGGACGCGAGGAGTGTCTCGCCCACATCGAAACGGTGTGGACCGACATGCGGCCACTGAGCCTGCGGCGGCAACTCGATCCGACAGCGGGCTGAGCCGGCGAATCCATGGACCTGACTGAGGATGAACCGGCGGGCGTGCTCGCCACGATCGGCGCGACGCCGCTGGTCGAACTGACCAGGCTCTACCCTGCGGCGGGGTTCCGGCTCTTCGCCAAACTGGAGGGCCACAATCCCGGCGGCAGCAGCAAGGACCGCGCGGCGCTGTCGATGCTGTCCGGCGAGATCAGGGCGGGGCGGCTCGTCGCGGGGCGTTCGGTGGTGGTCGAGTCCAGCTCGGGCAACCTGGGGATCGGGATGGCCCAGGTGTGCCGGTACCACGGGATCCGCTTCATCTGCGTGGTGGATCCCCGGACCAGCAAGCAGAATCTCGCGATCATGCGCGCGCTGGGCGCGGAGATCGAAATGATCGAGCACGCCGATCCGGTCACCGGCGACTACCTGCCCGTCCGCCTCCGCCGCATTCGCGAGCTGACCGAGCGTCTCGAACACGCCTACTGGCCGAACCAGTACGCCAACCCGGGCAACCCTGCCGCGCACCGGAACACCATGCGCGAGATCGTCGGGCAGGTGCCGGGCGACCTCGACTTCCTGTTCTGCGCCACCAGTTCCTGCGGGACCCTGCGCGGCTGTGCCGAGTACGCGCGGGCCAACGACCTGCCGGTGACGATCGTGGCGGTCGACGCCGCGGGCAGCGCCATCTTCGCCGACACCCCCGGCCCGCGGCTGATCCCGGGACACGGCGCGGCCGTCCGCCCCGGTCATCACGCGGACGACCTGGCCGACCTGGTCGTGCACGTCGCCGATGTGGACAGCGTGCGCGGTTGCCGTCGGCTCGCCGCCCGCGAAGCGATCCTCGCGGGCGGCTCGTCCGGCGCGGTGGTCGCGGCCGTGCACAGCGTGCGAGACCTCGTGCCGCGCGGCGCCAACTGCGCGATCGTCCTGCCCGATCGGGGCGAGCGGTACCTCGACACGATCTACGACGACGACTGGGTCACGACGCACTTCGGCGGTGTCCCGTCGGACGAACCAGAGCGGGTCCTGACGCGTTATTGAGGGCGTCGATGTCCGTGAAGGGGGCCTTGAGGGACCCAGAGTCCCTCAAGGAGGCCTTCACGGACATCGCGGCGTGAAGGGGGCCTTCACAACGCTGCTAACGCTTCGTCGGCGTCGGCAGGGGAGTGTCCACCAGCGTCGGCGCCGACCGGACCGCCGGGCTGATCACGGTCGTCAGGGCGAGCGCCCCCATCCAGAGGGTGAACAGCCACACCGTCGTGGTGGCGCCGACCTTGCTCAGCAGGACACCGCCGATCAGCGAGCCGAGCGGCACGGCCCCGAAGGCGATCATGCCGGCGGCGGCGAGCACCCGGCCCCGGATGTGGTCCGGGGTGATGTCGAGCTGGTAGGCCGAGATCGCCACGTTCCACAGTGGACCGACGAACGCCATCGCCGCGAACACCGTGCCGAGCAGAAGCGGGGCCTGCACCAGCGCCAGCAGCGGGACCAGCAGCAGCCAGACCCAGTTCGCCCCGATCACGACCGTCTTCAGCGACAGCCGTTTGGCCGCCGCGGGCGCGAGCAGTGAGCCGAGCACGCCGCCGACCGCGATGATGCCGAGCATGACACCGATGATCGACGGCGAGGCACCATGGTCGTTCGCGATCACGATCACGGCCAGGAACAGCGCCTGGAACACCAGGTTGCTGCCGGCGATCAGGAACGTGGTCGTCCGGAGGAACGGCTGCCGCCACAACCAGACGGCGCCCTCCGTGAACTCGGCTCCCTTCGACCGCCGGTCGGTGGTGTCGCGCTGGACCTGGAAGTCCTTGCGGATCAGCCCGAGGGTCACCACCGAAACCAGGTAGCTGACGACGTCGAACACGAACGGCGCCGAGCGACTGAGGCCGAACAGCATCCCGCCGAGCGGTTTGCCCAGCATGGCCGCACCCCGGCGGCGGGCCTCGTTGTGGGCCAGTGCCTGCGCGACCTGTGACGCGTCGACCACGTTGGGCACGGCGGCCGCGGCGGCCAAGCGGTAACACACCGCGAAGGTGCCTTCGAGGAAGCCGACCACGAGGATGTGCGGCAGGGTCAGCCGTCCGAACAGCAGAGCCGCCACGACGGTGCTCAGCGCCAGGGCGCACAGGAGATCGCAGTAGATCATCGTCCGCTTGCGATCGAACCGGTCGACCAGTGCGCCCGCGGGCATCTGGAAGAGCAATTGTGGCAGCAGGGAGACGAATCCGGTGAGGCCGGCGTCGGCCGCCGAACCGGTCAGGGCGAGTACCAGCAGCGGGTAGGCCACGTTGGACACGTTCGAGCCCAGGATCGATACCGCCGATCCGGTCCACAGCAGAACGAAGTCGCGGTTTCGGTGCAACGGCGGCGCCTGGGCATCCATGCTCCCGATGCTCGCGGCCACCGGCGTGCGCGCACAGGGAAGGATCGGTACTCCGGCGCGCGATCGGCTGCGTGAACGCGCGCCACCTTCACCCTGCCGTATACCCGCGCGTTCCGGGCATCCTCGACCGATCAGGGACAGGAAGGCGGCTCATGGACACCCGAGGCAACCCCCGCGCCGAACTGCTGCGACGACGGCTGCGAGGTGCCGGCACCCCGGAGACGGGCGGCGGGATCGTCCCGGTGCCCCGGGACAGGCCGCTGCCGTTGTCGTTCGCGCAGCGCGGGTTGTGGTTGCTCGACCAGACCAGGCCGGGCGGCGCCGACTACCTGATGCCGGTGCGGCTGCGACTGCGCGGCGAGGTGGACGTCCCGGCGCTGCGCCGGGCCCTGGACGAGGTCGTCGCCAGACACGAGGTGCTGCGTACCCGATACCTGGCCGACGGTCCCGGCGGCGAGCCCGTGCAGGTGGTCGACGAGCCGGGCCCGGTGCCGTTCGAACGGCACGACCTCGCGGACCGGCCGGAGTCACTCGACGAGGTACTGGCCGGCGCCGGTGCCCGCCCGCTCGATCTGTCCGGAGAATGGGCGCTGCGGGCCTTGCTGGTCCGGGTGTCCGATGTGGACCATGTGCTCCTCCTGTCCGTGCACCACATCGCGTCGGACGGGCTGTCCGAGACGATCATACTGTCCGAATTGGACAGACTGTACGGCGCGTTCGCCGCCGGACGCCCGTCTCCGCTCGAACCGCTCGCCGTGCAGTACGGCGACTTCGCCGTCTGGCAGCGTGATCGCCTCGCCGGCGGCCGTCTCACCGAGAAGATCGAGTACTGGCGCAAGCAACTGGACGGGATCACCCCGCTCGAACTCCCGGCCGATCGGCCGCGGGGCCCGGTGCGCGACAGCGCGGGCGCCACCGTGCCGGTCTCCGTACCCGGTCCGCTGGCCGAGGCCCTGGCCCGCCTCGGCCGGGAACACGGCGCGACGCCGTACATGGTGCTGCTCGCGGCGTTCCAGGTGCTGCTCGGCCGCTACAGCGGACAGACCGACGTGGTCGTGGGCAGCCCGGTCGCCGGTCGAGAGCAGGACCGGACCGAGGGCCTGGTCGGGATGTTCGTGAACATGATCGCCCAGCGTGCCGACCTGTCCGCGGACCTGTCGTTCACGGAATTCCTGTCGCGGGTGCGCGCGACCGCGCTCGACGCCTACACCCATCAGGACACGCCTTTCGATCTGGTGGTCGACGAGCTCGTGGGGGAGCGTGACCCGTCCCGCACGCCGCTCTTCCAGGTGGTGTTCCAACTCGGTGACGAAGGCGGGCCGCAGCGGCTGCCCGGACTCGGCGCCGAACCGGAATCCCCGGGCTGGGACGTGGCGAAATACGATCTGGACCTCACCCTCTCCACCCGGCCGGACGGTTCGATCACCGGGCTCCTGGGGTATGCCACGGCCCTGTTCGACGCCGCGACCGCGAGCCGGATGTCCGGTCACTTCGTGCGCCTGCTGGAGAGCATCGCGGCCGAGCCGACAAGCCGTGTCCACGGGCTCGCCATGCTGACCGATGACGAGCGCGAAGGGTTGCTGGCCGCCGGGAACGGCCCGGATCTGACCTTCCCCGCCGACGAGAGCCTGACCGAGGTGTTCGCGGCCCGGCTCGCCGAGGATCCGGCGGCCATCGCCGCGACCTGTGGCGGCGAGCAGCTGACCTACGCCGAGCTCGACACGCGGGCCAACCGGCTCGCCCACCGGCTTCGTTCGCTCGGCGCGGCGCCGGGACGGCTGGTCGGCGTCTCCCTCGACCGGGGGCTCGACCTCGTGGTCGCCCTGCTGGGCGTGCTGAAATCCGGCGCGGGCTACGTCCCGCTCGATCCGGCCCTGCCCGATGGCCGTCTCGCGATGATGCGCGCCGACTCCGAGGTCGGCATCGTGGTCAGCCGAGGCGAACTGGCCGGATGGCTCGCGGAAGAGCCGGTCACCGCGGTGCTGCTCGACGAGCCCGGCCCCGAGTGGCCGGAGACGGACCCGGAGCCCTTGGCCGGGCCTGGCGACGTGGCGTACGTGATCTACACGTCCGGATCCACCGGACGACCGAAAGGCGTCCCGGTCACGCACGCGAACGTCCTGCGGCTGCTGCGGTCCAGCGCCGCCGAGTTCGGCTTCGGCCCCTCCGACGTCTGGACCCTGTTCCACTCCTACGCTTTCGACTTCTCGGTGTGGGAGCTGTGGGGCGCGTTGCTGCACGGCGGGCGTGTCGTCGTCGTGCCGTTCGAGATCTCCCGGTCGCCGTGGGACTTCCTCGACCTGCTGATCACCGAGGGCGTCACCGTGCTGAACCAGACCCCGTCGGCCTTCCGGCGGCTGGTCGACGCGGTCGCCGAGGCGGAGACCCGGCCGGAGTCGCTGGCGCTGCGTGCCGTGGTGTTCGGTGGCGAGGCCCTCGACGTGGCCGACGTCGCGCCGTGGTTCTCCCGCTTCGGCGACGAGCGGCCCGCCCTGGTCAACATGTACGGGATCACCGAGACGACGGTGCACGTGACCTACCGCAGGTTGCGGGCCGAGGACACCTCGGCGGGTTTGCGCAGCCCCCTCGGCAGGCCGCTGCCCGATCTGCGCGTGTACCTGCTCGACGGCAACCTCGACCCGGTGCCGGTCGGGGTGCCCGGCGAGCTCTACGTGTCCGGGCCGGGCCTCGCGCTCGGCTATCTCGGCCATCCGGCACTGACGGCGGACCGGTTCGGTCCCGATCCGTACGCGCCGCGTCCGGGCGCCCGGATGTACCGCACCGGCGACCTCGCCCGCCGCACCGCCGACGGTGAGCTGGAGTTCGCGGGCCGGGCCGACGACCAGGTGAAGATCCGTGGCCACCGGATCGAGCCGGGCGAGGTCGAGTCGGCCCTCGCGGGCCACGCGTCGGTGTCCCGCGCCGTGGTGCTCGCCCGCCGCCGTCCGGGCGAAGCGGAACAACGCCTCGTCGCCTACGCCGTACCGGTCGCGGGCCATCGGCTCGCCGCGGCGGACCTGCGTGACCATCTGATCCGGCTGCTTCCTTCCTACATGGTGCCCGCGGCGTTCGTACCGCTGGACCGTTTCCCCTTGACCTCCAACGGAAAGATCGACCGGGCCGCGCTGCCAGAACCGGCCGTGGACCACGCCACACCCGCCGGGCCCGTCGCTCCCCGCGATCCGGCCGAACGGGCCATGGCCGAAGTGTGGGGTACCGCACTCGGTGTCGGCTCGGTCGGTGTGCACGACAACTTCTTCGCACTGGGCGGTGACTCGATCCGGGCGATCCGGGTGGTGGGCCTGCTGCGCAAGCGCGGCCTCCCGGTGACCGTTCAGGATCTGCTGCTGCATCAGACCGTCGAGAGCCTGACTCGGTTCACCGGCACGGCCGCCGGTCCGGTGGAGGACCGGCGGGTCGCCCCGTTCGAGCTGCTCGGGGACGCCGACCGGAGGGCGCTGCCGGAGGACCTCGCCGACGCCTATCCGATGTCCATGGGCCAGACCGCGATGGTCTACGAAATGGTGGCCGACAAGGAAGTCAGCCTCTACCACAACATCACGCTGTTCCCGATCGTCGACGACGCCCCGTTCTCGCTGTCCGCGCTGCGGGAAGCGGCGGCGCTGCTGGTGCGGCGGCACGAGATCCTGCGCACCAGCTTCGATCTGACCACCTACCGGACACCCACGCAGCTCGTGCACCGGACCGCCCCGATGGACGTCGACCACGACGACCTGCGCGGCATCCCCGAGACACGGGCGGACGAGATCCTCGCGGCGTTCGTCACCGACACCCGCCGCAGCCCCCTCGACGTCACGACCGCGCCGCTGGTGCGCTTCCATGTGCACCAGACCGACGAGCGCCGCTGGACGCTGTCGTTCATCGAATGCCACGCCGTCCTCGACGGCTGGAGTCACCACTCCCTGCTCGAAGAGCTCCTGGACACCTACCGCAGCCTCCGGGACGGGCTCACACCGACGTTCCCCGAGCAGGCGCCGGTGCGGTTCGCCGACTTCATCGCGCACGAGAAACGCTCGCTTGAGTCCACTGTGGACAGAGAGTTCTGGCGCGATCGGCTGGACCGCTACGACCCGGTCACCCTGCCGCCCGGGTGGGCCGCGGCGCCGAGCGCGGACGGTCTGCCCCATCAGGTCAGCGTGCGCTACGCCGATCTGGAACCCCGGTTGCGGGCGCTGGCCGCCGCGGCGGGCGCCTCGCTGAAGACCGTGCTGTTCGCCGCGCACCTCAAGGTGCTGAGCACGATCAGCGGGTCGAACCGGTTCCACACCGGTCTGGTGCACAACGGCAGGCTGGAGGAACCCGGCGGCGAACTCGCCAGGGGCATGCACCTCAACCCGCTCCCGGTGTGCGTCGACCTGACCGCGAAGACCTGGACCGGGCTGGTCCGGCAGGTGTTCGCCGAGGAGGTGGCGGTCTGGCCGCACCGGCGGTTCCCGCTCGGCGAGCTGCAGCGGCACTGGGGCGCCGGCCGTCCGCTGGTGGACATCTCGTTCGCCTACCTGGACTTCCACGTCTTCGACACCCAGCGGGTGGAGACGGCGAAGATCGTGGACGAGAGCTACAACGGGTTCGGCGTGGACGTTTGGAGCTTCCCCGGCGTCCTGCACTTCCGTGCTCAGGCTGACCGGATCTCCCCGGACCACGTGGACGCCCTCGCCCCGATGTACCGGCGGGTGCTCGAAGCGATGGCCGCCGATCCGGACGGCGAAGTCCGCGGCGCCGCGATCGCGCCTGCCGAGATCGACCGGCTGATGGAGTTCGCGGACGGCTCGGTGGCCAAGTATCCGGACGCCTGTGTGCACGAGCTGTTCGAACGCCAGGTCGCCCGTACGCCGGACGCGAGCGCGCTTCGTTGCGCGGACGGGACCACGGTCACCTACGCCGCACTCAACGCTCGCGCCAACAAGCTGGCGCGACATCTGCGTGAGCAGGGCGCGGGCCCGGAAGCTGTCGTCGGCGTGCTGCTGCGCCGCGGTCCGGAGCTGGTCACCACGCTGCTGGCGGTCCTCAAGTCCGGTGCGGCCTATCTGCCGCTCGACCCGGGTCACCCGGCGAAGCGGCTGGCCACGGTCCTGAGCGAGGCGGACGTGACCACGGTGGTCACCGAAACCGCTCTGGCCGACCGGGTGCCTGACACCGCGAAGGTCCTGGTCGGCGACCCGGCCATCGGCACCCACCCTGACGATGATCTGGGCCGGACCGCGAGGCCGTCGACACTCGCGTACGTCATCTACACGTCCGGTTCGACGGGGACTCCGAAGGGAGTCATGGTCGAGCACCGCAACCTGGTCAACTACCTGTGCTGGCGGGCAGGCTCGGCGGGCTCACCGCTGTACTCCTCGATGGCCTTCGACCTGCCGGTGACCTCGCTGTTCCCGGCGCTGCTGTCCGGCGGAACGGTCACCCTCACCCCCGACGACGGCACACCGGCGATCGAGGCGCTGGTCTCGGCGCTGTCCAAAGGCGGCTTCGACCTGGTCAAGCTCACGCCGTCGCATCTGGTGGCGCTCAACCAGATGCTGCCCGCCGAGGCGTTCGCCGGCGCGGCGTCCCGGCTCGTCGTGGGCGGCGAGGAACTGACCAGGGACATGCTCACCGCTTGGACCGGGAACGCCCCGGACACCCTTGTGGACAACGAATACGGACCGACCGAGGCCACCGTCGGCTGCACGTCGCAGGTGAGCAGGGCCGGTGACCTCGACGCGGGGCCGGTGCCGATCGGCAGGCCCGGACCCAACACCGTGCTGCGCGTACTGGACGCCGACCTCGAACCGGTTCCGGTCGGCGTGCTCGGCGAGCTGTACATCGGCGGCGCCCAGCTCGCCCGCGGCTACCGCGGCCGCCCCGGCCTGACCGCGGACCGGTTCGTGCCGGACCCGTACGCCGACGGACGGCGGCTGTACCGCACCGGAGACCTGGCCCGATACCGGCTCGACGGCGTGCTGGAGTTCGCCGGGCGGGCGGACGACCAGGTGAAGATCCGCGGGTACCGCGTCGAGCTGGGCGAAGTGGAGGCGGTGCTGCGAGCACACGCCGAGCTGCGCGACGTCGCCGTGCGCGCCCGCCGGACCGCCCGCGGCGACCAAGAACTGGTCGCGTACCTCGTACCCGCCCGTGACGGGCTCGATCCGGCCACGCTGCCCGGCATGCTGGCCGGGGCCGTGCCGGACTACCTGATCCCGTCCGCGTGGGTGGTGCTGGCCGAGCTGCCCACCACCCCCAGCGGCAAACTCGACACCAAGGCCCTGCCCGAACCGACGGCCACCGCCCGGGCCGCGATGGCTCCGCGCACCGCGGTGGAGAACATCATCGCCACCGCGCTGGCCAAGGGCCTGGGCATCGACCAGGTGGGGGTCGACGTCCCGTTCAGCGATCTGGGCCTGCACTCGCTGCTGATCATCCGCGTGCTGGTCGAACTCCGCGAAGAGCACGGCCTGCCGGTCGAGCTGCGGGACTTCTACGAGCACCGCACGGTGATCGACCTCGCCGCGGCGGTGGACCCGGCCAGTAAGGGCGGCTTCCCTCCCACCGAGGCCGCGGCGATGGAAACGGCCGACAGCTGGGCGAAGCAGGCCATCGTCTGGCTGCGGCGTACAGGGTCGAAGCCGCCGCTGTTCTGCATGTACCCGGGTGGAGGCCTCTGGTACGTGCGGCTGGCCGAGCACATCAGCGCCGACCGCCCGGTGGCCGCGCTGGAATGGCCCGGCCTGCACCGGGACACGCCGTCGCCGCAGAGCATCGCGAGCGTGGCCGCCCTGTTCGTGGAGCAGATCCGCGCGGTGTATCCGGAGGGGCCGTATCACCTGCTCGGCTGGTGCGGCGGGGGACTGGTCACCGGCGAGATGGCCCGCATCCTGCATCGCGACGGCGACCGGCTCACGCTGATGCTCCTCGATCCGGCACAGGACTTCTACAAGCGGGAGAACATGTGGGAGGAGACCGCCATGTTCGTCCGCGGCGAGAAGCTCCTGGAAGAGCTGAACTCCACGACCGATCCCGACGAGCTCGCCGAGATCCACCGCCAGTTCGCGGAGGTGCTCGACTACATCATCGACGAGGGCACCAAGGAACCACCGGTGCCCGGTGACCCGTTCTGGCCACGCCGGATCCGGGTGTGGCGAGAGCTCACCCAGGCGATGCTCGGCTATCGCCAGCGCCCGTATCCGGGCCGGACCCACCTGCTGGTGGGCGACGAGCTGGCCGACGGCCTGCACGAGACGAACTTCGGGCAGAGCTACGCGCAGTACCGGGACCGCTGGGTCAAGCTGGCCCCGGGCGGGCTCAAGGTCCACCGTGTCGGCGGCGACCACATGGGCGTGCTGCGCCCACCGCATGTGTCGGGCTTGGCCGGATTGCTGACCACGCTGATGGAGGCCACGGAGGAGACGTCGTCGTGAACGCGCACCTGTCCACGCAGTCACCGGCCGAAAGCCCCACGCTCGCGGGGATCGACCTCGAACGGGCCACCATCCCGGAACTGCGGAGCGCGATGGACTCCGGCTCGCTGACCTCGGTGGACCTCACGGCGTTCTATCTCGACCGCATCCGCCTGCTCGACCCGCGACTGCACTCGGTCATCACGACCAACCCGGACGCGCTGAGGCTCGCGGAGGCGAGTGACGACCGCCGGCGTGCGGGCCGGGCTCGGGGTCTCCTGGACGGCATCCCAGTGCTGCTCAAGGACAACATCGACACCGCGGACCGGCAGCGGACGACGGCGGGCTCGTTCGCGCTGGCCGGATCCCGGCCAGCTGCCGACGCCCATCTGGTCAAGCGGCTGCGCGAGGCCGGAGCGGTGATCCTCGGCAAGACGAACCTGTCGGAGTGGGCGAACTTCCGGGATCGTCGCTCGTCCAGTGGCTGGAGCGCCGTCGGCGGGCAGAGCGCCAACCCGTACGTCCTCGACCGCAACACCTGCGGCTCGTCGAGCGGCTCCAGCGCGGCGGTCGCCGCGAACCTGGCCACCGTCGCGGTCGGCACGGAGACCAACGGCTCGATCGTCTGCGCGGCGGGCGCGAACGGCGTCGTCGGCGTCAAACCGAGCATCGGCCTGGTGAGCCGCCACGGCCTGGTGCCGATCTCCGGGGTGCAGGACAGCGCGGGACCGCTGGCCCGCACCGTGACGGACGCGGCCGTCCTGCTCGGCGTCCTCAACGGCCTGGACGCCGGTGACCCGGCCACGGACGGCGGCCCGGCCCGGACAGACTACCTGCGTTTCCTGGAACCGGACGCGTTGCGAGGCAAGAGGATCGGCTTCTGGGACGCCACCGGCGGCACCAGCCCGGACACCGTGGCGGTGTTCACCCGTGCCGTCGAGCAGCTGGCGTCCCTGGGCGCGACCACGGTCGAAGTGACGATCCCCGGGCTGGACGTGGTGGGCCGCTCCGAACTGCCGTCGATGCTGTACGAGTTCAAACACGGCATCAACGAGTACCTGGCGGCGACCCCCGGCGACCATCCCGCGGACCTGGCGGGACTGATCGAGTTCAACAAGTCCAACGCGGACGCCGAGATGGGCCATTTCGGACAGGAGCTGTTCGAAGAAGCCCAGGCCACGAGCGGTGACCTGACCGATCCGGAGTACCTGCGCCTGCGCGCGGAGGCGACCGGGGCGGCGCGGCGCGGGCTCGACGACACGCTCCGCGCACACCGCCTGGACGCGATCGTGGCGCCGACGAACGGACCGGCGTGGAAGACCACGCTGGGCAAGGGCGACGCCTACCCGTTCGGCTCGTCCACACCCGCCGCCGTGTCCGGCTACGCGAACGTGACCGTCCCCATGGGGTTCGTCGGTCCGCTTCCGGTCGGGCTGTCGATCATGGCCGGCCGGTACAGCGAGCCGACGATCCTCGCACTCGCGTACGCGTTCGAGCAGGCCACCCGCGTGCGACGGCCGCCGCGGTTCCTGCCGACCAGCTGACCGGCCCGGCGGTCAGATCAGCCCGGCACGGACCGCGTGCGCGACCGCGTGGGCCCGGTTGCGGACCTGAAGCCGCGCCATCAGCTCGTAGATGACGTTCTTCACGGTGTGCTCCGAACAGGACAGCTTCCGCGCGATGTCGGCGTTGCCGTGCCCGTCCGCCATCAACGTGAGCACCGTGAGCTGCCGTTCGGTCAAGGGTGCGACCGGGTGGACACCGATGGGAAGGGACAGTTCGGCGCCACCGCTGAGCAGCCGCACCAGCAGCCCGTAAGGCAGCCGGCTTTCCCCGTGCATGGCCGAGTGCACGGCGGCGCTGAACTGGGCCGGTGTCGTTTCGGGAGTCTGCAACAGGATCCGCGCCCCCGCCCGGAAGGCGCGAAGCACACCGCCCGGGTTGAGCGTGTCCGCCGCGACGATCAACCGATCCCCGGCCGCGCGGAGAGTGGCGGGACAGGCGGTCAACGCCTCGTCGATCGTGCCGCCGGCGGCCACCACCACGGTGTCCGCCGCGGCCGCGACGAGGATTCCCGCCTGCCGCAGCTTCGCGGCCACGGCTTCCCGGACCATCGCGCCCGCCGCGTAGACCTGCACACTGATCACAGCAGCCTGGCCCGTAACGCGTAGGCGACGGCGTGCGCCCGGTTGCGCAGCCTGAACCGCTGCGTGATGTCGTGCACGACGGCCGTCACGGTGCGCGCCGAATAGGACAGCCGCCGGGCGATCTCGTCGGTCTCGTAGCCCTCGGCGACGAGACGCAGCACCGCGTGTTCGCGTTCGTTCAGCCCGCCGCGTGCCCACGCCTGCGGCGCGGCGGGCGTCTGGTTCTCCATGCCCTGTTCGAGCACCCGGTCGATCAGGTCCGGTGGCATGGTGCAGTCGCCGACGACGGCGGCGAGCACGGCCCGGGAAAGCCGGCTCGCGCTGGCCTCCCGGCGGCGCAGCAGACCGTGCGCACCCGCAGCGATCGCGTGCAGCGCCTCACCGGGCGACAGTTCGGTGGCCAGCAGGACGATCTCGGGCCGATGCGGTTGGTTCCGGATGGAGTGCACCACGTCGAGGACCTTGTCGTCCACGAGGTCGACGACCACGACCGTGGCGTCCGATTCCTCACCGTTCGTCACCACGGTGAGGTCCGGGCTGCCGTTGAGTGTGCAGCCGATACCCGCTTCGAGTACCGGATCCGCCGCGTCCACACTCACCCTTGCGGGCTCACCCATCCTTTTCCCCTTCCCCACACAACCGCCGTCCATTTTCATCGGGTGGCAGGCCGGTTGTCTTCCTCACTAAGCATGAAATCGAGATTTTCCGCGATGCGTCATTGCTCACTTCGCGTGAATTTCACCGTAGTCACGGCGGCGTTCGGAGACGCAGGGACAAACGCGCAGCCGGTGCCCACCCGGATGCTGCCGCTCTTTCCCTGCCGTGCCAACACCTCCGACACCAGGCTGAAGCGAGCACACCTCGGAGGTTGTCATGGCCGGACCGGCGCGCCGCCACCTGATTTCACTCAATGATCTCGACGACGAAGACCTGCGATGGATCGTCGGTCGCGGAGTCGAGTACGCACTCGGCCACCGGACGGGCGAACAGCCGTTACGCGATTTGGTCGCGGGTATTTTGTTTCGCAAAACCTCGACCAGAACCCGGACGTCCTTTTCCGCGGGCGCACTCAGGCTCGGCGCGAAGCTGATCAATTACGGTCCCGGTGATCTTCAGGAGAACACCGGTGAGACCATCGAGGACACCGCCGCCGTGTTGTCGGGCATGCTCGACCTGCTCGTGGTGCGGACCTCCGGCAGCGAGGCCGAACTTCGTGCCTACGCCGTGGGCAAGCGGATGGCCGTGATCAACGCGATGTGCGCGGACGAGCACCCCACCCAGGCCCTCGCCGACCTCACCACGCTCACCCAGCGGTTCGGCCGGGTCGACGGTCTGCGCGTGCTCTACGTCGGCGAGGGCAACAACACCGCGTCGGCGCTGGCTCTGGCGTTGTCCCGCTACCGCGACACGGCCCTCTACTTGCGTACGCCGACGGGCTATGGCCTCGAACAGCGTTTTCTGGACCAGGCCGAGCTCAACGCGAAACGCAGCGGCGCACTGGTGGAGGAGCGGCACGACATGGCCGCGCTCCCGGTCGTCGACGCCGTCTATACCACGAGGTGGCAGACCACCGGAACGGTCAAACACACCGAGGACTGGCGTGAGGTGTTCGCCCCGTTCCACGTAGACGCGGCGGTGATGGCCGAGTCCGGTGCGAAGGTGTTCCTCCACGACCTTCCCGCGCATCGCGGGGAGGAAGTCGCGGCGGAAGTCCTCGACGGACCGGCGAGTCTCGCGTTCACCTTGGCGGAGAACAAGTACCACAGCGCCCGGGCCGTACTCGAATGGTGCGCGGGTCCGGTGCGCGATGCCTGACGAAGTCCTCCTGCCGGGCGGCGAATGGCGGCTGTGGCGGGAGTTCGCCCTGCGTGGGCCGGGATTCCCCGCCGCCGGGGTGCTGCGGCTGGCGCCGTTCGGACTCGCCGAGGCGGCGGACCGGCTCGCCGACACCGCGGGCCCCGAGTGGCCGGCGTTCGAGGAATTGTTCGCCGGCGCGATGGTGGACAACGTCAAGGAACTGCAGGAAATCGCCGCTTTGCCGGATTTCCAGGCCGCGGTGGCTTGGCAGAACCCGGCGCTTCTTCAGCGCGGCATCGGCTTGTTCCTGGCGTGGGATCCCTCGGTGGACGGACGCACGAGCAAGCGCCGTGAACGCGAAGAGCTGGTGGCGCACTACTGGCAGCGGTTCTGCGTGAAGAACGACACGATCGGTTTCTTCGGCCCGGTGGGCTGGGGCCGATGGGACGAGTCGGCCGAAGGTGTCGTCGTGGAACCGGGATCCGGCCTGGTCGCCGAGTCGAACGTCTACTTTTCCAGCTGGGCGGTGGACGCGGTCGCCCGCACGGTCGGTGCCGATCCTCGGCTGCGGGCCTGGATCGCGCCGCGCCGGGTGTCGTTCGTCCGGCTCACCGGTGACCTGGTGCGGATGCCCGGACGGAGCCCGCACCGGCTTCAGCCGCTGGAGCGGGAGGTTCTCGCGCACTGCGACGGAACCCGCCGTCCCGCGGAGATCGCGGCGGAACTCGGACACGGGACGACCGAAGACGCCGTCATGTCCCTTCTGGACGAATTGGTGCGGCGTCGCCTGATCGTCTGGCGGCTGGAGGTCCCTACCTGCGCGTATCCCGAACAGCACCTGCGTTCCGTCCTGGAGCGGATCACGGACCCGGAGCTGCGAGAGGCCGGGCTGTCCAAAGTGGCGGTCCTCGAACACGGCAGGGACCGGATCAAGGCGGCGGGCGCCGACGCCACCGCGTTGTCCGCGGCGTTCACCGCGCTGGAGAACGAGTTCGAGGCGCTGACCCAGGTCTCGGCCCAACGCGCCAAGGGCACGCGCACGGCACCGTGCCGGGCTCTGATCTACGCCGACTGCCGCCGGTCCGCCACGGTCCGGATCGGCGACACGATCCGCGACGAGCTGACCCCGCTCGCCCTGTGCCTCACCGCCGCGCGCTGGATGACCGGCCGGTTCGCCCAGTCCGTCGGGGATCGGATCCGGCAGGCGTACGACCGCCTGCGCGAACGGGACGGGAGCGTGGACCTCGCGTCGTTGTGGATGGAGTGCCTGCCCGCCCCGCACGGCGGATCGATCGACGACATCGACCGCGTCCAGGGCGAGCTGCGGGACCGCTGGGCGCGGATCCTGCGGGTCCCGGCCGATGCCCGGCGTGTCCGATTGTCCAGTGCGGACATCGCGGACCGGGTGCGGGACGAGTTCGGGGAGACCGGTCCGAGCTGGCCGCAGGCCCGCTACATCAGCCCGGACGTCCTGGTCGTGGCCGACGACGCCGCCGAGGTGGCGCGCGGGAACTTCGAGCTGGTCCTCGGCGAACTGCACGTCGCGATGAACACCGCCAGCACGTCGTTGTGGGTGATGCAGCATCCGGACGCCGGACGGCTGTTCGCCGAGACCGCGGTCGACTTCCCCGGCCCGCGTCTGCTGCCGATGCTGCCGAAGGAACAGCCGCCACGATGGTCGGCGCGCAGCCGGATCTCCCTGGACCGGCCCGAGGACTACTACGTTGGCTTGGTGGACCACACGGTCGATCCGGAGCGGGGGCGAACGGCGCTGAGCGCGGACGTCCGGGTGGAAGAGCGGGACGAGGGGCTGGTCGCCGTGCTGCCCGACGGCGCGGAGTTCGACCTGCTCGACGTGTTCAGCAACGCGATGACCAACCGCGTCATGGACCGGTTCGCGTTACGGCCCCTCGCCGGTCATTCGCCCCGGGTGACGGTGGACAAGCTGGTGGTGGCCCGGGAGTCGTGGTCGGTGCCGGTGGAATCCCTGGGGTTCGTGTCGGAGAAGTCGGAGGCGCGGCGGTTCGTGCTGGCACGCCGGTGGCGCGAGGAGCTGGGTCTTCCGCGGTTCGTGTTCGTGGTTTCGCCGGGGGAGCCGCGTCCGTTCTATGTGGACTTCGACGCTCCTGTGTTCGTGAACATCTTCGCGAAGGCTGTGCGCCGGCTGGCCCGTCAGGATCCGGCGGGCCGGTTGTCGATCACGGAGATGCTGCCGTCACCGGAACAGGCGTGGCTGACCGACGACAGGGGCAATCGGTACACCTCAGAATTGCGCTTCGTCGCGGTCGACCAGTCCGTCCGATGACCGTCGAAGCGCCCCGGCTCGGCTCGGCCGACGTGGTGATGGCGGCGCGGCGGACCGCGGGCCGGATCCGGCACACGCCGCTGCTGGCGGCGGACGGCCTGCCGGGGATCCTGCTCAAAGCCGAACATCTGCAGCACGGCGGCTCGTTCAAGACCCGCGGCGCGGCGAACGCGATGCTCGACCTGGCCACCGCCCACGTCGTGACCGGCTCGTCGGGCAATCACGGGATCGCGGTCGCCCGGCTCGGCGCGGAGATGGGTGTCGAGGTGACGGTCGTCGTCGCCGGTGGAGCGCGGGCCGACAAAGCCGCCATCATCGGCAGGCTCGGCGCGCGGGTGATCGAGGTACCCGGAGGGGTGGCTCAACGGGACCGGTACGCACGCGAGCACGCCGCCCGCATCGGTGCGGCCTTCGTACCGTCCTCGGACCACCGCTCGGTGGTCGCCGGAGCGGGCACGGTCGGGCTGGAAGTGTTCGAAGCGATACCGGATCTCGACGCGATCTTCGTGCCGACCGGCGGCGGTGGCCTGCTGGCGGGCGTGTGCCTGGCCGCCGAGGGATTACGCGGAGCACCGCGGATCGTCGGCGTGGAGCCGTCGACGGCCCGGCGCTACGCCCGGTCGTTGGAGGCCGGCTGCCCGGTCGAGCTGCCGCCGTCCGGCACGGTGGCCGACGGGCTGCGTGGCCAGCGGCCGGGTGAGATCCCGTTCCCGATCATCCGGCGCCGGGTCGACGAGCTGATCGAGGTCACCGACGAAGAGATCCTGGCGGCGATGGATCTGCTGCGTCGCGACGGGGTCGAGGCCGAACCGAGCGGGAGCGTCGCCCTCGCCGGTGCCTTGCGGACGCGGTTCACCGGCCGCGCCGTCGCCATCGTGTCCGGTGGGAACACCCCCCGGCGCTGCCGCGCCGATGTCCGATAGCCCCGAGGAGCGTTGCCGACATGGTCTGGTTGAGCGGGAAATGGCGGCTGTGGGACCAGTTCGCGGTGCGGGGCGCGGGTTTCCCCGCGGCGGGCGTGCTGAGGCTCGCGGAGGAAGGACTGGCGGCGGCCGCGGACCGGCTCGACGCCGGGCTGTCCGGGCCGGGGTGGGACGTGTTCGAGAAACAGTTCGCGACCACGGCGGTGGAAACGGCTGTGGAGCTCCAGGGGATCGCGTCCGCGCCGGAATTCCGGGCCGCGGTCGAGTGGCAGAACTCCACCATCTGGCGAACCGGCGTCGAGTCCTTCCTCACGTGGGAGCCGTCGGTGTCGGGCCGGACCAGCAAACCCCGCCAGCGTGAGGAAGTGGTCGCGCAGTACTGGCAGCGGTTCTGCGTGAAGAACGACACGATCGGTTTCTTCGGCCCGGTGGGCTGGGGCCGATGGGACGAGTCGGCGAACGGGATCGAGGTCGATCCCGGGTCCGGGCTGATCACGACGTCGAACGTCTACTTCGCCGGCTGGGCTGTCGACGCGGTCGCCCGCGCGATCGGCGACGATCCGCGGACGCGGAACTGGGTGGCGCCCCGCCGGGTGCCCTTCGTCCGGGTGACCGGCGACCTGGCTCACCTGCCGGGCAGGCCGCCCCAGGTGATTCCCGCGGAACTCCGCCCTGTTCTCGAACTGTGCGACGGGGTCCGTTCGGCGCGGCGGATCCAGCGGGAACTGGGCCCGGCGATCGACGTGGCCGCCGCGGTGACGGAGCTGGTGCGGCTCAAGGTGGTCGTCTGGCGTCTGGACGTCCCGGCGAGCGCGCATCCCGAACGGTTCCTGCGAAGCTGGCTGGCATCCGTCGGTGAATCCGGGCTGAGGGAGCAGTGGCTCACCCGGCTGGACGAGCTGGAACGCGGTCGTGATCGGGTCCGGACGTCGACCGCCGGGGAACTCCCGGCCGGACTGGCCGCGCTGGAGAGCGACTTCACGGCCGCGACCGGCTCGGCGGCCACTCGCGCCAAGGGCGCGAACACCGCCCCCTGCCGCGGCCTGGTCTACTCGGACTGTGTCCGGGCGGCGCGAGCGCGGCTCGGTACCGGCCTGATGGCCGAGCTCGCCCCGCTCGACCTGCTGCTGACCAGCGCGACCTGGCTGACAGCGCGGCTCGCCGACACGGTGCTGAGCCACGCGCGGAAGGTCCACACCGGCCTCGCGGCCGCCGGGCCCGTCGACCTGGCCTCGTTCTGGTTCGCGTGCATGCCGATCCTGCACGGTTCAGCGGTGGCCGAGGCCGCATCCCTTCGCCGGGAGCTGGCCGGCCGGTGGGCGCGCATCCTCGACATCCCCGACGGGGCCCGGCGCGTCCGGGTGTCCGGTGTGGACATCGCGGACCGGGTGCGGGACGAGTTCGGCGACCCGGCCCCCGGCTGGGCCATGGCCCGCTACCTCAGTCCCGACGTGTTCGTCGTCCCCGGCGCCGATCCCGGCTGGGTGCTCGGCGAACTGCACGTCGCGTCGAACACCCTCGGCGCTTCGCTCTTCGTCCACCAGCACCCGGCACGCGGCGAACTGCTCGACGAGACAGCCGCCGACTTCCCCGGCCCGCGTCTGCTGCCGATGCTGCCCAAGGAACACAAGTCCCGGCTCTCCGCCAGGATCCGCTATTCGCTGGACCGGCACGAGGATTACTGCGTGGCCTTGGTGGACCATACAATCGCTCCGGAGCGGGACCGGGCGGTGCTGAGCGCCGACGTCCGGGTGGAAGCACACGGCGAGCGGCTGATCGCCGTGTTACCCGACGGCGCGGAGTTCGACGTACTCGACGCGTTCGGCCACGTGCTGACCACATTGGCGATGGACCTGTTCCGGATCATGCCCGACGCGGACCATTCGCCCCGGGTGACGGTGGACAAGCTGGTGGTGGCCCGGGAGTCGTGGTCGGTTCCGGTGGCAAGGTTGGGCTTCGGGGCTGAGAAGTCCGAGGCGCGGCGATTCGTGCTGGCACGCCGATGGCGCGCAGAACTGGGACTTCCGCGGTTCGTCTTCGTGGTTTCGCCAGGGGAGCCGCGTCCGTTCTATGTGGACTTCGACGCTCCGGTGTACGTGAACATCTTCGCCAAAGCGGTGCGGCGATTGGCCCGTCAGGATCCGGACGGCCGGGTGTCGATCACGGAGATGCTGCCGTCTCCCGAACAAGCGTGGCTGACCGACGACAAAGGGAATCGGTACACCTCCGAACTGCGTTTCGTCGGTGTGCACCGCTGACGATCCGGAGAATCCCGGCCGGGTTTTCTGCGCTTTCTTCCCTCCGAAACCCGGCCGCCGCCCGTCAGGCTGGACGGCATGCTGATCCTGTCCCATGGCGATGTCCGGCGGATCCTCGACGGCGCGGAGCAAGAAGTGCTGGCGGCCGTGCGCAAGGCCTATGTCCTGCACACCCAAGGCCGTTCCGCCGTTCCGCACTCGGTGTTCCTGCGCTTTCCCGGCGACGAACGCAACCGGATCATCGCGCTGCCCGCGTACCTGGAGACGCCCGAAGCGCCGGTCGCCGGCGTCAAGTGGGTGTCGTCGTTTCCCGGCAACGTCGAAGCCGGGATGGACCGGGCGTCGGCGGCGATCATCCTCAATTCGATGCGGACCGGCCATCCCGAGGTGTTCCTCGAAGGGGCCACCATCTCGGCACGGCGCACCGCGGCGAGCGCGGCGGTCGCCGCGGCCACCCTCGGCGCGACCGGCTCCGGGGTGTCGCTCATCGGGGCAGGCGTGATCAACTTCGAGGTCTTGACTTTCCTGCGCGCCCTGTACGCCGAACTGGACTCGGTCACGGTGTTCGACCTTGACCAGGCGCGGGCGGGCGCTTTCGCGGAGCGGTGCACCACCCGCTGGCCGGAGATGAAGGTCGACGTCGTCACCAGGGTCGAGGACGCCGTCGCCGCGCATCCGCTGGTGTGCCTGGCGACCAGTGCCACGGTCCCGCACCTGGACGGCTCGCGCTGTCAGCCGGGGGCGTTGATCCTGCACCTGTCGTTGCGCGACCTCACCCCGGAGACGATCCTGGCGAGCACCAACGTCGTCGACGACGCCGACCACGTCTGCCGGGCCGCCACGTCACTGCATCTCGCGGAGCAGCGGGCGGGCGATCGCGGCTTCATCGCCCACTCGCTCGGCGAACTCCTCCTCGACGGCGATCGCTACCGGCGTGACCCGGACACCCTCACCGTCTTCTCGCCTTTCGGCCTCGGCGCGCTGGACCTCGCCCTCGCGGATCTCGTCCACCGGCGCGCCCGCGAAAGCGGTCTGGGCACAAACGTTCCCGACTTCCTCGGTTCCTGATCACCCGAGAAGTTCTCTCGCATCCGCGCCAGCACGGACTCGCGGCCGACGAACCGGGGATTCCTCGGCGGCACCGCGTACCAGATCGCGGGCGGGCCGTCCCTCACCACCTGTTCGCCGCCGTGAGTCACTCTTCTCCCACCTCACCGATCGGGTTCCGGACCGATCCCTGGATGAGTCGATCGGCGTGACCGGATCATTACGACTTCGGGAATCGTCTCGGCTACGGCGAACACCCGTTCGCATGCCGAACTGCTCGAAGCATAGCTTTTGGCGCATGGTTAATCGTTGTCGAGCGCATTCCCCGTGAATGGCGACACTTCGATTCCCGCCCAGGTCGGACGCCAAAGCCGGGACCGCCTCGCCGATCGGGGAGCGTGGGTGGATCCCTGACCTCGAAGGGAATGCGGGAGACGTTCGGAAGTCGTGACCGAACTGTCGTTCTCCGTCGCTCGACGGCGGTCGGTTCCGCATCGTGGGCGACTCACCGTTCGTGTGAAGCTGTTACTGTAAGTTGGCGGCGCTGACTCTCTGTTGATACTCTTCTCTGCGAGATGCCCGCACTTACTATCGAAATCCGGTGACCGGGTTAACGTAATTCCTGAACCAGAAACAAGCCGTTTGAATTAACGTCGTCGGCGTTCGACGGGGATTTTTCGGCAGCCCGGTCGTCCCTGAGACGACGGTGGGCACTGTTCCGCGGTCACCTCCGCGGCGTGCCTTGGATTGGCATTTCCCGGCTCCTGTGGCACTGGCATGCCGCCTGAGTCAAGTAATCAAATCATGATCGGAAGGATAGCGAGATGAACCACAGCCCGCCAGGGTTTTCACCGAGAACGCTGACGAAGTGCACCCTGACTCATCTTGCCCAGTCGGCTGACCTCAACCACCAGGGAGATGTCAGCGGTTTCGTCATTTTCCGGCTGATCGACCACGCGGCTTGGGTGGCCACTCTCGAGCACAGCAACGGCCCGACAGCCACCCGTGCGGTGAAGCGGATGGAGTTCCTGAACCGGGTCAAGGAAGGCGCGCTGCTGCATGCCTACGCTCGGATCGAACAGGTCAACAACACCTCGATCGAAGTCTGCGTGAAGGTCACCGCCACCTACTGGACGGGGTGGGCCGACAGCCCTGAAGACGTCCCGGAGCCCCCGACACCAGTGGCTTCGGCGGATCTGGTGTTCGTGGCCATCGACTCCACCGGAACACCGCGGCCCGCGACCCCGGTGCCTGCGACCCGGTCGTCATCCGAAGACCTGCATCGGCAGCGGAGCACCGTTTCCGGGTAACGGTCCCCGTCGACTCCTGAGCTGAACGCGACGAGGTCATGTCGAGCATGGCCGCCTCGCCGTCGAGCAGACGGTGAGGCGGCCATGCGGCATGCCCTGGCCACGTACCCGCTCCGGCCGCCGGGGCATGAGATTCACCGGTGGAGACGGACTTTAATGATCGTCACGTCCGGCCGGACGGGTGTTCATGGCCAGCGGGACGGCGTCGCGGTCGCGTGGTCCGTCCACAGTGGATTCCGCAGGACGGGAAGGCGTCAGGCGGAACAGGGCCATCGCGCTGATCATGCTGACGCCGCAGATCGCGACCAGATACCAGGTGATGCCGGTGGTCTCGCCGGTGGCGTTGAGCACCGCGGTGGCGATCATCGGGGCGAGCCCGCCGCCGAGGATCGCGCCGCCCTGCAGCAGCAGCGACATCCCGGAGAACCGGACGTTGACCGGGAAGGTGTCCGCGATGATCGCGCCCTGGACGCAGTGGGTGATCGGGACGACCAGTCCCATGCCCGCCAGTGCGAGCAACGCGAGCCCGGTGTCGCCGGTGTTCAGCAACGGGAAGAACGCGAGGCACCACAGCAGGAGCGCGGCGGATCCGGCGACGAACATGGTGCGCCTGCCGTGGCGGTCGGCGATCCGGGTCCAGATCGGAATGGTGGCGAACCACAGCGCCGCCGATCCGGTCACCGACAGGATCAGGAACTGCCGGTCGTAGTGGAGGTTCTGGGTTCCGTAGGACAGGGTGAAGACCATGAACACGTAGGCGACCGCCGAGTTCGCCACGCCGACCAGCAGGGTCAGCGCGAGCCTGCCGACGCCGACCTTGAGCGCCGCGCCGAGCGGGAACCGGACCACCTGGTCGTTCCGGGTCATCCGCGCGAACGACGGCGATTCGGTGATCCGCAGCCGGATCATCAGGCCGATCGCGACCAGCACGAAGCTCAGCAGGAACGGGATCCGCCAGCCCCACGTGGCGAACGCGCTCGCGGGCATCACCGCGCTGCTGCCGAGGAACAGCAGGTTCGCCAGCACCAGGCCGGCCGGGGTGCCCATCTGCGGGAACCCGGCGTACCGGTTCCGTTGATCGGCGGGTGCGTGTTCCATCGACATCAGGGTCGCTCCCGCCCCTTCTCCGCCGAGTCCGATGCCCTGCACGATCCGCATCGCGACCAGCAGGATCGGCGCCCAGATGCCGATCGCCTGGTAGTTCGGGATCAACCCGATCAACGTGGAGCCGATACCCATCAGCATCAGCGACACCACGAGGGTGGACTTGCGTCCGATCCGATCACCGAAGTGGCCGAACACCAGGCCGCCGAGCGGGCGGGCGATGAACCCGACGGCGAAGGTGCTGAACGCGGCGAGGGTGCCGACCGTCGGGCTCAGCGAGGGGAAGAACTGCTTGTTGAAGATCAGCGCGGACGCGGTGCCGTAGAGGAAGAAGTCGTACCACTCAAGGGTGGTCCCGGCGAGCGTGGCGGCGGCGATCCTGCGGGGCGCGGGTGCGTTCATCTGCGAAAACCCAATCGACTCTGGCGACAGCCGACCGCGGCTGCTGGCGATTGGGCAGAAGCCTGACACCGTGAGGCATAGGCCACAAATGCCGAATTGCCGTTCTGATATGCCCAAACAGGTATGCCTCCGCGCGCAGCGCGGAAGGCGATATGCCCTTTCGGGTATAGCTGGCGAGCAGATGCGCATTTGTTCCGCATGGCGCGGCCGGTCAGAGTGAACGGCATGACGCAGTCAGCGCGGTGGATCCGCAACTTCGTGGACGGTGAGTTCGCCGAGCCGGACGGACCGGGGTTCCCGGCGGTCGATCCGGCGACCGGCACGGAGTTCGCCAGGGTGCACGAGGCCGGCCGGGAGCTGGTGCACCGCGCGGTAGTCGGCGCACGCGCCGCGTTGCACGATGGCTGGGCGGACACTCCGGTGCGGGAGCGGACCGCGTTACTGCGCCGGGCGGCCGATCGGATCGAGGACCGGTTCGAGGAGTTCGTGGCGGCCGAGGTCGCTGACACCGGAAAGCCGGTCACCCAGGCCCGCGAACTGGACGTGGCCCGTGCGGTGGCGAACTTCCGTACGTTCGCCGACGTGATCGCGGCCGCCGGCCAGGAATCGTTCGTCACCGATCTGCCCGGTGGGGCCCAGGCGCTGAACTACGCGGTGCGCAAGCCGCTGGGCGTGGTCGCGGTGATCGTGCCGTGGAACCTGCCGCTGCTGTTGCTGACCTGGAAAGTCGCACCCGCGCTCGGCTGCGGCAACGCGGTCGTGGTCAAGCCGAGCGACCAGACCCCGTCCACCGCGACCCTGTTGGCCGAGGTGCTGGCCGAAGTCGGATTGCCCGCGGGCGCCTACAACGTGGTGCACGGGTTCGGGGGTGACTCGGCGGGGCAGTACCTGACCGAGCATCCCGGCATCGACGGGGTGACGTTCACCGGCTCGTCGGCCACGGGAACCCAGGTGATGCGCACGGTCGCGCCACGGGTCCGGCCGGTGTCGTTCGAACTCGGCGGGAAGAACGCCGCCATCGTGTTCGACGACGCGGACCTCGACGAGACGCTCGCCGGGCTTACCCGGTCCGTGTTCGCGAACACCGGGCAGGTGTGCCTGTGCACCGAGCGGGTGTACGTGCAGCGTCCGGTCTTCGAAGAGGTGGCGGGCGGATTGGTGGAACGGGCGCGCGGCCTGCGGCTCGGCGACCCGTCGGCTGAGCGGACGACCACCGGCCCGCTCATCTCTCCGGAGCACCGGCTCAAAGTGCTGGACTACCTCGCACTGGCGCGAGAGGCCGGCGCCGAAACCCTGACCGGCGGCGGCATCCCCGAGATGGGCCCGGGATTCGACGGCGGCTCGTGGCTGGAGCCGACTCTGTGGACCGGCCTGACCAACAAGGACCGGCCGGTGCGGGAGGAGATCTTCGGCCCGGTGGCCGCGCTGATCCCGTTCGACACCGAAGACGAGGCTGTCGCGTTGGCCAACGACACCGAATACGGGCTGGCTTCCTCGGTGTGGACACAGGATCTGCGTCGGGGACACCGCGTCGCACAGGCCATGCACGTCGGCATGTCCTGGGTGAACACCTGGTTCCTGCGCGACCTGCGCTCGCCGTTCGGCGGGATGGGGCTTTCCGGGATCGGCAGGGAGGGCGGCGCCTCTTCGCTGCACTTCTACACCGAGCCGACGAATGTGTGCGTGCGGCTGTGACCGCGCCGATCGAAGAGGAGGCTCAATGACAGCAGAACGTCGTACTCGACCTGGCGCAGGGAGCGGCACATGACGGCCATCGCGGAGATCTCGGCGCTCGCCGATCGGCTGGACACCGCACAGACCACCTGCGCGGACATCCCGAGCCTCGCCGACGATCACGAGCTGGACATCGCCGACGCGTACGCCGTCCAGGCCGCGCTGGTGGCCCGCCGGGAGAGTCGTGGCGAGCGGGTGCTCGGGATCAAGCTGGGGTTGACCAGCAAGGCGAAGATGGCGCAGATGGGCGTGTCCGAAGTGATCGCCGGCAGGCTCACCGGCGCGATGCGGATCGCCGACGGCGGCGAGGTCTCGTTGGCGGGCTTCATCCATCCCAAGGTGGAGCCGGAGGTCGCCTACCGGCTGGCTCGCGACGTCGACCTCACCGACCCCGCGTTCGACGTGGAGTCCGCGGTGGACGCGATGGCCCCGGCGATCGAGATCATCGACTCCCGGTACCGGGATTTCCGGTTCACCCACACCGATGTGGTCGCGGACAACACCTCGGCCGCCGGGTTCGTGCTCGGCCCTTGGCGCGCGTTCGGCGAAGTGGCTGACCGGGCGGTGCGGATCCGTTCCGGGGAACGCGAGGTGATCGGCTCGACGGCGGCGATCCTCGGCGATCCGGTGCGCGCGCTGCACGCGCTGGTCGAGCTCTGCCGGAAGCGGGACATCCCGTTGCGAGCCGGGCAGGTGGTGCTGGCCGGAGCGGCGACCGAAGCGGTGCCGTTCGCGCCCGGCGTCGCCGAGGCGGACATCGCCGGACTCGGCCGGGTTTCGGTGCGGGGGCTGGCATGAGCGGGCTCGTGATTCCCGGACGGGCGAAACCGAGGGGCCGGTTTCCGCATGTGAAGGTCGCGGGAGACCTGATCTTCGTGTCCGGCACCAGCTCTCGCCGCCCGGACAACACGTTCGCCGGCGTCGAGGTGGACGAACTCGGCACCACGAACCTGGACATCCGGGCGCAGACCCGCGCGGTGATCGACAACCTCCGCGGCATCCTGCGCGAGGTCGGCGCCGATCTCTCCGACATCACTCAGATCACCACTTTCCTGGTATCGATGAACGATTTCGGCGGCTACAACGAGATCTACGGCGAGTACTTCGATGAAACCGGCCCTGCCCGCACGACGGTCGCGGTCCACCAGTTGCCGCATCCGCATCTGCTGATCGAAATCCAGGCAATCGCTCATCTACCCAAAGACACGGAGGTTCCGCGATGACCGGTATTCCCGAGGTCGTCAATTTCCAGGCCTGGATCGCCGAGCACGAGCATCTGCTCAAGCCGCCGGTGAACAACCGGACCATGGCGCTCGGCAGCGATTTCATCGTGCAGGTCGTCGGCGGGCCGAACCAGCGCACCGATTTCCACGTCGACCCTTACGAGGAATGGTTCTACCAGCTCAAGGGCGCCATGCACGTGAACATCATGACCGACGAGGGCCAGAAGACCATCCGGATCTCCGAAGGTGACACGTGGCTGCTGCCGGGCGACATCCCGCACTCGCCCCAGCGCCCGGAGGCCGACTCGATCGGCCTGGTCATCGAACGCGTCCGTGAGGAGGGCACTCTGGAGAAGTTCCAGTGGTACTGCCTCGAATGCGCTTCGCTGGTGCACGAAGTGGAACTCCAGGTGCGCGACATCGTCGAGGATCTGCCGCCGGTCTTCACCGCCTTCTACGGCGACGAGCAGGCTCGCACCTGCGGCGGCTGCGGCGCACTCCACCCTGGGAAGGGCTGAGATGACCGGCCTGATCGACATCCACACGCACTACGTGCCGAACGGCTGGCCGGATCTGCGCGCGGACGCCGGGCCGGACGCGCCGTGGCTGCGCGCGGAAACCGAGTCCGAGGCGATGATCATGATGGGGAGCAGTGAGTTCCGCCGGATCGGCGCGGACTGCTGGAACGCGGAGACCCGGCTGCTGGACATGGACGCCGATGGCGTGCGCACCCAGGTGGTCTCCCCGACGCCCGCCTTCTTCAACTACGGCCGGACCGGCGAGCAGGCGAGCCGGGTCGCCCGGATCTTCAACGACCTGGCACTGGAGATCGTCGCACCGGCACCCGACCGGCTGATCCCGTTCTGCCAGGTCCCGTTGCAGGACACCGACGCGGCGTGCCGTGAACTGGAACGCTGCCTGGCCGCGGGGCATCGCGGGGTGGAGATCGGCAACCACGTCGGCGACCGGGACCTGGACAGCGCGGGGGTGGAAACCTTCCTGCAGCATTGCGCGTCGCTCGGGGTCCCGGTGTTCGTGCACCCGTGGGACATGGCCGACTCGCCCCGGCTGGACCGGTGGATGGCGCGATGGCTGACCGCGATGCCCGCGGAGACGCATCTGTCGATCCTGGCGCTGGTGCTCGGCGGGGTGTTCGACAGGATCGACGCGAGCCTGAAGATCTGCTTCGCGCACGGCGGTGGGTCGTTCGCGTTCTGGCTCGGCCGGATGGAGAACGCCTGGCATCGGCGGAACGACGTGATCGGCACCTCGGAGTTCCCGCCGTCGCACTACCTCGATCGGTTCCACGTCGACTCGGTGGTCTTCGACGAGCGGGCACTGCGGCTGCTCGTGGACACGCTCGGCGCCGAGCGGGTGATGGTCGGCAGTGACTACCCGTACCCGCTCGGCGAACGTCCGGTCGGCGAGGTGGTGCGCAAGAGCGGCTTCCTGAGCGAGACCGAGCGGCAGCTGATCACGAGCGGGAACGCCGAACGCTTCCTCTTCACGGCGTGATCGGGCGATCCTGATGCGACATGCCGGTGGCGACGTCGGTCAGGCTGCGGATCAGCGCCTCCACCGACGGGCTGAGCGTGCGCTGGGCGGGCAGGGTGAGTCCGACGCTGTGCCCGATGGGCTCCAGTGCCAGCGCGACCCTGGTTATCCTCGGATCGTCCTTGGTGATCAAGCTGGGCAGGGCGGCGATCACATCGGTTTCCAGCAGCAGCTGCCGCACAGTGAGGAACGACGTGGTCTCCACGCGGTTCGCCGGTAGCGGGAAGTCGTTACGGGTGAACAACTGCTCCAGCTCACGGCGCAGCGCGGTCTCCGCTCCGGGCAGGATCCACGGATACTCCGCGAGGTCGGCCAGCTCGACGCCGGTCGCGCCCGCCAGCGGATGCGTGGTGCGGACCACCAGATCCACCGACTCGTCGTACAGCTTGCGTCGCTCGATCCGCTCGTCCGACGGCGCGGTCAGCCTGCCGATGATCAGGTCGACCCGGCCGGCCTCCAGCTCCACCAGCAGCGCTTCGGGAGAACCCTCCCGTACCACGACGGTCAGGTACGGCCGTTCGGTCTTGATCGCCGCGATCGCACGAGGCAGCAACATGTTCGATCCCGCGAGATGGGTGCCGACCACCACCGTGCCGCGCTCCGCGTCGGCCAGCTCGGCGACATGCCGCCCTGCCTGCTCGAGCTGCGCGAGCACCGCGCGGGCATGCCCGGTGAACGCCTCGCCGAACACGGTCGGGGTGATGCCGCGCGGGCCGCGTTCGAACAGCCGCACGTCGAGGATCTCTTCGAGCTCATGCAGACTCCTGGTCGCCACCGGCTGCGTGACATGCAACTCGGCCGCGGCCCCGACCACGGTGCCTTGTCTGGCCAGCGCGTCGAGCAGGACGAGATGACGGAACTTCAGACGGCCGTCCAACAGACGAGGCAAGAACACCAGCCGATCCTATCCGCGAGGTGCGTATGACCATGACTGTCCGAACCGGATCGATCCGGTATGCCACGGCGGCGCGGTTCGCTCCGCCGGTCGCCGTTTCGGAACGGATGCCGTCCAGTGGGGAGTGCAGCCCTCAACCGCCGTCCCGGCTGGACCACGTGATGGGGCCGCCGCGCGAGCTCGTCACGCAGGGCGAGGACTGTCTCAACCTGACGATCAGCACCCCTCGCCTGGACGACGGGCACCGGCCGGTACTGGTGTGGCTCCACGGCGGTGGCTTCTCCAGCGGTGGCGGGTTGCTGGAGTGGTACGACGGCGGCGCGCTGACGGCCGAAGGCGACCTGGTGGTGGTCGGTGTCAACTACCGGCTCGGCGCCCTCGGCTACCTGTACCTGGACGGGGTCAGCCCCGGCAACCTCGGGCTGGCCGACCAGCTCGAAGCGCTGCGCTGGGTGCGGGCCAACATCGCGGCCTACGGTGGGGACCCGGACAACGTGACGGTCGCGGGACAGTCGGCGGGCGGCATCTCCATCCGGCTCCTGATGGAGATGCCCGAGGCACGCGGCCTGTTCCGGCGGGCGATCCTGCAGAGCGCGCCGCTCGGCCTCGCCACTCGCCCGCCCGCGCATGCGGCGCGCCTCGGCCAGGTGTTCGCCGACGCGCTCGGCAGCGACCCGCGCACCGCCGCGATCACGGAAATACTCGCCGCGCAGAGGGAGACCGCGCTGACCAACCTTCGGCTCACCGGTGACCCGATGGAACCCGCGTTCGTTCCGGTGGACACGCTGGACAAGGCGTCCTTCGCGGACAACGTGAGCGACCTCGACGTGCTGTACGGCTGGAACGCCGACGACATGACCGCGTTTCCCGGCGCCCAGGGCACCGACGAGATCTACCTCGAACCACTGACCGCCCTCGGTGACCGGCTTCGCGAGGCCGGAGCCGTCGTCCGGTCGTATCGCCTGGACTGGCGGCCCGAGGGATCCGAGTTCGGCGCCACCCACTGTCTGGAACTGCCGCTGCTGTTCGGCACCCAGCGGGCCTGGCAGGACAGCCCGATGCTCGGTAAGGTCCCGTGGCCGGAGATCGACACCTTCGGTGCCGCACTCCGCGCCGTCTGGGCGACCTTCGCCCGCACTGGCACCCTTGACCCCACTCCGGTCGCGGGTCACCCCATCAGGTTCGGCCTCGGTTAGGCTCATGCGCGTGGGCGACGCCGGAAGCGAATTCGTTCAGGAGACGGTCGCTTCCCTCCGGTCCGCTCTTCCCTCGGCTCGGGGTTTGGCCCGGGCCCTTGCCGCGCAGGCGGCGTGGGAGGCGACCGGCGACGACGAGTATGTGTCCGAGGTGGCCGCGGTGCTGGAGGGTTTCGGCGAGCGGGACGATCGGGTCGCCGCGGCCGAGATGCTGCGGGCACTACCGGCCACCCCGCGTTCGCTGGCGGCGTTGCGTCGAGGGATGTCGGACCGGGAGCCGCTGGTGCGCCGGCGCAGCGGCGAAAGTCTGCGCGGACTGGCCGGACAACGGCCCGACCTCATGGCCGACGGTGGATTCGCGCGGATTACCGGGGACGATCCGGCTGGTTGGCGTGCTGTTGCCGATGAGGTGCTGAGTGCGTTCGGCACACGGTCCGCGGGACTCTACGGCGACCGGGGGAGCTTCGCCGTGAAGCTGGGGCCCGCGGACTATGTCGCGCCTCATCACCGGGCCGCGCGGGTGTTCCTGGGCGGCGTCACGCTGCGCGGTCCGGATCGGTCGCATGTGCCGTCGCTGCGCAACATCGGCGTGTACGCGACTTATCCCGATCGAGCGCCCGATTACCCGAATCTGCGCGCCGCGCTGGAGCAGTTGGGGTTCGGCGAGCTGCCTGAGCTGATCGCGCTTGACGAGGACGAGACCGCGGCCACCCTGGACGCCGTGGCCGCAGCCCTCGACTTCGACTTCGACGTTTCCCGTTGGTGTGCCACGGAAGTCCTCGTCGGCGACCGGTCACGTATCGCACTGGAGATCGGACCGGCCGACCCTGGCGGGGATCGGCTTCGTGTCTGCACGCTGTGGCTGGACGGTGCTGTCGCGACTCCGTTCGACAACATGGCCTACGTGCCGCAGTTCGTCCACTCGCTGCGGTCGGACGCCGCCCGCTACCGAGCCGGGCGTTCACCGGATTTCGCGTACTGGGGTCCGACCACCGACGACCTGGACGCGGAGTTGCACGCCGACGGCACACTCCGGTACCGGTTGCGTTCACGGATCGAGCACGTCGGCGACCGCGAAGGGGTGGTGCGGCTGAGTGTCGAAGAGATCGTCACCGTCTTGGAGCAAGCTGCCGACGTGCTCAGCCGTCACGGTTGAAGGCCCGCCACACACCCGTTCCGGCGGATCCGGTCGCTCGCTAACGAACTTTCACGGCCGACACCCTCCCGGCTTGATGGCGTGGAGCCCGGATGGCCAGGGGAATCAGGCCGGCGGTGAGGAATCCGAGGGCGGTGAGGAGAAAGGCGGCCTGGTAGGCACCCAAGGTCGGGACGACGTGCTGGCTGTGGCTACTGACGAGGATGGCACCCATGACGGCGCTGGCCGTCGCTGAACCGATGGTGCGGAAAACGACGTTCATACTGTTGGCGATACCGGTCTGGTCGGCTGGTACCGCCATGTTGATACAGATGGGCATGGCGGTGAAGGCCAGGCCCGTGCCGAGACCGATGATGGCGCTGGCCAGGTAGACGGCGACGCGGTGCTCGTGACCCATGATCACGAGCAGCATGGCGACAGCGCTCACCACACCACCCGTGATCAGGCACTGGCGCGGTCCGATCCTGAGGCCGAGCGGGACGGCGGCCAGGTTGCCCAGGGAGCTGGGCAACAGCATCAGACCGGCACCCAGCACAGTGGCGGAGAAGCCGAATCCGGTCTCTTGGGGTGTTTGGACGAACTCGCTGACCATGATCAAAGAGCCGTACATGCCGAACCCGGTCAGGGTTGCGGCGATGCCGGTAAAGGCGACCGTGCGCCGAGTGAGCATGGTCAGGTCGACCAAGGGGTGGCGCACGCGGCGCTCGACGGTGATCCACGCTCCCATGCCCATGACGGTGAGGAGCATCAGGCCGAGGATGCGAGTATCGCTCCAGCCCCAGGTGTTGCCTTTGCTGATTGCGATCAGCAGCGCACACAGCCAGGTGACCAGTGTGAGGGCACCGAGGAGGTCGACGCCGCGGGCGTGGCCGGTCACGCGGTCCGCCGGAACGGCCCTTGATACGGCGAGGAGTGCCACCAGGCTGAGGGCGAACAGCAGCCAGAAGATCGCCTGATACCCCCACCCGGTCATGAGCGCACTGCCGGCCAGTACGCCAAGCCCGCTGCCGATGCCCATGCTCGTGCTGACCAAGGCCATGCCCCGGGCGGGCCGAGGAAGGTGAGTGCGGATGATGCCCACCGCCAGCGGGAACACCCCGGCGGTGGCACCCTGCAGGACGCGGGCAAGCACGAGCAGGGCGAAGGAATGTGTCAGCGCCGCCAACAGGGATCCGGCCACGGGCCCCAGCAGCGCCAGCAGCAGGAGGCGCTTGTGCCCGTAGAGGTCACCGAGGCGCCCGAGCAGGGGTGTGAGTACTGCCGATGCCACCAGGTTGGCGATCATCAGCCAGTTGATGTCGGCCGCTGAAACCCCGAAGTCCCGTGCCAGAGAGGGCAGCAGTGGCAGGAGCGAGGTCTGCGAGATCGGCAGGACGATCATCCCGGTCAGCAGCGCCACGAGCATGACCCACGTCCGGCGCTGCCGCCGGGGCCCGGTCATGTCATCGCGTACAACCGCACCGCCGCCGGTAGCTGGACTGCCATGCCGTGGCGCGCCGGCGGAGGTGGAGCTCATCGCCGGATCAGATGATCGAGGCATCGCGGACGACGGCCTCGCCGAGGGGGATGAGCGCTGACCGGGTGAAGATCATCACCAGGGTGCCGTCAGGCTTGAGTCCTCTGGACTCGAAGGTCACGATCCCGGCTTCGGGGCGCGATTTCGACCGCCGCTTGGCCACCACGGTCGTCTCGGCATACAAGGTGTCGCCGACGAAGACCGGGTTGGGCAAGCGGATGCTTTCCCAGCCGAGGTTGGCGATCGCCTTGGCGCTGGTGCCGTTGGTGCACATCCCCCCGACGATGGACAGCGTCACCAGACTCGAAACCAAGGGTTTGCCGAACTCGGTGTGGCGGGCGTATTCGTGGTCGATGTGCAGGGGATGATTGTTGAGCGAGATCAGGGACTGCCACACGTTGTCGGTCTCGGTAATCGTCCGGCCCGGCCGGTGTTCGATGATGTCGCCGACGTCGAACTGCTCGTAGAACAGGCCCTTGTTTTCGCGGTAGCGCCCGCCACCCAGATCTTCGAAGAACGGTACGGATTTCACATCATCCCCTGGAGTTCGAGAATCGCCTGGGCCCGCTTGAGGAACGGCGGCCCCACCATCAGCCCGTCTACGGTGTGGATGCCCTTCGAGGAGGCGTCGAATTTCTCCACCACCTGCTGCGCCCACGTGACCGCTTCGGCCGTGGGGCTGTAGATCTCATTGATGATCGGCACTTGCCGTGGGTGAACGGCGACCTTGCCGGTGTAGCCCATGTCCACCGACCGGCGCGCCTCGGTGCGCAACAGTCCGACGTCGTCGAGATCGAAGGTGGGAGCGTCCATGACCTGGATCCCGGCGGCGCGGGCGGCCATGACCACCTGCGACCTCGCATAGAGCACGCTCTCCCACGCCAGGGACGCGCCGATCTCAGCGGCGTAATCGGCCAGGCCGAACACCAGCCCGCTCAGCCGCGGACTCGAGGAGGCGATCGCCCTCGCGTTGGCCACCCCGTTGGACGTCTCGATCACCGCCCACACCGTCGAGGCGCGGCCTGCGGCGGTGAGGATCCGATCGGCCAACTCGATTTGCTCAGCGGTTTCGGTTTTCGGAATGTGGATGATCACCGGCTCGATCTCCGCGTCACAGATCGCCAGTAGATCTTCCAGCCCGTCCCGGGTCATGAGGCCGTTGATCCGCACCCCCAAGACCTCAGGCAGATCCTCGCTGGTCAACTTGAGGTACGCCTGCCGGGCCCGCGTCTTTTCACCGGCCGGGACAGCGTCTTCGAGGTCGATGAGGTTGACATCGGCTCCACTGGCACGGCCCTGGCGGAATCGGTCCACGCGTAGCGCGGACGTGACCAGCAGACTCCGGCACAACGGAGCATCGAGTAACGAAGTGTCAGCCATGGGGCACCACGTGCTTGTCGAGCAGGTCGCACAACCGCTCCAGGTCCGGCCGTTCGACGTCGGCCCGGATCATGACCCGCAGGCCTTCCTTGCCCCGGGCGGTGGTCGGGAAGTACACCGGCGCGACGTAGAAGCCGTTGTCCAGCAGCGTATTGGACAGGCTGACGGAAAGACCCGGGTCTCCCAGGATCAGCATGCGAACCGGCATCTGACTGCCGGTCTGGGCGGTGGGAACGCGTTGGTCGAAGTAGGCGAGGTTCTCCCGCAGCTTCCCTTGGAGCAGGGCCAGCTCCGGGCCTTCATGGATGTCGATGCAGGCCCGGACGCTGCCGAGGTTGGCCGTACTCATCGTCTGCGACCAGCACATGGGGCCGGCCATGGTGTTGACGATGCGCCCGATGTCCTGGCGACCGGTCATGATGATCCCGCCGGTGCATCCGAAGCCTTTGACCAGCGAGCCGGTGATGAGGGTCAGCGGATTGAGTTCATCCACGCGTGAGCGCACGAAGCCCTCGCCCTTGGTGCCTATCACTGACATGGCGTGGGAGTCATCCAGCCACAGGAACAGCCCGTACCGGTCCTGCAACTCGAGGAGGGCATCCATGTCGGCCATGCCGCCGGTGGAATACGCCCCATCGGCGATGTACGCCACCCGAGGGTGCTTCTTGCACAGGTCTTCGAGGTAGTTCATGTCGTTGTACGGGCTGATGAACACTGGCGCCTCGTCGGCACAGACCGGCTTCATCAGGTCCATGCAGAAGTGGGCCCGCTTGTCGAAGACGGTGACTCTCGGCTTGCCGTCGATCAGCGCCCCCGAGGTGACCAGTGGTAGCAGCGCCGCTGTGGCCACAGAACAGGAGATCGCCAGGAAGCACTGCGCGTCGAACAGCGTCGAGAATCGCTCCTGGACGTCATACATCAGCGACGACTGAATGCGCGTCGGTGCGATGCCCAGCTCAATGATCTGTTCCTCGCGCAGCGCGTCGATCGCGCCCTGAATCACGGCCGGATGGCGATTGAGACCCAGGTAGGAATACGAGCTCATATTGATGAACTGACGACCACTTGAGCGCTCGACAAGCGACCCGTCAGGGCTGCTTGTGGCGTGCAGGGCGATCAGACCGGCGTCTTCGGCCGCCGTCCAGTTCGGAAGGCTGTAGGCCATCATCTTCTCGGTATTGCGGTACAAGCGGGGGCCGTGGGTTTCCGCCTCGCTCATCGCATTTCGTCCTTTCTGACAAGACTCTCCGGCAGCCATCCGCCAGAAGCGGTTTCCTTTGTGGGCCGCGGCTGCGCATCGATCTCCGGCCGACAGCGCGCACAGCTGGATGACCTTCACGCCAACACCCGGCAAGCGTGGCATGGATCATCCGAAGGAACCGAGACGGCAAGACTGTGACGCCAGTCATGTTGACCTGTTTCAAGTGGAGGATATGCACGCCGAATTAATTGCACGCGCCGCTCGCTTGTGGCGTCTTACCTGGTAAGAAGCATTCGTTCGACAAAGACGTGGTCGTGACGATAAAAATCTTCGCATGTTCTCGACGGGCGGCTCGGTGCATGGGTCATACGAATGTCGCAGCGCGACAGTTTCCGGACGGACAGACAACCGTGCACGTTCGGGCAGACGAATGGCCGGACCCCGTCGCCGAGGCGCCCCTGACACGACTTCGGCCGCACCGCGCGGGTCAGCAGGTCTGATCTCTTGGGTCTCGCCGCGTGCCCCAGGCGACCTCTGTGCCACCCTGCCCCGGCTCAGCGCCGGCCGGGCTCGAATCGCAAGCCGGGAGCTCGCAGGGCGCTTCCGCCGCGGCTCACCTGACCAGGCGGTTTGTCAGCCAACCAAACAGAAATGGACCTGCCCTGCTCTATACGAGCAGCAGGGTACAACGCCCGGCGGCTGGACATCTGGGAGAACGGTGTGATCACGATAGGAAGCCTGTTCCGGGGTTTTCGGAATGGCTGTGGCGTGCTCCAGGAGTGGGTCAAGGGGCGCTACCGGCTGGCGCGGGAGAAGGAGGACCGGGCAACGGCGGAAGTGGTCCTGCGTCAACTCGGGACCGGAGGCGGTGTGTGGCTCGACCGGGAAGCAGACCGGGTCAGAATGATCGTCAGGCCGGTCGATGGCGAGCCGGGCAGCGTTCGGGCTCAGGTGGAGCAGGCCGGGGAACTTCTGCAGCTGAAACAGGGCAATGGAACGTCCGAGCGATGACCTGCCGGAGGCGTCGTCCCCTCGGTCCGACGCGGACATCACGGCCCGCCTCGGCGCCGCGGCAGCCGCACTGCTCGAGGGCTGGTTCGCCGAGCACGCCGGCGCCGGATACAACTATCTCCGGGCCAGGGGCGCCGACGCGGCGACGGCCGAGGATCTTGTTCACGAGGCCTTCCTCGCGATCGGGAAGCACCTTCATAACGGCAGGTCAGTCGAAGATCCGAGAAAGTTCGTGATCGCTGTGGTCCACAACCGGTGGGTGAGGTGGTTGAACAGCACCGAGCGGAACTACCGGCCCCACGCCGAAGCGGGCATGGAAGAAGTGGATGAAGCCAGCCACGATGCGTTCGAACGCGTTCTCGATCAACACGCCCGGAAAGACGACGTCGACATGCTCGCGATAGCCCTGGAGACACTTCCTCCACGCCAGAGAACGATCGTGCGCATGAAATACTTCGTGGGCATGGCGGATGCCGAGATCGCCGAAGCGTTGGAAATCAACAAAGGCACAGTGCGTTTCCACCTGTCGCAAGCGCGCACCGCTCTTAAGAAGTTCTACTCCCCGCACACGAGAAAGATGGGAGGAGAAGCCGAATGAGTGACGATGATCTGGACGCCAAGCTCTCCCGGATGCCAGGAAGCTACGAAGCGGAGTTCGACATCGAGCGAGGGCTCGACCGGCTACGCGCCGCCGGCCACGGCGTCCAGGACACCGGCGACGGAGCTGACGAGGCCGACATGGTCCTGGGCGTGGCGTCCGTCGGCGCATCACGCTCTGGCTCCATGGTGGAGGTGCTCGGCGCCGATCTGCGTATCGACTCGGTGCCACTGACTGCACCTGTCGCGCTATCCGCGCGCGGGACCAGGCTGAAATCCGGCCAGATGTATGTCGACGTCACCGAGTACGAGGACGGGCCGAGCGAGGATTCCTTCCTTGTCTTGAGCCGCCGCCCCCTGAGCGCTGGTGAACTCGCGGACCTCAAGGCCGTCAGAATAGAATTCGTCACGCCGCAGACTGGTGAAACGCGGAAGCTGACTGGCGCTTCTGCTCTCGCTGCCGGCACTGCCTTGTTCTCAGCCGCCGTCGTCGCCGGGGTCGCCCTTGTCGCCGGGATGCCGGAACTGATAGCCGCTGTGGCGGCAAGCGCAGCCACACTCGCCTTCTACCTCGTGAATCTCGCCCTGCTCCGAGGCCAGGCCGCGCGATCGAAGGGCAAGCCCAGAAAGGACAGCGACGATGAGCACGCTTCCGGCTAACAAAGTGCAGGATTCTCACACCCGTGCGCAAACGGCAGGCGGTGCTGGCGAATTGACGCGCGTTACCGTAAACCTGACTCCGCGAGCTGTGCGCGCGTTAGAAAAATCCACAGAGATCACCGGACATTCAACAACGGATGTGATAAACAGGGCGACCCAGCTCTACAGCTACCTGGAACAAGTCAATTCCGACGGCGGGAGAATTTTCATTCGAGATGAGGGTCGCGACGATATGAGCGAGCTGCGGTTGATCTAGCACCGTGGGCATCGTGAGTGCTCGGCAGCTTTCGGAAGCGGCGTCAGTAGCATCCGGGCGTCCGACGCGATTCCCGGGCAGATCCTCGGCGGGCCGGTCCAACGAGAAGAGACGGAGCGAGCGACCTCCGCCTTGAACTACTCGGCGTAGCGATGGCCTCCGAATTCGGTTAGCGCCCTGCGCGCCCGAACAAGCAGTTCCGTACGTTCCGTGCCGCCCGAGGCCACGTACAGCCGGGCCATGATGTGGCCGTCCGAGGTGGACTCTCCCCGCTTCTCCAAAGCACTGATCCGCGACGCTTCGAACTCGGATTCCCCGCTCCTGAACTGCACGATCAGGATGGAGAAGGCGGGCTGCGTGGAAGACAGGAGCCGGACACGTTCCATCAGCGGCCAGGGAATCGTGAACGACGTGTCGCCGTAGCGGATATGGCGCTTGTCGATGATGGTCAGCCCCTCGTCGTTGACGATGAGCAGATCCTTGCCGCCTGGAGCAGCCAACCAAGCCAGGAAGGCCACCAACGCGGCCACGCCCACAGCCAGCAGAAAGAAGGTCATCGGGGACCTGTGGACGGCGGCCCGGGTGGCACTGTCGAACAAGCCGACCACGACGACCGGCACGATGATCGCGGCGAAGCCCTGGCCCGCACCCTCGGCCGCGTGGGACAGCCGGTTCGCGGTTCGGATGCGGCGCGTGGTCAGCTCCACCGCCACCGTGCCGGTGCCGGGGCGGTGCGCTGGTCCTGAATCGGGCGCCTCGGTCCCCGGGCTCGGGTGGATCGTCGAATCGCCGCCGGCACCGGAGTGGCTGGTCAGGGCCAGGACGAGGGACGGGACCGCGATGATGAAGGAGCCGGCACCGGCTATCCAGGACAGCATCTCCAGGTTTCCCGCGAGCAGCAGAATGGCCGTCATCGCCGCGCACGCTGCGGCGGCCGAGATCCCTACCCACGCTCTCCGCATGACCTCACTGTGCCGTATCTCCGGTGGGCTATGTCCTGCTTGGCCACGCAGGTGCGGCGGATGTCGTCGATCGCCTGCCCGTGGTCAGGATCAGGCAGCCGACCGATTTCTCCCTCGTTCGGGGCCTGTGCCGTCCCTGGCGCTGTGGCCGACACTGGGGAGTCCGGCAGCTCGATCGAGGAGGGTGATCCAGGTGGCGAACCGCGACGGCTAGCAGTCAGTAACACGATAAAGGGGGCCGTGCAGCCTCGGATCCGGCGCGCGGTTCCCTTCGTCGTGCGGGCGGCGCGAGATGTTTCCCTGCCGGCGAAGGGGGCGTTCAAAGCTCGCACATGAGCCTGAACGCCCCCTCCGGGGCCTGCTGGCCGGTCAGGCCATCGGGGGCTGGTCGCGCCACCAGCGCTGACCGGCCTCGGGGAGGGTCGAGATCGGGTCGTAGTACGGGTAGCGGCGCTGCAAGGCTTCGGGATCCTCGTGCTCGATGCCGGTCCGGTAGTTCTTGGTCCAGTAGGAGATTCCGAGTTCGCGGTCGTAGTCGGCGAGCTGGTGCACCCACCGCTTCCCGACATAAGGCACGTCGCAGACGATGCGCGGCGTGGCGTAGCCGGGCAAGTAGCCCATGATCGCGTGCTGCAGTTCCTGCGCCTCGTGCACCGAAACCCGCCAGTGCTCGGCGTTCGGGATCATGTCGCACATGTAGAAGTAGTACGGCAGGATGTTCGCTTCGCCCTGCAGCGCGAAGCAGAGGTCCAGCAGGTCCGCCGGGGTCGCGTTGACGCCCTTCATCAGTACGCCCTGGTTGCGCACGTCGCGGACGCCGACGTCGAGCGCGGTGCGGGCGGCTTCGGCGACCAGCGGGGTGACCGACTGCGCGTGGTTGACGTGGGTGTGGATCGCGAGGTTGACGCCGCGGCGCTGGGCGGTGCCGGCGACGCGTTCGAGGCCTTCGACGACCTTCGGCTGGATCCAGTGCTGCGGCAGGGCGGCGAGCGCCTTGGTGGCGAGCCGGATGTCGCGGACGGTGTCGATGTCCATCAGCCGCATCAGGAACGACTCCAGCTGCGGCCACGGCACGTTGGCGACGTCGCCGCCGGAGACCACGACGTCACGCACGCCGGGGGTCTTCTTCAGGTACTCGATCATCGCGTCCTGGCGGTCGACCGGCTTGAGCGAGAGCTTGTGCTTCTCGATCTGTTCGGTGGAGTTGCCGACGAGGTCCATCCGGGTGCAGTGCCCGCAGTACTGGGGGCAGGTGGAGATCATCTCGGCGAGGACCTTGGTGGGGTAGCGGTGGGTCAGCCCCTCCACGACCCACATCTCGGCCTCGTGCAGCGAGTCCCGCTCGGAGTGCGGGTGGCTCGGCCATTCGGTGTCGCGGTCGCTGCGCACCGGGAGCATGTAGCGGCGGATCGGGTCGGCGTACCAGGCCTCGGTCACCTTCGCCGGGTCGGTGCCCGCGTTGGGCGCCATCGTGTTGATCATCTGCGGCGGCAGCAGCATCGACATCGTGGCCATCTCGCGCTGGTCGGCGAGCATGTCCTCGTAGAAGCGCTCCTCGAGCTGATCGCCCATCAAGGCGCGCAGCTGCTTGGCGTTGCGGATGCAGTGAACGCGCTGCCACTGCGCGTCACGCCACTCTGCCTCGGTCACGTCGTGCCAGCCGGGGAAGCGGCGCCAGTCGGGTTCGATCAGCTCGACTCGGGTGTAGTCGTAAGGCTGATCGTAGGCGGCCACCGGCGAGGTCGGTTCCTGGATCGCAGTCACTTGTACTCCTCGTCGTCGGAAACGCGTGAAAATATCCTGTCACATCGTTCGGACGACGTAAATATTCCTGTCTTGCCCGGAGTGTCAGGCCGACACTGCCTCCTGCTTCGAACGAGCGCGAAGGTGTTCGACGGCAGCGATTCCGGCGATCAACGCGGCGGCGAGAAACAGCAGGCCGGCCGAATAACCCAGGTGATGAACCGCTTCAAGCCGGGTCGATGGCGCGTTCTCGTCGCGGACGCCGACCGCGGTCATCGCACCGGCGCCACCGAACACCAGCACCGAGGCCAGCGGGCCGAGCACGGGTACGACGACACCGTCCTCCGCGAGACGAGGGCCGGTCGTGACGATCGCCGCGACGACGGTGGCGCACAGCAGCGCCAGCAGCAACGCACCCGGGATCACCGCTTCGTGGTCGATCAGCTTCTCCGGCACCCCGCCGGTCCCCAGATCCAGGATGAACAGCACGAGCGCGGACACCACGGCCCCGCCGACCGCGAACTGCGCCCTCCAGCGCGACGCCCCCGCCAGACACCCGGCGGCGACGCCCGCCGCGGCCGCCAGCCAGCTCAGGACCGGCTGGAACGCCACCGAGTACACCGCCAGCAGCAGCGGCGCCATCGCCCCGACCTGCACACTCGCCGACGTCGCCGCGGCGAAGAACGCCCGCGAACCGGCGAGCGCGCACACGACGACCCCGCCGACGAGCACGATCAGCCCCCCGATGGCCACGACGACTTCGGGATGCCTGGCGATCGATGCGACCGGCAGCTCCAGGATCTCGCTGACCTTCACCACGTCCACCGCCTGGACGGCCATGGGCAGCAGTACCGCCACGATCGCGGCGGCCGCGAACCGCGCCGTCAGCGGACGCGATTCCGGCCATTCCGCGTCCCGCGCCCGGGCACCACGGGTGACGACGGCCAGCACCGCCCCGGCCACGCTCACTGCGGTCAGGATCAGATGCCAGGCCAGACCGCCGGGCGCGAGCATGAGCCAGGACGCGCCTGCCAGGCTCGCGGCGAACAACTGTGTCCCGACGGCGAGCCCGATGACCACGAGCCCGGCCGTGCGGGCGCCTCGCCGCAGGAGATCCTGTGCGGCGGCGAACACGGCCAGCAGCACCACTGGCGGTCCGGCAAGGGCGACGATCGACAGCGACGGATGTGCGGCCAGGTCCGGGAACAGGTGCACGAGCGCGGTCGGCAGGGACAGCACGACCCCCGCCACCAGCAGCCACGGCCACCACCGGCTCAGGAACACCGCGGCGAGCACCGCCGCCATCGGCAACAGGGAGACCGCCACCAGATCCGACGGCCATGCCTGCGGCGCCACCAGTGCGATGAGCGGCCGCAGGATCGCGGTGTCGCGGACCGCGGTGAAAACGACCACCGCCCCGAGCCCCAAGCTCGCCGACAAAGCGGTCCCGACGACCGCTGACTTCGTGTTTTCGGCTCCCCAGCTCATTTCATCGACCCTAACCACGTGGTGATCATCCGCACGCTGCAAACTCGGAAGGGTGACCAACGCGCGAACCACGCTCCTGCTCGGCGGGCGCGTCTACAGCCCCTCGGCCCCCGACGCCACCGCCATGGCGATCACGGACGGCACCGTCGTCTGGGTGGGACAGGACGGCCCGGCCAAAGCACTGCATCCCGACGCCGAGGTGGTCGACCTCGACGGCGCCTTCGTCGCCCCCGCCTTCGTCGACGCGCACGTCCACGCCACCGCGACCGGCCTGCACCTCACCGGTCTCAACCTCACGGACGTCCGCGGTGCCGGTGAACTGCTCGCCGCGGTCCGCGGCGCCGTCCGTCCCGGCCAGGTGCTGGTCGCGCACGGCTGGGACGAGTCGCGCTGGACCGACGGCAGGCTGCCCAGCCGCGCGGAGATCGACGAGGCCGCCGACGGAACCCCGGTGTACCTCAGCCGCGTCGACGTCCACTCCGCGCTCGTCTCCAGCGCCCTCGTCGCACTCGCCGCCGGCGTGCACGACGCGCCGGGCTGGTCGCCCGACGGCCCGCTGACCCGCGACGCGCACCACCGCGTCCGCGCCGCGATGCGCGAGGCGATCTCCCCGCAGCAGAGACGCGAGGCCCAGCGCGCGTTCCTCGCCGAAGCCGCCGCACGCGGGGTCGTCAGCGTGCACGAATGCGCGGGCCCGGACATCTCCGGCGCCGACGACCTCACCGACCTGCTCACGCTCGCCGCGGACCCCGGACTGCCGGAAGTCGTCGGCTACTGGGGCGAGCGCGGCGGCGTCGACACCGCCCGCGCGCTGGGCGCCAGGGGAGTGGCGGGCGACCTGTTCGTCGACGGCGCGCTCGGCTCACGCACCGCGGCGCTGCACGAGCCCTACGCCGACTCCCACGGCACCTCCGGGACGCTCTACCTCGACGCCCCCGCGATCGCCGAGCACATCAGTGCCTGCACCGAAGCCGAACTCCAAGCCGGCTTCCACGTCATCGGCGACGCCGCCGTCGCCGAAGTCGTCGAAGGATTCCGGCTCGCGGAGAAGACCGTCGGCAAGCGGGCGCTGGCCGCCCGGCACCACCGGCTCGAACACGTCGAGATGATCGACGCGGTGCAGGCACGGGAACTCGCGGGCTGGGGCGTGGTCGCCTCGGTCCAGCCGCAGTTCGACGCGGAATGGGGCGGCACGCACGGCATGTACGTCGACCGCCTCGGCGCCGAGCGCGCCCCGAAGCTCAATCCCTTCGCCGCCATGGCGGCCGAAGGGCTCCTGCTCGCCTTCGGCTCCGACGCACCCGTCACCCCGGTTGATCCGTGGGCGACTGTCCGGGCCGGGACGTATCACCGCACCCCTGGGTCGGGGCTGTCCGCCCGCGCGTCCTTCACCGCCCACACGCGTGCGGGGCACCGCGCCGCAGGGGTCAACGACGGTGTCACCGGCAGCCTGGTCCCGGGCGCTCCCGCGCACTACGCGATCTGGGACGCCACCGATCTGGTCGTCGCGACCCCGGACTCGCGAGTGCAGCGCTGGTCGACCGACCCTCGGGCCGGTGTGCCGCCGCTGCCGAACCTGGAAGAGGGGGCGACGCTGCCCCGCTGCCTGCGGACGGTCCGCAGCGGGCAGGTCATCCACGATGTGTTCACCCGGACGGCCTAGGGTTCAGGGGTGCCCCCGACCGTGACGAACCCGGACCCCGAAGCAGCTCCCCGGAAGCGGTTCTCCCGCGCCTGGCTCCTGCGATTCCTCGTCGCCGCGGCGTCGGGTTTCACGCTGTACCTGAGTTTCGCGCCGCGTCCGCTGTGGTGGCTCGCGCCGCTGGCGTTCACCGGTTTCGCACTCGTGGTGCACGGACGCCGGTTCCGGGGCGCGTTCGGCTACGCGTTCGTCTTCGGGATGGCGTTCTTCCTGCCGTTGCTGACCTGGCTGCTGGACTTCCTCGGGCCGGATTTCGGGCCATGGCCATGGCTCGGGCTGGCGATGGCACTGTCGGTGTACCTCGGTTTCGGCGGGGCCTTCGCCACCGTGGTGTGGCGGCTGCCGCTGGGACCGTTGTGGGCGGCGCTGGTGGTCATCGCGCTGGAGACACCGCGCGCCTGGTTCCCGTTCGGCGGATTCCCGTGGGGCCGCGTGGCGTTCAGCCAGCCCGAGGGCGCTTTCGTCTCGCTCGCCTCGATCGGCGGCGCTCCGCTGGTCGGCCTCGCGGTCGTGCTGACCGGGTTCGGGCTCGCGGCGCTGTGCCTGCGGCTCAAGGGTGCCGACCCGCGGCGTTCCCTGGTGGCCGCGTCGGTCCTGACGCTGGTGCCGGTGGTGGCGGGACTCGCGGTGTGGCCGACGATCGGGACCGAGGCCCAGGACGGCGAGCTCACCGTCGCCACGGTTCAGGGCAACGCCCCCGACATCGGTCTGGCGCTGGAGGGCCGCCGCGACGAGCTCCGGAACAACCACCTCGCCGAGAGTGCCCGGCTGCTCGAAAAACTCAAGGCGGACAACACCAAGGTCGATCTGCTGATCTGGCCGGAGACCGCGATGGCCATGCGCGCCGGCGACGCCGGTGTCGACCGGATGGTCCGCGACTTCGGCAAGCAGGCGATCATCGGCGCGCTGGTCCGGCTGCCCGACGGCACGGCACAGAACTCCGCGCTCGTCTGGGATCCGGTCACCGGCCCCGGTCAGCGCTACGCCAAGCAGCAGCTCGTGCCCTTCGGTGAGTACGTTCCCGCCCGTGAGGTCGCGAAGCTGGTGACGCCGTTCGTCGACAGCGTCGCGAACATGACGCCGGGTGACGGCGCCAACGCCGCACTGTCGGTCGCGGGCACCAAGGTCGGCGTCTTCATCTGCTACGAGACCGCGTTCGACTACCCAGCCCGGGAATCGGTCGCCGACGGCGCGGAACTGCTCGTCGTGCCGACCAACAACGCCTGGTACGGACCGGGGGAGATGAGCTACCAGCAGCTGGCGATGTCGCGGCTGCGGGCGGTCGAGCACGGGCGCGCGGTGGTCGTCTCGGCCACCAGCGGAGTGAGCGCGCTCGTCGCTCCTGACGGATCGATCGCGGCCTCCACCAGCCTGTTCACCGCAGATTCCCTGGTCGGGCGCGTACCGCTGAGGCAGCAGACTACGCTGTCGGATCTACTCGGTGTAACCACGGAGTACGGGCTGCTGGCCCTGGCGATCGCCGGGGTTACCGGCGGGTACGTGATCCGTGTCCGCACCCGGCGCGCGAGCGCCACCAAGGCAACGAGGGAAGCGGCGGGCTGACCCGCCGGAACACGGAGGAAAAGCGGATGGCGCAGGCGCCACGGGGGGCCCAGGGAATCGACCCGGTGCTGGTGGTGGTCCCGACGTACAACGAACGGGACAACATCGGCCCGATCCTGGAACGCCTGTTCAAGGCTCTCCCTGACGTGAACGCCCTCGTCGTCGACGACGGCAGCCCCGACGGCACCGGAGACGTCGCCGACGAGCTCGCGAAGGCCGACGAGCGGATCCAGGTCATGCACCGGACCGAGAAGGCCGGTCTGGGCGCAGCGTACGTCGCCGGATTCCGCTGGGGCCTCGCCCGTGACTACGCGACCATCGTCGAGATGGACGCCGACGGATCGCACGCCCCGGAGGACCTTCCCCGGGTGCTGGCGGCCCTGGAGGACTCGGACCTGTCGATCGGCTCGCGTTACGTTCCCGGCGGCAGCACGGTGAACTGGCCGTTCCAGCGCAAGGCGCTGTCGTGGTTGGCGAACTTCTACGCGAGGATCGCGCTCGGCACGAAGATCAACGACATCACCGCGGGTTTCCGCGCGTACCGCCGCACGGTGCTGGAGAAGCTCCCGCTCGACGAGATCGCCTCGCGCGGCTACTGCTTCCAGATCGACCTGGCGTTCCGCACCGCGCTCGCCGGCTTCGAGGTGGTCGAGGTGCCGATCACCTTCACCGAACGTGAGGTCGGTCAGTCGAAGATGAGCGGCTCGGTTGTGCGCGAGGCGATCGTCCTGGTCGGCATGTGGGGGATCAAGCGTCGCTGGCAGCAGCTTCGCGGGCTGGTCAAGAAGAGCTGACCCCCAGAACGCTCACCCCGAGCTTCCCCAGGTCCTTCACCGTCTGTTCATCCGGCGCCGCGTCGGTGATCACGCCCGCGACGTCGGACAGGGGAAGCACGGTGAACGGCGAGGCCGCGCCGATTTTCTCGGAGCTGGCCAGCACGTAGGTGTCGGCGGCGCGTTTGGCGAGGGTCCGTTTCATCGCGGCTTCGTCCGAGTCTCCGGTGGTCAGCCCGGTCTCGGGGTGGACGCCGGTGACGCCGAGGAAGAACAGATCCGCGTTGATCCCCTCGGCGGCCTCCGCCGCCGCCGCGCCGCACGTGACGGCCGAGTGCTTGAAGAGCCGCCCGCCGATCAGGAACACCTCGACCTTCGGATGCGTGACGAGCGCGGCCGCGACGGTGGGGCTGTGCGTGACGATCGTCGCTTCGAGGTCGACGGGGAGCGCCTTGGCCAGCGCGAGCGCCGTCGTGCCGCCGTCGAGAATGACGGTCGAGCCGAGCCGGATCAACGCTGCTGCACGTTTTGCGATGCGCTCCTTGCCCGCGACGCTGACCGCCATCCGGGTCGCGTAGTCGGCGGTGGCGGGGGAGACCGGCAGAGCTCCGCCGTAGACCCGCTGGCAGAGTCCGGCGTCCGCGAGTTCTCGCAGGTCACGGCGGATACTGTCCTCTGACACGCCGAGTTCGGCGGCGAGGTCCTTGGCCACGATCCGGCCGTCGGTCTTCAAGCGTTCCATCAGCAGGTCTCGGCGCTGCGCAGCCAACATGTGCACATTCCTCCTTGTTCCTGCCGATTGTTGCACATTATGCTCCGGTGCATGAGCAAACCTCTGATGATCCTCATCGCCGGCCCGTTCCGCTCCGGCACCGGCGACGACCCCGAACTGCTCGCCCGCAACCTCGCCCGGCTCGAAGAGGCCGCCTGGCCGATCTTCCGCTGCGGGCACGTGCCGATGATCGGCGAATGGGTCGCGCTCCCGGTACTGCGCGGCGCGGGCGGGAAGACCGTGGCCGACCCGGTCGCCAAGGAGGTCATGTACCCGACGGCCGACCGGCTGCTGCACCACTGCGACGCCGTCCTGCGTCTGCCGGGGGAATCCACCGGCGCCGACCAGGACGTCGCGATCGCCCTGTCCCGCGGGCTGCCGGTCTATCACCACATCGAAGACATCCCGGGCTATCAGGCAGCCTGAAGCTCCGTCAGCACCGCCTTGATCGCCGGGCTGGCCTCGGCGCTGCGGCGCCACGCCGCGTGCACCTCGCGCATCGGCGGGCGCCGCAACGGCCGGACGACCAGCCCCTCGCTCAAGGGAGGACGAGCCAGCCGCGGGATCAACGCGAGAACCTCGCCAGAAGCGGCCAGCGAGAGCTGCGTGGAGAAGTCGTCCACCAGATGCCGCACATCCGGCTCCTCGTCCGAACCGGCGAACAGCCGCCGGAACCACTGATGGCAGACCGTGCCGGGCGGACTCGTCACCCACGCGTGACCGGCCAGGGCCGCACCGTCCAGCGGCGACTCGGCCCGCGCCAGCGCGTGGGTCTCGGCCATGACGACGTCGCCGAGGTCGGTGTGCATCAGGCGCCGGGACAAGGCGGACGACGCGGGGACAGGCAGACCGTCGGCGTCGTGCAGGAGCGCGAGATCGGCGGTTCCGGCATCGACACTGTGCAGCGCCTGGTCGGGATCCTGCTCGGTGATGTGCAGGCGGAGATCGGGGTAGCGCCGCAACAGCCGGGGATGGACGGGCGCGAGCAAACCGCGGATCCCCGTCGAGAACGCCGCCACCCGCAGGACGCCACGAGGCGCGCCCTCCGCGACCGACTGAGCGGCCTCGGCACAACGCTCCAGCGCCTGGAACACCTCCAGCGACGAGTCGACGACGGCCTGCCCGGCCGGCGTGAGGACCACTCCGCGTCCCGCCGGAGCGAGAACGGGCATCCCGACCTGGCGCTCCAACCGCTTGATCTGCTGCGACACCGCGGAGGCGGTGAACCCCAGCTCGTCCGCCGCCCGCGCCAGCGTCCCCAGAGCAGCCACCGACCGCAGTGCCCGTAACGCACCGACCTCGATCATGAAGCCATGCTACGCAATACAGCCTAAAAAGCATCGCTGGACCACAGGTATCGCCCTCGAGAAGATCGGCTGCATGACCGAACCGCTCTTCGGCTCCAACCTCGTCGCCATGGTCACCCCGATGGAACCCGGCGGCGCACTCAGCGAACCCGGCATCACCGGCCTGGTCGACCACCTGCTCACCACCGGCTGCGACGGCATCGTCGTCGGCGGGACCACCGGCGAATCACCCACCCTGACCGACACCGAGTCCGCCCGGCTCGTCCGCACCGCGGCGAACCTGACCGGGAACAGCGCCCGTGTGATCGCCGGAGTCGGCACCTACGACACCACCGCCTGCATCCGGCGCGCGAAGGAAGCCGAGGCCGCCGGCGCCGACGCGCTCCTGCTCGTCTGCCCCTACTACTCCAAGCCGACCCAAGCCGGGATCGTGGCGCACTGTCTGGCCGTGGCCGACGCCACCGAACTGCCCGTGATGCTCTACGACGTCCCCGCCCGCACCGGGACGGCCATGGAGGCGTCCACCCTGATCGAGCTCGCCGGCCACCCCCGCATCTGGGCCGTGAAGGACGCCAAAGGCGACCTGTTCGAAGCGATGTCCGTCATGACCCGCGCCCCGCTGGCCTACTACTGCGGGATCGACGAACTCAACCTGCCGTATCTCGCCACCGGCGCCACCGGCCTGGTCAGCGTCGTCGGCAACGCCTTCGCCGACCGCAACGCCGAGCTTATCCGAGCCGTACGCGGGGGAGACCTCGACACCGCACGAGCGATCAACGCCACGGTGCTTCCCCTCGCGGACGCGATCATGCGTACCTCGCAGGGAGCGATCATGGCCAAGGCCGCCCTGGCCGAGCTCGGCGTGATCCCGCACGCGACGGTCCGGCTTCCGCTGCTCGAATCCCCGCCGGAGCACCTGCGGCGACTGCACGAGGTGCTGACACCGCTCGCCGCGGTCACCTGACTCACGTTCGCCGGGGATGTCAGGAAAGGGTCGTTCCTGACGTTTTTCGTCCTGAACGACCCTTTCCTGACATCCCCGGGACACGGCGAAGCCCCCGCGGAGGGAGGTCGCGGGGGCTTCGCCGATTCGTGGTGGGGCTAGCTACTTGTGCCGTGCGTCAGGCGGACCGGGTGGTCCTGCGTCCCTTCAGCTCGGCGAGACGTTCGTTGAGCAGATCTTCGAGCTCCGGGATCGAACGGCGCTCCAGGAGCATGTCCCAGTGCGTCCTCGGGGGCTTGACCTTCTTCTGCTCCGGCTGCCCGCCGTCCACGATCTCGGACTCACTGCCGTGCAGCCTGCACTCCCACACCGAGGGGATCTCGGCGTCGTCGGAGAAGGGCACCTCGAACTCGTGGTTCTTGGGGCAGGCGTAGCGCACGGTGCGGCGAGGGGCGAGGTCGTGGTTGCGGTCGGTCTCGTAGCTGACCGCTCCCAGCCGGCTTCCACGGAGAACACGGTCGGCCATGATGGGGGTCCTTTCAGTCAGCTCCGGGTGGAGCCAGGGTGATGCTCACCCTATGCAACGACGGAGGGGGCCAGAGGATTCCCTGGACACCATGTCCTTGCTCACGATGAGCTGTGTCACCCGGTGGCAACAGCTTCTCCTAGTAGGAGTGATTTCGCGCTCTGGCGTGACGTCAATACGGCCATCTTGGTGCGGATATCCCCCAGATGGGCTAGTAGTACGCCTGTCACGTCAACCGTAACTGACCGTGTTGGGCCGAGGAGGGCCCCAGGTCGCCCAGTCGAAAGTGCCGACGGCACAATACCTGATAACGGACAGTGTTCGGTTCGCCCTCGGAACGTGATGCCGATGAAGTTTCAACTAGCGACTGCTCGGTATCCGCCACGACGACAGTGTCCCCGGCCCGCAGAACCTCACCCTCGGACACCCGCGCGTTGAACCGTCCCGTCTGCCCGCACCAGCACAACACCTCGACCTGAACCGGTTGCAACTCGTCCGCCAGCTCGAACAGCCGCGCCGCTCCGGGGAACAGCACGCTCCGGAAATCCGTCGCGATCCCGAAGCAGTACACGTCGATCTGGACGTCATCGGCCAATTCGGCCAGCTGATCCACCTGAACGGGTGACAAAAACTGAGCTTCGTCGACGATCAAGTAGTCCACGTGCCGCCCGGCCGCCCACTGCTCACGCACCAGCAACCGCAGATCGGTCTCGTTCCCCACCTCGATCGCCTTGCGCGTCAACCCGATCCGGCTGGTGATCTGCGGCTCACCGGACCGGTCGTGCCGCACCAGCACCATCCCGCGACGACCCTGCCGCGCGTGGTTGTGGTCGATCTGCAACGCCAGCGTCGACTTCCCGCAGTCCATCGGCCCGTAGCAGAACTTCAACTTCCCGACGACCGGCACACCCCGCCGTGAACCCGCCACCGGCACCGACGACAACGCGTCCGTGGGGTCCGGGCCACTCTCCTTCAGTACGGTCACGACGGTCGACCCTATCGGCAGGCCTTGCCCTCACAGCACCGCCGGTGGTCGGTTGCCCGCCGCCTCGATCGCCCGGCGCACCGGCACCAGCCACACGAACACGAAACCGAGCACGAAGAAGATCACCAACGCGATGATCGCCCACCGGAACGACCCGGTGATCTGCCCGACCGCCGCGAACAGCAGGGGACCCAGCCACGACGTACCCCGCTCACCGACCACGTACAGCGAGAAGTACTGCGCGTCCTTCCCCTCGGGGATCATCTGCCCGAACAACGACCGCGACAACGCGTTCGTCCCACCCAGCACCAGCCCGATCCCGACCGCCACCGCGTAGAACTGCAACGGCTGCCCCGCCTCGATGAAGAACGCGAAGGTCAGCACGACCACCCAGGCCACCAGACTGCCCAAGATCGTCTTCTTCGCCCCGATCCGCGCCGCGATCGCCCCGTGGATCATCGCCCCGGCGTACGCCAGGAACTGGATCACCAGGATCGTGACGATCAGCACCTGGGTGCTGTACTTCAGCTCGTCCTTCCCGTACTGCGCCGACACTGCCACCACCGTCGTGATCCCGTCGGTGAAGACCAGGTAGCTCCCGAGGAACGCCAGCGTCAGCGGATAGGCCCGAGCCTCCTTGATCGTCTGCCTCAACTCCTTGAACCCGGCCGTCAGCACCGACAGGCCACGCTCAGCCGACTTCGGCACATGAATCTGGGGGAGTGCCCGCACCGCCGGGACCGTGAACACCGCCCACCAGATCCCCGACGTCAGGAAACAGATCTGGATCGCCAGACCCTCGCTCACCCCGAAGAAGTCGTGCCCCATGAAGAAGCCCAGCTGCAGCGCCAGCGCCAGACCGCCACCGAGGTAGCCGAACGCCCAGCCCTTCGACGACACCGCGTCCCGCTCGTCCGGCTCCGCGATGTCCACCAGGAACGAGTAGTAGACGACCAGCGCACCGCCGTAACCGATGTTCGCCAGGATGAACGTCCAGACGCCGATCTCCCAGTTCGTCCCCGCGATGAAGAACATCAGCGCCGACGCCACCGCGCCCAGGAACGCGAACCCGCCGAGGATCCGCCGCTTGTGCCTGCTCCGATCCGCGACCGCGCCGGCGATCGGCAGCACCAGCACCTGCGTCACCGTCGCGATCGACAGCAGATACCCCCACAACGACCCCGCGGGGAAATGCAGCCCGAACAACGAGACGTCGCAGCTCTGCAACGTGCTCGACGCTCCACTCGAATCGGTACACGGCCTGTCCCCGTTAAGGGTGAAATTCGTCTTGGCATCCGCAGACGCGATCTCGCTCAAATAGAGCGCGCCGAACACCGTGATGACCGACGAATAGAACGGCGAATTGGCCCAGTCGTAGAGGTACCAAGCCCGCCACACCCGCTTGCGTTCACGGGTCACGGCCACCGTCATGCACTACTCCTGAAGTCGAGAATGTCGAGGTCAGCGGGAGACTACTGGTGATCAAGCCCGCCTGTCCGGCACGAGTCCGGACCGTGTTCGTTTCGACGCGTGACCAACCCTTCCCGGCCATCCGCCGGACCATCGTCGGCGTGTCGCTGCCACGAACCGCGTGTGTTTCATGTGAGGCTGGTGGTCAAGCTGTGACTCTTGTGAAGCATGTGTCCGTTATTTACTGTTCCGCTCATGAGGACCCATCGCCTTCGCACAGCACACCGCGTGGTGGCGAGAACGCTCCTGCTCGCCCTGGCCGTGACGGGCTTGCAGATCGCCATCACCGGATCCGCCGCCGCGGATCCCCACGGCTCCTACTGGGCCAAGCTCCGCATGTGTGAATCGAGCGGGCGCTACAACATCAACACCGGCAACGGCTACTACGGCGCCTACCAGTTCGACCTGCCCACCTGGCGCAGCGTCGGCGGCCAAGGACGCCCCGACCAGGCCAGCCCCCGCGAACAGGACTACCGGGCCCTCTACCTCTACCGCATGCGCGGCTGGCAACCCTGGGAATGCGCCGGCAAACTCGGCTTCCGCAACGACGGCGACGCCCGCAGCAAACGCGTCCCGTCCTATGAGGACTCCGCCTACATCGGCGGGGGAGGACAACCCGCACCGCCGCCTCCGCCCAAGCCGAAGCCTGTCCCGCCCGCACCGCCCGGCGGACCCAAACCCGACTGGCCCGGCGTCGTCTACGCCTACGGCGACTGCGCCGCACCGCTCAAGCAGTTCCAGCTGCGAATGAACGCCTACGGCTACGGCTTCACCGGAACCGGCTGCTACTACGACAAGACCCGCGAAGCCGTTCTCGCCCTCCAGCGCGCCAACGGCATCAACGACTCGGGCCGCCTCGGCCCCAAGACCTGGGACGCCGCCTGGAACGGCAAACCACCCCGGTAACCCCTCGCGTTTAGTCCTCTGAATGCGGTGTGAGCGCATTCAGAGGACTAAACGCGGAGATCACGAAGGCCAAGCACCCCGCTCACGAAGCACCTCACGCAGCAGATCCGGCCGATCCGTCACGATCCCGTGCACCCCCAGGTCCAGCAGCGACCGCATCTCCGCCGGATCGTCCACCGTCCACGTGTGCACCTCGAAACCCCCACGCGTCGCCTGCCGCAGAAAAGCCCGGTCCACCACCTTCAACCGCCCCTGCCGCACCGGCACCTGCGCCATCACACCCGGCGACAACGCCCGCAACGACACCAGCGGCAGAAACCCGTTCGCCCACATCACCGCCACCGAACGCGGCCCCATCGCCGTCACCAGCTTCGGCCCCGCCAGTTTCCGGATCCGCGCCAACCGCGCGTCCGAGAACGACGCCGCCGCCACCCGGTCATGCGCGCCGGTCCGCTCGATCGCCCGCACGAAGGGCACCACCGCGTCGTTCGACTTCACATCGACGTTGAACCGCGCCTCCGGCAGCTCCTCCAGGACGTCCTCCAGCCGCGACAACGGCGCACGACCCCCGATCTTGACCGACTTCAGCTGCGCCCAAGTCTGCCGGGAGATCAATCCCGCACCATCGGTCGTCCGGTCCAGCGACGCGTCGTGATGCACGACCACCACGCCATCCGACGTCGCGTGCACATCCGTCTCGAGGTAGCGATAACCCTCCGTCACCGCCTGCTGGAAAGCCGGTAGCGAGTTCTCCAGTCCTTCCAGGTCACCGAGGTGCCAGCCCCGATGGGCGAAGGCACGCGGGAGAGGGTCGGCGAGGTAAGGAAACAGTGTCGGCACCCCACTAGTGTGCACTTCCGCCGTGGCCCCGGCGTGAGCGTTCGATGGCCAGCTAGGGTCTGGTTCGTGAGGGAAGTGGCCGAACACCCGAAGACGTCCGCTGAAGAGGTGTCCGAGCTGCGCCGCGCCGGAGCACCCAAGCACTGCGGCTGGTGCGGCCGACGACTCGAACAAGGCGGCAACGTCGGCAGGCGCCGCCGTTACTGTGGGCAATCCTGCCGCCAGCGAGCCTACGAACGCCGCACCGCCCTGCAGCGCAGCGGCCTCCCGGAAGACGCCGTCGTCCTCTCCGACACCGAGATCGCCACCCTGCAGGACAGGCTCTTCCAACTCCGCTGCGCCGCCGAAGACGTCGTCACCGCGGCCGACGACGGTGCCTCCATCGCCGAACTCCGCGGTCTCGCCGGCGAGATCGCCCAGGCCGCCAAGGACCTCGAACAGCTCCGCTGATCCTGCGTGGAGCGTAGGACGGTGGCGATCATGGCGATTCGCGCGGCGGTGTTCGACATCGGCGACGTCCTGGAGATCGCGCCCGACCTCGGGGTCCGCAGGCGGTGGGAGGTCAGGCTCGGTCTCGTGGAGGGTGAGTTCGGCCGACGCCTGGCTGACGTCTGGGCAGCCGGGGCCATCGGCGGGGTCACCGAGGACGAGGTGCGTCAGGCGATCAGCGACCGGCTAGGCGTCGCCAGGAAACAGGCCGACCTGATCATGGCGGATGCCTGGGAGCAGTATCTGGGCACCGGCAACACCGAGCTGATCAAGTATTGCCGGGGGCTGCGCCCGAGCTATCGGACCGGCATCCTGAGCAACAGCTTCGTCGGCGCCCGGGAGCGGGAGCAGGCCGCGTATGGGTTCGAGGACCTCGTAGACGACATCGTCTACTCGCACGAAGTCGGCATGAGCAAGCCAGATCCACGGATCTACCAGCTCAGCTGCGCGCGGCTCAAGGTCCGCCCCGAGGAGATGATCTTCCTCGACGACATGGAGCCCAACATCGCCGCTGCCCGTGCGGTCGGTATCCACGGAGTCCGCTACCGGGACAACGCTCAGGCGATCGCCGAGATCGAGGCGCTCCTGATACGGGCCGGTGATTGAACCGGCCCTACACGATCCCGTCCAATGCCCGGTACGTCCGGTTGCTCGCGGCCGCCGCCCGCTGCTCCCGCCCAGTCGCCTCGATGTAGTTCTGACTGGTCGCCAGGCTCGCGTGCCCCAGCAGCGCCATGATCTCCGACGCCGTCGCGCCGTCCTCGGCCAGCCGTGTCGCGAACGTGTGCCGCAACGCGTGCAGATTCGCCCCGACCGGCACCCGGTCGTGCAGGCCCGCCCACCGGTAGCAGGACTTGACCAGGTACTCCAGCGCGCCGCGGCCGATCGGCTCGCCGGCGCGATCCCGGAGGAGGGGAGTGGAGGGGCCGAACCGCTGCTGAGGAAAACGACGGCGGCAGGAGGCCAGGTACTCCTCGATGATCTTCTCCATGATCGGCTGCACCGGGATCGACCGGTCGCGACTTCCCTTGCCGTGGACGTGCAAGCGCATCTCACCCTGACGTCCGACAAGGGACCGCGCCGTCAGCGCTCGCATCTCCGCGGCGCGCAGCCCGGCGACCAGTCCGAGCGCGATCACCAGGACGTCCCGCTCCGGCCACGGATCCCGCGTCCGACGCGAACCATCCGCCGCGGCCGCGAGCAACTGCTCCGGGGTTTCCTCGCCCCGCAACGGTTTCGGCGTCAACGGCGGCGCTTTCGGCCGGGCGACCGCGCCCATCGGATTGCCCGCGAGCAGCCCGTCCGACACGCAGAAGGTGAGGAACTGGTTCCAGGTCGACCAAGCGCGCAGGACCGAACTCTTGGCGTGGGTGTCCGCGAAGGCGCCGAATGCGTTGCGGAGAGCCTGGGCGGTGAGCATCTCGACAGTGAGCTCGTCAGGGGAGCGGTCCAGCTCGCGGAGCAGGAGAGCGGTGATGCCCGCGAGGTCGCGGCGGTACGCGTCAGTGGTGTGAGGAGAATCCTTACGGGGACGACGTGCGGCGAAAAAGGCTTGCTGTGCCTCGGAAACCCTCATGCGCATCTTGTACCGCATGGCACCGACAGTCTTACACTGGGTTATATTCCGTTTCATGCATAATAGTGATTATGCATGAAACGGAGCGGTAGCTCCGGAAGTCCCTCGCGGGGGATCTCGGTCCGCTCGCAGCCCTCCAAGGTGTCAGGAAAGGGTCGTTCCTGACGTTTTTCGTCCTGAACGACCCTTTCCTGACATCCGGGCGCTACCTGGGCGTTCTCCGGTACTGAAGGTCGCCGCCCGGGCGACCAGGCGGCGACTCGGGTCGATCCAGGGCCTCCGTTGATCTTCGGATCCTGAACGCCTGTGGTGATTCGTCACAGTGACGTATTGAGGCTGAGTGATCGGACATCGGTTTCCCGTCCTCGGGGGCGTCCAGGGACACCCTGTGGGTCACCAGGCAGCCAAGTCTGCCGACCGTGGCGGAGAGAGCGACGCCCGCGCCTGACCGCGACGAGAGGAACTCTCTGCGTGTGCGACGCGCGCCGAATGACCCCTTCAAGGACGCTCCAGAGACCCCTCTCGACCCTCGTTATCCAGCTCGTCCAAAGTGCCGATAATGTACATTATGTCAAGTAGTCGAGATATCAGCGCTCCCCGCCAACCGTTCGGAGCCAACGAGGACGGCCGCGAGGCCTTCTTGCAGGTCCTTGACGAAGTATTCGGGCACCTCCAGTGACGGGAAGTGTCCCCCGGCTTCGGGCGCCATCCAGCGGACGATCTGCCGGTACCGCTCCTGCGCCCAGGCGCGCGGGTACTTCTCGATGTCACGTGGGTACATGGTGATCGCCGACGGGACGTCGACCCGGAGTTCGGGATCGAGCGAGGCGTGGCTTTCGTAGTAGATGCGAGCCGACGACGCCCCGGTACGCGTCAGCCAGTACAGGGTGACGTTGTCGAGAATCCGGTCCCGGGAGATCGTCTCGAACGGACTGTCTTCGGTGTCCGTCCACTCGTAGAACTTGTCGAGGATCCAGGCGAGGAGCCCGACCGGTGAGTCGACGAGCGAGTAGCCGATGGTCTGCGGCCGAGTCGCCTGCTGCTTCGCGTACGCCGCGCGATGGTGCCAGAAATCGCGGGTTTCCTCTGTCCATCTGCGCTCGACCGCTGTCAGGCCGTCCGTCGGCAATCCGGCCGGCCCCTCCGCGAAGGTCGTGTGGATGCCGAGGACGCGTTCCGGGAAACGGCCGGCGAGAACCGTGGTGATGTTTCCTCCCCAGTCTCCCCCGTGCGCGACGAACTTGTCGTAGCCGAGCTTTCCCATCAGTTGCACCCAGGCGGCCGCCGTCTTTTCGGTGCCCCATCCGGTGGTGGCCGGCTTGTCGCTGTAACCGAATCCCGGCAGCGAAGGAATGACGACGTGGAACGCCGGCGCGCCCCCGTCTTCCGGATCGGCCAGTTCGTCCACCACGTCGACGAACTCGGCGATGCTGCCCGGCCAGCCGTGGGTCAGGATCAGCGGAGTGGCGTCCGTGCGTGCGGATCGGCGGTGCAGGAAGTGGATTCCCAGGCCGTCGATGGTCGTGCGGTACTGCCCGATCTGGTTGAGGCGCTCTTCGAATGGTCGCCAGTCGTATTCGGTGCGCCAGTGGTTCACGACGTCGACGAGGTCGGCGAGCGGGACGCCCTGGTCCCATCGGCGCGGGTCGGGCGCCGCGCGGTGGACCGTCTCGGGCTCCGGTAGCCGGGCCGCGGCCAATCGTGCGCGCAGATCGGCGAGTTCGGCGTCGGTCGCGTGGGCTTCGAATGCTTGTACGTCGTCGGTTGAACGGGACATGAGAACCTCCTGACCATCGTGGAACCGGCTAAGACGGTTCTAACATGTCGTCAGGTCCAGAAGCAACCGGCTAAGGTGGTTCCCATGTCTGACGGGTTCCCTGACTTCCGCCTCGGCACTGTGCTGGCGACGAGCTTCACGGCGACTCTGACAGAGCGTCGCGGTGAGGCCGTCGAGCGCGTACCCACGCCGCAGCGGCTCGTCGATTGGCTGACGGTGAGCGGTCTCGCGGTGGATTCCTGCACCGCTGCCCAGCTGGAACTGGCCCGGGAACTGAGGGAATCGATTCACGCCGCCGCGACGGCGGCCGCGATCGGCGACACTCCCCCTGTGTCCGCTGTCCGGGTCATCAATGACCGCAGCATCGAGAGCCGGGCCTCGGCCGTCCTGACTCCGGAGGGCACTCGTCACTGGCGGCTGAGTTCGGCGTCGCGTGTGGAAGACGCTCTCGGGGTGATCGCAGCCGACGCGATCGGCATCCTCTCCGGCGAGCGGGACGGAAAGTTGGCCTTGTGCGCGTCGCCGACCTGCCAGGCCGCCTTTTTCGACACCAGCCAGAGCCGGACCCGCAAATGGTGCGACATGGGTACCTGCGGGAATCGCCAGAAAAAGGCGCGCTTCAATGCCAGCAAAGGCAAAAGGCCGTGAGCTAGGGGCGTGACCCGAGTCGCTGGGTGATCCGGTCGAACAACTCCCCCAGCGGCTCGCCGACGTCCCGGCCGAATTCGGTCAGCCCGTAGGTGACTTGAGGTGGCGTGGTCGGCTCGACCTTGCGCCAGATCAGGCCGTCCTGGACCAGGGAGCGCAGGGACTGGGCGAGCATCTTCTCGCTGATGCCCTGGATGCTTTCGCGGAGCTCGAAGAAGCGGAGATCGTTGCTCTGCAAGGAGATCAGTACCCAGATTCCCCAGCGGCTGGTGATGTGGTCGACCACGTCACGGGCGGCGCAGTCGGTGTGAAACACCTCATACCGCGTCTCGGTGTCACCTTGGGTGATCTGCGAGCCTCCAGCCATGTCAGGAGCTTACCTCCAGGTATGTACTTACCAAGAGTTAGCTCCACTTCTAGCGTCCTGACCACAGGGAACATCGGACGAAGGAGCTTTCATGATCGTGGTGACCGGGGCTACCGGGAACATCGGCCGGCCGTTGACCGAGGCGCTGGTCGCGGCGGGCCAGGAGGTGACGGCGGTGTCGCGGCACGCCGCGGCGGCGCCGGAGGGCGGGCGGCATGTGGTGGCCGATCTGGCGGAGCCTGCCGGTCTCGACGCCGCGCTGGCCGGGGCGAAGGCGTTGTTCCTTCTGCTCTCCGGTGACCTGCACGCCGCCGGAGCCAACCCGGCGGACATCGTCCGCGAGGCCGCGGCGAGCGGAGTCCGCCGTGTAGTCCTGCTTTCGACGTTGGGTGTGGCGACCAGGCCGTTCGGTGCGACGCGGATCGCGATGCGTGCTCTGGAGGACAGGCTGCGGGAGTCCGGTTTGGACTGGGCGATCCTGCGGCCAGGTGGCTTCGCGTCCAACGCGCTGTGGTGGGCGGAGTCCGTGCGTGCTCAGCGGATGGTCGCCGCGCCGTTCGGTGACACGGGTGTTCCGATCATCGATCCGGCGGACATCGCGGAGGTCGCGGCCGCTTGTCTGGTGGACGATCGGCATCTCGGTGAGGTGTACGAGCTGACCGGTCCGGCGGTGATCACGCCGCGCGAGCAGGCCGCGGCGCTGGCCGGGGTGCTGGGTTCGCCGGTGCGTTTCCACGAGCTGAGCCGGGCCGAGGCGAAGGCGGGGATGGTCCGGAGCATGCCGGCGGAGCTCGCTGACGACACCTTGGACATCCTGAGTTCGCCGACTCCGGCCGAGTTGCGCGTCAGTCCGGATGTGGAGCGGGTGCTCGGTCGCGCGCCGCGGTCGTTCGCCGATTGGGCTGCCCGGAACGTCGCCGCGTTCCGCTGACGGGTGGCGCTATGGTCATCCCTGGAATCGAAATCTGGGGGTCACCGAAATGTCCGAGAGCAGCGCTGTGCGCGTCGATCCGTCCAACGAGCGGATGTTGAAGGCGTGGAATGGCGATGATGGCGCGCTGTGGGCCAAGCGCGCGCAGCGGTTCAACGACGGCGTCGCCGCGTACCGCGACACCTTCTTCTCCGCGGCCGGCATCCAGCCGGGTGATCGTGTCCTTGATGTCGGCTGCGGAGCCGGTCAGACGACGCGGGACGCGGCTCGGCTGGCCACCGAAGGGTCCGCGCTGGGCGTCGACCTTTCGGGCGAGATGCTCGGCCTCGCCCGGCGTCTCGCCGAGGAGGAACGCGTTCCCAACGTCTCGTTCGAGCAGGTGGACGCTCAGGTCCACGCGTTTCCCGAGTCTGGCTTCGACGTGGTGATCAGCAGGCATGGATCGATGTTCTTCGGTACTCCCCTGGCGGCGTTTGTCAATCTGGCCGGGGCGACGCGGTCAGGGGGTCGTCTCGTGTTGCTGACGTGGCAGCCGTTGCGGCTCAACGAGTGGATCACGACGTTCCGGACGATTTTCGCCGCGGGCCGTGAGGTGCCGTCGGTGAATCTCGCGCTCAGCGATCCGCACGAGACCGAGGCGCTGCTGACCTCCGCTGGGTACGCCGACGTCCGGTGCACCGCGGTGGACAAGCCGATGTACTTCGGGCAGGACGTCGACGACGCGGCCGAGTTCGTCATCGAGCAGCACGGCGGGCGGCTGAGCGACCTGGACGACGCCACCCGTGTGAAGGCCATCGAGACGTTGCGCGCCGATCTCGCCGAGCACCAGACCGACCGAGGCGTTTTCTACGGCTCGGCGGCCTGGCTCGTCGAGGCCCGGCGTCCTTGACCTAGGGCTTGCGGGCGATCAGGTAGGCCTGTGGGGTGTTCTCGAACTCCTCGGACGGCTCACGGACGAGCTGGGAAAGCACGGTGAATCCCGCCTCCCCCAGTTGTTCGGCGATCTTCTCCGGCGAGAGCCGGTACGCGTCGCAGGTGATGTCGTGCCCGTACGCGTGCTCGATGTGGCGCACTTCGTCGCCGACCTGGAAGGCCACCATGAGGTGGCCGCCCGGGGCGAGGATCCGGTGGAAGTCGGTGAAGATCTCCGGCAGGCGTTCGCGTGGGGTGTGGATGATCGAGTACCAGGCGACGACGCCGGTCAGTGCACCGTCCTGAATGGGCAAACCGGGCATCTCCCCGATTTCGAAGTCCAGGTGTGGGTACCACTCGCGGGCGACGGCGAGCATCCCCGGGGAGAGATCGACGCCGTGGATGTCGAGCCCGAGTCCGTGGAGGTAGTCGGTGACGCGGCCGGTGCCGCAGCCGATTTCGGCGACGCGTCCGCCACCGGCGGCCTGGACGATTTCGGCGTACGCGCCGAGCATTGCCCTGTCCCAGGTGGATCCGGCGAGGTGGTCGCGGAGGAGTTCTGCGTAGTCGGCCGCGACGGTGTCGTAGGCGGTTCGGGTGGTGTCGAGGTAGTCGGTCACGGCGGGCACCCTAGTGGCGGGCTCCGACAACAATAGTCGCGTACAGGTCGTCGTCGGTGATCACTTCGGGGGTCAAACCGTTGTCCGCCATGGCTTTCGCGGTGTTCGCGGATTGGGTTTCGCCGGTTTCGACGAGCAGGTGACCGCCGGGAGCGAGCCATTGGGAAGCTTCGGCGGCGACGCGGCGGTGGACCTCGACGCCGTCGTGTCCGCCGTCGAGCGCGACGCGGGGTTCGTGGTCGCGTGCTTCGGGCGGCATCATCGCGATGGCGTCGGTGGGGACGTAGGGGGCGTTGACGACGAGGAGGTCGACGTGGCCTCGCAGGGATGCGGGGAGGGGCTCGTAGAGGTCGCCTTCGAAGACCTCTCCCCCGGCTTCGGCGACGTTGATCCGGGCGCAGCGGACGGCGGCGGGTTCGATGTCGGCCGCGTGGAGCCGGATTCCGGGGAGTTCGGTGGCGATGGCGGCACCGAGCGCGCCGGTGCCGCAGCAGAGGTCGACGACGACCGCTCCCGGTCCGGCGAGCGCGACAGCGTGGCGGACCAGCAGCTCTGAGCGTTGGCGTGGCACGAAGACGCCGGGTTCGACGGTGATGCGGAGTCCGTGGAATTCGGCCCAGCCGAGGATGACTTCGAGGGGTTCGCCGTCGACACGGCGGCGGACCATGGTGTCGAGTTCGGCGGGTGTGCGGGCTTCGGCTCTGAGCAGCCGGGCTTCGTCTTCGGCGAAGACGCACCCGGCTGCCCGGAGTCTGTCGACCGTGGTCACTTGTCGCGCAGCCTGGAGAGGATTCCGTCGAGGGCGTGGCGGACGGTGTCGGGGACGCCGTTGGTGCGCAGGTCGGTGAGGAATTGCTCGTTGAGCCCGCCGGGGGTCATGTGCTTGCCGGTGAGGGTTTCGAGGGAGCCGCCCTGCTCGATCAGGGAGTGGCCGAGCTGCCCGAAGATGTGGCTGGTGAAGGTGGTCGCCACGGTGTCCTCGATGCCCTGGTCGGTCATCCAGGCGGCGATGGTGCCGAGGTAGTCGAGGTGGGCGGCGAAGGTGGCGGTGGCGCCGCTGAAGATGTCGAGGTCCTTCTCCGCGGCGGGGACGACGCTGCCGCCGATGCTGTCGAAGAGAGCTCGTGCCTCGGGGTTGTCCGGGTACAGGGCGGTGAGGCTCTGGCGGCGGGAGGCCGGGGGCAGCGGGATGCTCCGGACGACTTCGCGTACGGGGGCGGCCCATTCGCGCAGCCGGTCGAGGGGGACGCCGGCGAGGGCGCTGATCAGGACCTGGTCGGGCCGGAAGGTGAGGTCGCGGAGGACTTCTTCGGCGATTGGCGTGCGCACGGCGAGGACGATGGTCGGGGCGCTGTCGACGACGGCTTGGTTGCTGTCGCGGACTTCGACGTTGGCGAAGCGGGCCGAGAGTTCTTGGCCGACGCTGCGGCTGCGGGGCGAGAGGAAGATCGAGGGCGGTTCGGCGATGTCCTTGCTGAGGCCTTCGACGATGGCGGCGGTGATCTCACCGGCGCCGATGAATCCGTATTCCATGGTCGCTCCTAGGCTCCGGTGTGGCCGTCGACGCGTTCGCGGATGAGGTCGGCGTGGCCGTTGTGGCGGGCGTATTCCCCGATCATGTGGATGTAGAGCATGCGCAGGGAGAACGGGGCGTCGCCGAGCTTGAAGGTGTCGTCGAGGGATCCTCCGGCGGCGGCTTCGTCGGCGAGGCGGATCTCTTCGAGCAGGACGTTGTAGGCCTCTTCGGCTTTGCCGGCGTCGAGGGTTTCGAAGTCGTGGTCCTTGCCGAGGGCGGGGTCGTAGAGCGGTCCGATGTCCTGGCCCGCGTAGTGCAGGCGGAACCAGATGCGTTCGACCTTGGCCAGGTGCCGGACGAGGCCGAGGAGGGTGAGGTTCGAGGGCGGGACCGACGCCTGGGCGAGCTGTTCTCCGGTGAGTCCGGCGAGTTTGTGGAGGAAGGTGCTGCGGTGCCAGTTCAGCAGCGAGGGAAGAAGAACGCGTTCGTCGGCGGCGGTGTCGCCGGACGGACGGGTCACCTCGGGGGCGGTCCATGTCATGACGGCGATCATGCCATCGGGCGAGGTGGGCCTGTGGCGAGCGGGACGTGAGCGGGGTCACGTCCCGCTGTGGGGCGTGGGCTGAATCCTTTCGCGGGGGTGCCGGCTCTTGTAGGGGTCGGGACAAGCCCGGCGTGGAAGGAGGTTGTCGTGGAGTCCGAGTGGCCCAGGGAGTCTTTGGTCGCGGCCGCGCAGAGCGGTGACGCGGACGCCATCGCGGCCTTGGTCTCGGGTTCCCATCCCCATGTGCAGCGTTTCGCGCGTTCGTTGTGCGCGTCGCCGGAGGACGCGGAGGATTCCGCGCAGGAGGCGCTGATCATCCTGTACCGCAAGATCGGCACCTTGCGGGCGACCGGTGCGCTCGCGTCGTGGATGTTCCGGATCGTGCGCAACGAGTGCCTTCGCCGGGCCCGGCGGGCGGTGCGTGGCGATGATCTGGCGATGTCCGGCGCGGTGATCTCGGCGGAGGACGATGCCCTGGAGCGGCTGGAGGCGCGCCGGGTGGCGGCGGCGATCGCCGAGTTGCCCGCCGATCAGCGTCGTGTCCTGATCATGCGTGACATCCAGGGTCATCCGGGCCGGGCGGTCGCGGACGCGCTCGGCCTGAGTACCGCGGCGATGAAGTCCCGGCTGCACCGGGCGCGGGCGACCGTCCGCGAGTCGCTGCTTCCGTAATTTCCCCCTTTCTCTCGTATCTATTGAGGAGTTGTCATGCTCGAAATCGGTTCCACGGTCCCCGACCTCGTCCTGGAGGACACCGCCGGGCAGGTGGTCCGGCTGTCGGATCACCGCGGCGCGGACCACGTGCTGCTCTACTTCATGCGCTCGACCACGTGCCCCGTCTGCACCGGTCATGTGAAGGACCTCGCGAGGCAGGCCGACGAGCTGGCCGCCGCCGGTGTGCGGATTCTGATCGCCGTTCCCGAGGGCCGGGCCGAAGCGGCGGCGTGGCGGGCGAAGCGCGGGTTGTCGCTTCGGGTGGTCACCGGCCGGAACGGTACTCCGCACGAGGCCTTCGGGCTGGCGAAGAAGATGCTGCAGCAGTCGGGCAGTGTGCTGATCGACCGGGGTGGGGTCGTCCGTCACGCGCGCGTGTCGACCATGCCGACCGGCGCGTACGACAAGAAGGGGATCGCCAAGGCCGTGGCGTTGCTCGGGGCGTCGTAGGTTTCAGACGAGGGCGGCGGCGAGCAGGGCGAAGGCGGCGATGATGACGGCGACGCGGAGGTAGTGGAACCGGTCCCAGCGGTTCATCTGCTCTTTCCAGTCCTCGGGGCGGTTCTCGGGGGTCCAGGTCTTGCCCCGGTTGTTGATCGGGACGAGCAGCAGGATCGACATGATCACGCTGACGATCAGCAGCGCGGCGGCGATGACCACGAGGGCCGTGCCTGGGCGGTTCCAGGCGGCGATGGCCCAGATCGCGCTCAGGACGAGTGAGCCGATGTACCAGAACGGCATGACCGCGCCGAGCATCCGGCCGCCGTGGGCTCGCCCGAGCTGACCGCTGTCCTCGGGGAGTCCGTTGAAGATCCGGTTCATGACGAAGGCGACGGAGAACTCCACCCCCACCATCACGCCGACGACCACGACGGTGCAGACCTGTAGTGCGCTGAGCATAAGACTCCTCCAGAAATCTAGTGTCGCTAGCTGATAAGGCAACGCTAGTACTACTGCCGCTCGATTGTCTAGCAATGCTAGGATCTCCTCATGTCGGTACAGGAACGCAAGCAGCGCGAACGGGCGGAACGCGAGCGCCTCATCGTGGCGACGGCCCGCGAACTCGCCGAGCAGCAAGGCTGGGACGCGGTCACCACCCGCCGCCTCGCCGAGCGCATCGACTACAGCCAGCCCGTCCTCTACAGCCATTTCCGCGGCAAGCGCGAGATCATCGGCGCCGTCGCTCTCGAGGGCTCGGCCGAGCTGGCGGTGGCACTGCGGGCCGCCACTTCCGCCGCTGAGGGCCCTCGTGCGCGGGTCACCGCTCTCGCTGGCGCCTATCTCGAGTTCGCCGAGCGCAATCCGGCGGTCTACGACGCCATCTTCCAGCTCGACGGCGGTCTGGCGTTCGCGCAGGAGGACACCCCGGAGCCGCTGAAGGACGCGTTCGCGGCGCTACTGGAGTGTCTCGGTGAGGTCGCCGGGGAGGGCGTCCATCCGGCGCTGTTCACCGAACTGTTCTGGGCGGCACTGCACGGACTGGCCACCCTGACCCGGGAGCAACGACTGCCACGGGAGTTCACCCGGCAGAGAGTGGAGCTGCTGGTGGGCCGGCTCGCCGTGCTCTGACACACGGTCCGCGCGTTGACTGAAGGTGTGAATCAGTGCTTCACTTCTTGAGTGCCGTACCGCCGTACACCGAAGGTCCAGGAGCGCCTCGACGCCCAGCGCGACGCCGTCCTCGCCGCCGCCATCGAGCAGCTGGCCGAACGCGGCTACGCGGGCTGCTCGGTCTCGGCCGTCGCCGAGCGCGCCGGGATCGCCGTCGGGAGCGTGTACCGCCACTTCCCCACCAAGGCCGCGCTGGTCGTGGAGTTGTTCCGGAAGGTCGTCACCCGTGAGGTCGAGGCCGTGCGCGCGGTGTCGGAGCTGCCCGGAACACCCGCCGAGCGGGTCGTGGCCGTCTTCGACACCTTCGCGAGCCGGGCGCTGAAGACCCCGCGGATGGCGTACGCGCTGCTGGCCGAGCCCGTCGACGCGCCCATCGAGGCCGAGCGGCTGGTGTTCCGGCGCGCGTTCCGCGACATCGTCGCCCAGCACGTCGCCGACGGCGTCCGGTCCGGTGCGTTCCCCGCCCAGGACGCCGACGTCACCGCGGCGGCGCTCGTCGGCGCCGCGGCCGAAGTGCTGATCGGCCCGTTGACCACCGGCAGCGCGGACGAAGTGTCCGGGCTGCGCACTTTCGTCCTGCGTTCTTTGGGAGGTTCCGATGCCGGTCACTCATGAGGTCACCAACCAGGTGCCGCCGCTGGCGGACTACGACGTCGCCGCCGATCCGGCCCTGCTGGAGGGCCTGGAGCGGGCTGACGCCGGCTGGGCGGTGGCGGAACTGCACGCGCTCGGCAGGCTGGCCGGGAGTGAGCAGGCCCAGGAGTGGGGCAGGCTGGTCAACGAGAACGAACCGGTGCTGCGGACGCACGACCGGGTCGGGAACCGGATCGACGAGGTCGAGTTCCATCCGTACTGGCACGAGCTGATGGACGTCGCGGTGTCCTACGGGCTGCACGCGACGCCGTGGCGGGATTCCCGGCCGGGCGCGCACGCCGCACGGGCGGCGAAGATGTACGTCTGGGGTCAGGTCGACGCCGGGCATACCTGCCCGATTTCGATGACCTACGCGGCGGTTCCGGCGCTGCGGTTCAACCCCGAGCTGTCCGAGCGGTACGAGCCGCTGCTGGCGGCGACGGAGTACGACTTCGGGCTGCGCGAGCCGAGCACGAAGCGCGGGCTGATCGCGGGGATGTCGATGACGGAGAAGCAAGGCGGCTCCGACGTCCGGGCGAACACCACCACCGCGCGGCCGCTCGGCGACGGCAGCCACGTGATCGTCGGGCACAAGTGGTTCACCTCGGCGCCGATGTCGGACATGTTCCTCACGCTGGCCCAGGCGCCCGGCGGACTGTCGTGCTTCCTGCTCCCCCGCGTCCTGCCCGACGGCTCCCGCAACGGGATCCGGCTGCAGCGGCTGAAGGACAAGCTCGGCAACCGGTCCAACGCGTCGTCGGAGATCGAGTACGACGACGCGATCGGCTGGCTCGTCGGCGAGGAAGGCCGCGGGGTGCGCACCATCATCGAGATGGTGAACAACACCCGCCTGGACTGCGCGGTCGGCAGCGCCTCGGGAATGCGCTACGGCGCCGTGCGGGCCGTCCACCACGCCCGGCACCGGAGCGCGTTCGGCGCCGATCTGGTCGATCAGCCGCTGATGGGCAACGTGCTGGCGGACCTCGTCGTCGAGTCCGAGGCGGCGACGACGGTCGGGATGCGGCTGGCGGCGGCCACCGACCGGCCGGACGACGAGCAGGAACAGGCGTTCCGGCGGCTGGGGCTGGCGGTGACGAAGTACTGGGTGTGCAAACGCGGCCCATCGCACGCGGTCGAGGCGCTGGAGTGCCTGGGCGGCAACGGGTACGTCGAGGACTCCGGGATGCCGCGGCTCTACCGTGAAGCACCGCTCATGTCGATCTGGGAGGGGTCGGGCAACGTCGCGGCGCTGGACGCGTTGCGGGCGATGGCCAAGCAGCCGAAGTCGGTGGCGGCGTACTTCTCGGAGGTCGAGCGAGCAGCGGGCGCCGACGCCCGGCTGGACGACGCGACAGGGCGGCTGCGCAAGGAGCTGGCCGATCTGTCCGACATCGAGTATCGGGCCCGGCGGCTGGTCGAATCGATGGCGCTGGTGCTCCAGGGTTCGCTGCTGGTGCGGCACGGGACGCCGGCGGTCGCCGACGCGTTCTGCGCGTCGCGGCTGGGCGGCGACTGGGGCGTCGCGTTCGGGACCCTTCCGTCCGGTGTGGACACTCGGGCGATCATCGCCCGCGCCGAAGTCTGAGCGGGACGCCCTCCTCCAACGCTCAGTACCCACCTGACCACGTGGTGCGCCGGTCCGGCCGGTTACCCCGGCCGGACCGGCGCCGAGCACTGCGAACAGCCGCAGGATTGCGGAATTCGGGTGCATCCAAGGGCGCGCGGGTCGGCTACGTTCCTCGGTCATGGTCGATCGCCGAAGATGTCTGGTCCTGATTCCGCTGGCACTGCTCGCCGCCGGTTGCGCGAGAACCGAGCCGACACCGCTGTTCGCGGCGGTGAGCGCGAAACCGTCCACGGAGAGCGCGCCGATGATGGAGGCGGCGGCCCCGTCAGGCTCGCCGTTCACCGCGGCGGACGGGCGGGATCTGCGTGCTTGCGCCGACGGGGAGTGCGAGGTGCTCGTGCGGACCGGTGACCAGATCCCCAACGACGGCGGAGCCGGCCCGCTCTCGGTCACGATCCGCGCCGGGAAAGTCGGGCTCGCCCCCGCCTCGGGCGGGATGGGCGAAGCGGTGTCCGGGCCGCCGGGGATGGTCCATCAGATCAACCGGCAGGTGATCGTCGTCGTCGCCGTGCAAGGCGACGAAGGGATCATCCGGCTCAGCAAGAAATAGCGTTCAGTTCAGACCGGCGATGAACTCGCTGAGCAGCCGGTTCGCCGTGTCCGAAGTGAACAGCCGCGCCAGATCCGCGCGCGCCACCCGATGACGGAACTCCCCTCGACAGCCCGGGTCCCCGGCATCGTGGACGGTGTCGGTGAACCACGTCGCGAAGGCCTGGTAGTTCCACACGTCGCGCAGCCGGGTGTCGGAGTAGGCGTCGAGCAGGCTCCGGTCGTCCTTCTCGTAGTAGCGGACCAGGGCCTCGGCGAAGACGTCGGCGTCGTGCAGGGCGAGGTTCATCCCCTTGGCGCTCGACGGCGGGACGATGTGCGCGGCGTCGCCGAGCAGGTGGATCCCGCCGTGGCTCATCGGGCTGAGGACCTCGCTCCGAAGCGGCACCAGCCCCTTCTCGACGATCGTGCCCTTCGTGGCGATCGGTTCGCAGAACCTCGTTTCGAGCTCGCTCCAGATCCGTTCGTCCGGCCAGTCCGCGACCGTGTCGCCGAGCGGGCACTGGAGGTAGAACCGGCTCGCCTCCGGCCCCCGCGCGAACGCGGCCGCGAAGCCGCGCGAGTGGATCGCCATCAGCGTCTGGCGAGTGGGCGGCGCGTCGGTCAGGACGACCAGCCACGCGTAGCCGAACTCGTGGGAATGGCGGGTGATCCGGCCCTCGGGGATGGCGGCCCGGGTCGCGCCGTGGCTGCCGTCGCATCCGGCGATGAAGTCGCCCTCGATGATCGCCCCGTCGCCGAGCCGGACGCGCGGGCGTTCGCCGTCCTCCACGGTCACTTCGGTGCCGAACCGCAGGTCGCCTCCCTCCTGTTCGAACACGGTGATGAGGTTCCGCACGAGAACCTGCTGGGGACAGAACCGGCCCTCACGGTGTTCGTCGGCGACGAGGTCCAGCCACCGGTCCTGACCGTCGACACGGAAGCCGAGGCCGGCTTGGACGGGAGATCCTCCGACGATCCGGTCTTCCAGGCCCCGCTTGCGGAACGCGCGGGTGGCGCGGGTGTCGATGACCCCGGCGCGCTGGCGTCGCTCGACGTGGTCGCGGTCGCGCCGTTCGAGGACGACGCAGTCGATCCCCTCGCGCAGCAGGAAGTTGCCGAGTGCGAGTCCGGACACCCCGGCTCCGACGATCACGACGGGTTTGCTCGCTTCTTCTGTGGGCATGGTTCGAGTTTCGCCTAGGTCGCGGCGTCCTACTACCGGTATTCTGACGCTCTATGCCGGAATTCCGCCGAGGTCTGCAGCCGGGTGACACCGGCCGCGGATCGTTGACCCACGGCCAGCTGGTCGGCCCGCATTCCCACACGCGGGGACAGCTGCTCTACCCGTCCACGGGCGCGCTCGCGACCACCACCGAACGGGGGACCTGGGTCGCGCCGGCGAATCGGATCACCTGGACACCGCCGGGATTCGAGCATTCCCATCGGGCCTACGGCGAGACCGAGGTCAGGCGCATCGACCTGCCCCTCCGGCTGTGCCGTTTCCTGCCCGCCTTGCCGTCGGTCTTCGCCGTGACACCGCTGTTGCGCGAGGCGCTCCTGGCGCTCAGCGACGGGCGTCCTCGCGATCCGGGGCCCCGTCACCGGCTTCGCGGGCTGATCATCGACGAACTGACCGACGCCGAGCCGCAGGAGCTCTACCTGCCCGAACCCGCCGACGACAGGCTGCGGGCGGTGACCTCGCTGCTGCACGACGATCCGTCGAATTCCGCGACGCTGCGCGAACTCGGGCGGACCGCCGGCGCCAGTGAACGCGTGCTCAGCAGGCTGTTCCAGGACGAGCTCGGCGTGAGTTTCCGGCAGTGGAGGAGCATGCTCCGCGTCCAGCACGCCCTCGTCCTGCTCGGCGACGGGCACGCCGTGACCACCGTGTCGTCCCGGCTGGGCTGGGCGAACCCCACCAGTTTCATCGAGGCCTTCGTCTCCGTCGTCGGCGAGACTCCCGGTCGTTACCAGGCCGGATTACGCCACCCCTAGCTCTGTACCTACTAGTATGTACGCATGCATGCGATGCAGTACGAGATCACCCTCCCCGCCGACTACGACATGGGCATCATCCGCGACCGCGTCGCCACGCGCGGGCATCTGCTCGACGACTTCGGCGGCCTGGGGCTGAAGGTGTACGGGATCCGTGAACGCGGCGTCGACGGCTCCACGCTCAACCAGTATTCGCCGTTCTACCTGTGGCACGACGAGGCCGGGATGAACACCTTCCTGTTCGGCGGCCCGTTCAGCGGCATCGTCGAGTCGTTCGGGCGTCCCGCCGTCCAGCACTGGACCGTGCTCGGATTCGAGGAGGGTCCCGCGTTCGGCACTGCCCCTGTCGCGGCGGGAAAGCACGTTCTTTCGATCCCCGCCGAGACCGATCCGGTCGCCTTCCTGGGCGAGGCTCTCGACGGGCTCCACGAGCACCTGCGGCAGGACGGTGCGCACTCGGGCGCGCTGGCCGTCGACCCGAGAACCTGGCAGGTGGTGCGCTACAGCCTCTGGACCGGTGAGGCGCCGGAGTCCGACGAAGTGCGCTATCGGATCCTCCACCTGTCCTCGCCGCATCTGGACCAGTTGCGGCGAGGACGGCAGTGGGATCAGCCCAGCAGTGCCGCGAACACCGCGCCGGGGTCGGTTTCGGGCGGACCGGCGGGCCACTGATCCCGGTACGGGTACCAGAGCCCGTCCTTGCCCAGGCGCACCTGCACGCCCGTCCCGTGGACGGTGCACCGGTTGCGTTCGACGTCCACACCTTCGCCGGGATCGTCCACCACCTCGGCGAAGGCCGCCCGCGCCCGGCCCATCGCCTGCGACGGCGGCGTCCACGCGGTCTCCAGGACCTCGAGACCGGACCGGCCACCGTGCTGCCACGCGAGGACCGCACGGTCGAAATCCTCACCGTTCCCGTCCGGGCGCAGGCGATCGGCCGTGGCGGGCAGGGTGGCGGCGAGACGGACGGCGTCCTGCCTGCGGGTCAGCTTCGGCTGCGACTCCAGCAACGCTGTGGCCGTCTGGCCCGCGTTGGCGACCAGCAGGGCGAAGGTCTCCGCCGGGATGCCGGGCGCGCCCGGCACGGTCGGGCCGCCGGCGGGCGCGAAGGCGGCGAGGTCCGGCAACGGGCCCGGCTCGTCGGCGTAGGCCCGCTCGGCCGTCGTATCGTCGTCTCCCGTCCGCACGAACCTGGGCGCGTTGCGCCGCTGCAATTCGTCGAGGAGTTCCCGCTCTCCCTTGCCGCGCATCAGCAGCAACACGAAGGGATCCGCGTCGAGCAGCCACGACGCCTGGAACGACAGGGCCGCGGCGTGACGGCACGGAAGTTCCCACCCGGGACAGTCACAGTCCGGGTCGAGGTCACCGATCCCGGGCAGCAGATGCACCCCGGCGTCGTCGGCGGCCTCGACGAGGTCGTGCGGCATGTCCCGGTCCAGCAACGCGGCGAGATGCCCGGCCCGGGACGCGACCCTGTCGAGGAACCGTTCCCAGTCCTCGTCGGTCAGTTCCGCGAGCCGGACCTCGGTGCGGTACTGGCCCTCCTGGTCGTCGACCACGGCCGCGATCCGTCCGGGGCTGACCGTGATCGGACCGACCCGGCCCGCCGCGGCGTACTTGCGGCCCTGTTTGAGCTGACGCAGGTCCAGCGCGGTGTCCTCCATCGCGCTGATCCACGCACGGCCCCACCACGAGCGGGCGAACTGCCCGCGTCCGCCTTGCGCCCCGAAGGCGGGGAAACCGCGGACGCGATCGTCGGGCGTGCTCATCGGCGGCTCCTCAACTCGACCAGATCGGCCAGCTCCTCGTCGGTCAGTTCGGTCAGCGCCGCCTCGCCGCCGGCGAGCACCGCGTCGGCCAGCGCGCGCTTCTCCCGCAGCATCGCCGCGATCCGGTCCTCGACCGTGCCCTCGGCGATGAGCCGGTGCACCTGCACCGGCCGGGTCTGCCCGATCCGGTACGCGCGGTCGGTCGCCTGATCCTCCACCGCGGGGTTCCACCAGCGGTCGTAGTGCACGACGTGATCGGCGTGCGTCAGGTTGAGCCCGGTCCCCGCCGCCTTGAGCGACAGCAGGAACACCGGCACCTCACCGGCCTGGAACCGGCGCACGAGCTCCTCGCGTCTGGGCACCGGCGTGCCGCCGTGCAGCAACTGCGTGCCGATCCCGCGCTCCGCGAGATGCCGTTCCAGCAGCCGCGCCATGGCGACGTACTGGGTGAACACCAGCACCGCGCCGTCCTCGGCCAGGATCGTGCCCAGGAGTTCGTCGAGCAGTTCGAGCTTGCCCGACCGGCCGTCCAGCACCGCTTCGGACGGCTCCTTGAGGTACTGCGCCGGGTGGTTGCAGATCTGCTTGAGCCCGGTGAGCAGCTTGACGATCCGGCCGCGGCGCGCGATGCCCTCGCTGCCCGCGATCTCGGCCATCAGCTCACGCACCGTCGCCTCGTACAGGGCCGCCTGCTCGGCGGTGAGCGTCACCGGGCGGTCGGTCTCGGTCTTCGCGGGCAGCTCCGGCGCGATCCCCGGATCGGATTTACGGCGGCGCAACAGGAACGGGCGGACCAGCCGGGACAACCGTTCGGCCGCCTCGGGGTCCTTTCCGGACTCGACCGGTTTCGCCCACACCCGGCGGAAGTCGGCCATGCCGCCGAGCAGTCCCGGCGTCGTCCAGTCCAGGATCGCCCACAGCTCGGCGAGGTTGTTCTCCACCGGGGTGCCCGTCAACGCCACCCGCGCCGACGACGTCAGCGTCCGCAACGCCTTCGCCGTTCCCGAGCGGTGATTCTTGACGTGCTGGGCCTCGTCGGCGACCAGCAGTCCCCAGTGGACACCCGCCAGCGGCTCCGGGTCGACACGCAGAGTGCCGTACGTCGTCAGCACGAAACCGCGGTCGAGGTCGTCGAGTGAGCGTTCGGTGCCGTGGAACCGTCGCACCGGGACACCGGGGGCGAACCGGGTGATCTCGCGTTCCCAGTTGCCCAGCAGGGACGCCGGGCAGACGACCAGGGTCGGCCCGTCCGCGCGGTGCAGATGCAGCGAGATCAGCGTGATCGTCTTCCCGAGACCCATGTCGTCGGCGAGGCAGCCGCCGAGCCCGATCGACGTCATCGCCGTCAGCCACTGCAGACCGCGCAACTGGTAGTCGCGCAGCGTCGCGGCCAGCCCCTGGGGCGGGGCCTGCGGTTCCGGCGGTGCGAGCAGCCGTTCCCGCAGCGCGGCGAGCCAGCCGTCGGTGAGGACGTCGACGCGTTCGCCGTCGACCTCGGTCGTTCCGCTCAGGGCGGCGCCGAGCGCGTCGATCGGGGTCAGCGGCTTCAACGCGCGGTCCCGTGCCTTCGCCGCGAGCGCCGGGTCGACGAGCACCCACTGATCGCGCAACCGCACGACGGGACGGTGTGCCTCGGCCAGCTCGTCCATCTCCGCGGCGGTGAGCGGCGCGCCGCCGAGCGCCAGCTGCCAGTCGAACTGCAGGAGCGAGCCGCCGGCGAAGAAGGACGGGAGATCGGCCGGTGGCGCGTCACCCCCGCCGACGACGGCCTTCGCGCTCAGGTCGCGGACGAGGTCGGCGGGCCAGTGCACGTCGATTCCCGCCGTGGCCAGCAAGGGCGCGGCCGTGGTGAGCAGTTCGATGACGTCGGCGTCGCCGATCGTGACCTCGTCGGGGACCGCGGCGCTGAGCAAGGGTTCCAGCGGCGGCCACAGCTGGGCGGCGCGGCGCAGGGCCAGCATCACGTCGATCCGTGCCCGCGGGCCCAACCGGTCGTCGCCCGACCACAGCGCGGCGGCGTCGATCAGGACACCCGGATCGGCGAGACTGTGGACCTGGACGACCCCGCTGAAGCGGCCGATGGTGAAGTCGTCCCCGGGCGCCTCGATCCGCACCGAGACCCGGACCCCGGAGTCCAGCCCGGCCGCGACCTCGGCCGCCCAGTCCCGCAGCTGCGGGACGCGGTGCGCGGCCGGTGCGGCGAAGGCCTTGACGCCTGCCGCGTGCGCGGCCGCCGGGGTACGGGGAAGGGTGTCCGCCACGGCGTCGAGGAACGCTCGCAGCAACGGATACCTCGCGGGAAGCAGATTCCCGTCGCCGGGGATCGCCCGCGCCCGGGCCGGCATCGCCTCGGACAGCTCGCGCAGCCACGCCGCGTCAGCGGTCTCCAATGGGCCCGCGCGCCAGGCGTCCACATCGGACTCCGTGACCCCGGGAAGCAACCTGCCCGCCTCGGCGAGCTTCAACGCCGCCTCCGCGGCGACACTCCAGAACCGTGCGGACTCGTCGCCGCTCTCGCGAAGCCGTAGCAGCGCGGGGAGCGCCTCGGCCATCGTGAGCCGGACGCAGGGCACCGTGGTGATCTCGGGGAGGGCGACTGTCACCTCCCCGGGCCCCGGCGTGTTCCCGTCGGCGTTCCAGAAGGCGAATCCGCTGGTCCGAGGGGGATTCTTTGGTTCGAACACGACACTGCCGAAACCGTCGTGAGACGTCACTCAACCCCAATCTCTGTACGGTGTACAGTTCAGGATAACACAACTCTGTACAGCGTAGAGAGAAAGTGATGACGGACGCGGACCACACCGGGACGGGCGATCCACGGCGGACCATCGAACTGCTCTGGGGTGTGCGCGGGAAACCCCGCCGCGGCCCCAAGCCCAAACTCACCGTCGACGAGATCGTCACCGCCGCGATCGAAATCGCCGACACCGAGGGCATCGGTGCCCTGTCGGTGCGCCGCGGCGCGGAGAAGCTCGGCGTCTCCCCCATGACGATCTACACCTACATCCCCAGCCGCGCCGAACTGCTCGACCTGATGATGGACCGCGTCCACGGCGAGCTGACCGATCCGCCGGAAAGTCACGACTGGCGGGTCACGATGACGATCCTCGCCGAGGACGCCTGGGAGATGTACCACCGGCATCCGTGGCTGCTCCAGCTCACCACCGGCCGTCTCCCTCTCGGCCCGCACACCTTCGCCAAACACGAACGCGAGCTGGCCGCCGTCGACGCGATCGGGCTCACCGATCTGGAGATGGACGCCGTGGTGGCGATGGTCAACGGATTCGTCCAGGGCATCGCCCGCGGTTCGGTCGAATCGGCGAGCCTCGTGCGGCGATCCGGGCTGACCGACATGGAGTGGTGGACGGCCAGCGCGCCCGTGCTCGCCGAGATCCCGGAAGCCGATGCGGGACTTTTCCCGCTGGCGGCTCGGATAGGTCAGGCGGCAGGGGAAGCGCACGGCGCGGCGAGCGCGCCGCTGCACACCTTCCGATTCGGCCTGGCGCGGATCCTGGACGGGGTCGAGCAGCTGGTCGACGGCGACTCGGACGGCTCGGGAACCGAACTGCCGTCGTGAGTGGTCCCTAGCCGAGCTCGCCGCTCACCGCCGGAGGCCCGTCGATGAACACTGCCTCGTCGGTAGCCGGTTTGCGAACGAGTGCGGCCAGCTGGCGGACGACGTCGTCGTACCGCCCCTGATCCGCGACCGCCCGCGCCTGCGCGCGCTCGAGTTCCTCGCCCAGCGCGGTCACCCGTGCCTCGGCCAGGCTGCGGGAGGTGTGCTCCCGTGCCAGCTCGGCCCGGACGCGGTCGAGTTCTCCCCGCAGGCCCGCCGATTCCGCCCGCGCGGCCCCACAGTCCTCCGTCAGCCGGGTCTTTTCCTCTCGGACGGCGTCGAAATCCTCGCGCAGCCTCGCGAGATCGGAGGTCAGGGTGTCGCGTGCTCGTTCGGCCGCCACGGTCGCGGCTTCCGCGGCGCCTCGGGCGCGTTCGTGGGCGGCGATCTCGGTCCACGCCCGCCGGCGGGCCTCCTCCTCGTCCTTCAAGGCCTGTTCGGCGACGCGTTCAGCCTTGACCTTGGCCAGCTTGTCGTCCCGTGACGCGGCCAGCGCGGTCGCCCGCGCCGAGTCGGCCTTCGCCGCGGCTTGATGGGCGTCCTCGGCTTCGCGCCGGGCAGCGGTCGCATCGGACTCGGCTTCGGTGACCCGGCCCAGTGCCGCCTCAGCGGCGTCGTCGAACCGCGAGCGCATCACTGCCAGCAGATCCACGAGCGACGTAGCAGCCGGGGTGAACTCGTCGGCGATCCGGCGGACCTCGAGCAGCGGATCCGCCACGCTCGCCACCGCGGCCGCCCGCCGCGCCCGCGACGCGGCGTCGGCGTGCGCCTTCCCGCAGTAGGCCGAAGGCCGCCCACCCTTGCGTTTGCCCTCGGCGTCGACCGCGGGCGGGGGCAAGGGGTTCTCGCAGCCTTCCAGCGCGCACAGCCGGACCTCGTCGGCGTCCGTATCGATCACGGCAGCAGGGTAGCGCTGTCCGGCGGGGTGGGAAGCGGGGCAACGCCGGGAGAATCGCCGGTCCCGCCGATAGGGTCGGTCGTGTGCGTGTTCTCTTCAGCTTCGCCGGCGGCAACGGGCACTTCCGGCCCCTGGTCCCCCTCGCCCACGCCCTCGCCGACGCGGGGCACAAGATCGCGTTCACCGGCGAGCCATCCATGGTCCCGATCGTCGAGGCGGCCGGTTTCACCGCGTTCCCGTCGGGTCCGAACCTCGGTGGCGACGGCAAGCGCCGTCCCCTGCTCGCGGTCGACCGGGACCGTGAGGACGCCGACTTCCGCGACGGTTTCGTCCGGCGCACCGCGCCCCTGCGCGCGGAGGACGTCCTGGCGCTCTGCGAACACTGGGCGCCGGACCTCCTCGTCTGCGACGAGGCCGATCACGGCCCGATGATCGCCGCCGAAAAGCTCGGGATCCCCCACGTGACCGTCCTCGTCATGGCCGCCGGCGCGCTCGTCCGTCCCGAACTCGTGGACGACGCGCTCAACGAGGTCCGCGCCGCCCACGGCCTCGCCCCGCAACGGAACCTCGACTCCGCGTACCGCCATCTCGTGCTGTCCCCGTTCCCCGCGAGCTTGCGCGATCCCCGGTTCCCGCTGCCGCCGACGGCGCAGTCCTTCCACAGCCCCGTTCCCGGTCGCGGCCCGGTACCGGACTGGTACGCCGAGGGCCGCTCGACGCTCTACTTCACCCTCGGCACGATCTTCAACACCGAATCCGGCGACCTGTTCGCCCGGGTGCTGGCGGGTCTGCGCGAGGTCGACGCGACCTGTGTGGTGACCGTCGGGAACCTCATCGATCCCGCGGAGTTCGGCCCGCAGCCCGGGCACATCCACCTCGCGAAGTACCTGCCGCAGGACGACGTCCTCCCGTACTGCGACGCGGTCATCACCCATGGCGGTTCGGGCAGCCTGCTGGGCGCGATCGCGCACGGACTGCCGATGGTGGCGCTGCCGATGGGCGCCGACCAGCCGCACAACGGCGACCGCGTCACCGAACTCGGGCTCGGCACGGTCCTCGACGTCATCGGCGTGACACCGGAAGACGTCCGGGACGCCGTGTCGTCGGTGTTGAGGGAGCCGTCCTATCGGGAAGCGGCCGCGCGATTGCGGGACGAGGTCAGCGCGTACCCGTCACCGGAGAAGACCGTTCCGTTACTGGAAGGGCTGGTGCGGTGACCACCGACCTCGACGCCGCGATCACCCGGGCGTTCCGCGAGGAATCAGGGCAGGTCATCGCGACCCTGATCCGCGTCACCGGCGACTGGGACCTGGCCGAGGAATGCGTCCAGGAGGCCTTCGCGCTCGCGCTGCGCACCTGGCCCCGCGACGGTGTCCCGGAGAAACCCGGCGCCTGGCTGACCACGACCGCGCGCAACCGCGCCACCGACCGGATCCGGCGAGAGGCCGTCGGAGCGGAGAAACTGCGGGAAGCCGCCGAACTGACCGCGGCCGCCGAGCCGGAATGGGACGAGAGCGGCGTCCACGACGACCGGCTCAGGCTGATCTTCACCTGCTGTCACCCCGCGCTGCCGATGGAAGGCCGGGTCGCGCTCGCACTGAGGACCCTGGCCGGGCTCACCACCGCCGAGATCGCCCGTGCCTTCCTCGTTTCCGAGGCGACGATGTCGCAGCGCCTGGTCCGGGTGAAACGGAAGATCCGCACCGCGGGAATCCCGTACCGCGTCCCGCCGTCGGATCTGCTGCCCGAACGCACCGCGGCGGTGCTGGGGATGCTGTACCTGCTGTTCAACGAGGGGTACTCGGCTAGTGCGGGCACCGATCTGCTGCGGACCGACCTGTCCGCGGAGGCCATCCGGCTCGCCCGGATCCTCGCCGGCCTGATGCCCGGCGAACCGGAGGTCCTCGGTCTCCTGGCGCTGGTGCTCCTGCACGACGCGCGCCGGGCCACGCGCGTCGGCGCCGAGGGCACCCTCGTCTCACTCGAAGACCAGGACCGCGACCGCTGGAACACCGCCGAGATCGCCGAGGGCACCGAGCTGCTGGAGACCGCGCTCCATCGCGGCGTCCCGGGGCCGTACCAGATCCAGGCCGCCATCGCCGCCTGTCACGCGACCGCGGCCCGCGCCGCCGACACCGACTGGGCCCAGATCGCCGCGCTCTACGGGGAACTGCTGCGTTTCGTGCCTTCACCGGTCGTCGAGTTGAACCGGGCGGTCGCCGTCGCCATGGCCGAAGGCCCCGAGGCCGGGCTCGAACTGGTCGACAAGCTCACCGCCGGCGGCAGCCTCCCGGGGTATCACCTGTTGCCCGCGACCCGCGCGGACCTGCTCCGGCGTCTCGACCGGTTCACCGACGCCGCCGACGCGTACCGCGAGGCGCTCGCGCTCGCCGGTACCGACGCCGAGCGCGCCTATCTGTCGGGGAAACTCGCCGAAATCTCGTGACGCCGGGTGTCGGTCCGCGGGGACACCGTTCGTCGGTGGGCGACAGAACCGAAGAGGAAAGGGTCAAGTCATGGCCACGCTCGACGTCCCCGGCGCCCGGCTCCACAACACCGTCACCGGCAGCGGACCGGTGCTGCTGTGCATCCCCGGCGGGGCCTCGGATTCCGGCATGTTCGCCCCGCTGGCGGGGCTGTTCGCGCGGCACCACACGGTGATCACGTACGACCCGCGCGGGATCTCCCGCAGCACCCTCGACGATCCCGGCCAGGAGCAACAGATCGAGGTCCACGCCGACGACGCGTTGCGCCTGCTCGACAGCGTGAGCAGCGAACCCGCGATCGTCCTCGCGTCGAGCGGTGGGTGCATGCAGGCTTTCGACCTCGTCGTCCGCCACCCCGGACGGGTGCGGACGCTCGTCGCGCACGAGCCGCCGCTGATGGCCCTGCTGGACGGGAACCCCGGCACCTCTCCCGACGAACTGCTGCACATCCACCGTGAGCACGGCATCGAGGCGGCGATCGCCAAGTTCATGGCGGGCGCCGGGTTCGAAGGGGGCGAAGGCGGCGTCCCGCCGGAGATGCGCGAGAACTTCGAGTTCTTCATCGTCCACCTGATGAAAGCGATCGTGGACTTCACACCGGACTACGAGGCGCTGAAGGCGTCCGGCACGCGGATCGTCCTCGGCGCCGGCGAGGACTCGGTCGGCCAGCCCGCGCACGAGGCAGCCGTGGCCGCGGCGGGGCGTCTCGGGATCGAGCCGACCCGCTTCCCCGGCGACCACATCGGTTTCGCCTTCGAAGCCACGGCTTTCGCTTCGCGGCTGCGGGAGGTTCTCGACGCCTGACCGCCTCCGGATGTCATGAAAGGGTCGTTCAAGACGTTTTCCGTCCTGAACGACCCTTTCATGACACGCACCCGGCGAGTGCGGGTCAGGCGCGGACGTGCGCGATCAGCCCGCCCACCAGAGCGCCGAAGCCACCGATCCCGGCTATCGTCCGGACCAGGTTCCACCGCTCCCAGACACCCTCGAACTTCGACCGCAGCGCCTCGAAGTCGGTGTTGTCGCCGTCGAAACCGGCTTCGAGCGCGTTGTTCAGCGGCACGTTGACCGCCATCGTCACGATCAGCATCACCAGCAGCAGCACGAATCCCGCGATGATCCACGGCAGCGCGGACCGCAGTTCCGACTTGAAGTGCAGGGCGGCCGCCGCCGCGGCGAGCAGCGGCGCGCCACCGAAGCTGAGAGCGAACCAGCCGTTGAGGATCGCGATGTTGATCTCCCGCATCCCCGTGACGTACGTCCGGGCGTCGGCGCGCGCCAGCCCCGGCATGACCGAGCACGTGTAGGCGTAGAACAGGCCGGCGATCAATCCCGCCGCGATGACGGCCGCGATCAGGACGATCTCGCTCAGCGTCGACATTCCGGTCGTCTCCCTTCTGCTTGTGGCTTGTTTCATCGATTCCAGACCCCAGTGGCCGCGGCCTTCGCGGCGTAGTCGGAGAAGTCCCTCGCGGGCTTGCCCAGCACCTTCTCGACGTCGCCGGTGAGCGAGGAGTTCCGGCCGTCGAGGATCCGCGTGAACAGATCGGTCAGGCCCTCGATCTCCTCCTCCGGCACTCCCTGTTCGGCCGCTCCGGCCGCGAACTCCGCCGCGGAAACCGGAACGTACCGGACATCCCGCCCCGCAGCCTTGCCGATTTCCGCCGCCACGTCCGCGAAACCCAGCAATCGGGGGCCGGTCAGCTCGTACACCTCGCCGTTGTGCCCGTCGGCGGTCAGTGCCGTCACGACGACGTCGACGATGTCCTCGACGTCGATGAACGGCTCGGTCACCTGCCCGGCGGGCAGCACGATCTCGCCGGCCAGCACGGGTTCCAGCAGGAAGTGCTCGCTGAAGTTCTGCGCGAACCAGCTCGCCCGCACGACCGTCCACTCGGCACCGGAGTCCCGCACGCCCTGTTCGCTGACCACGGCTTCCTCCTCGCCGCGGCCGGAGAGCAGGACGAGCCGCCGGACACCGTGTTCCACGGCCAGTTTCGAGAAGTCGCGGATCGCCTCGGCCGCGCCGGGGAAGGCGAGGTCCGGGTAGTAGGTCAGGTAGGCGGCGCCGACACCGGTCACGGCGGCGGTCCAGGTCGAGCGGTCGTCCCAGTCGAACGCGGGCCGCGAGGCCTTGCGGACGTCGATCCCCCGGTCGGTCAGCCGCTGCGCCACCCGGCGCCCGGTCTTGCCCGTCGCTCCGAGGACCAGGACCGTCTCGTTGGTGTTCTTCGTGTTTGTCATGGCACTAGTCAAGCGCCTCAGGATGAGACGGAACATAGTTCAGAGGCTCTGTTCCATGTTTCATCGTCTACACTTCTCGGCATGGATCCCCTCGCCGGTCTGCTCGACGGACCCCGCGCCCGTGGCGCGTTCCTGCTGAAGTCGGTCATGACCCCGCCGTGGTCCCTGCGCATCGAGGACGAGGCGCCGCTGACGGTGATGGCGCAGGTCCGCGGCGAGTCCTGGGTCGTCCCCGACCGCGGGGACGCCGTCCGGCTCGGCACCGGCGACATCGCCATCGCCCGCGGGCCGGACCCGTATCTCGTCGCGGACGACCCGGCCACCCCGCCGCAGGCGATGATCCTGCCGGGACAGGAATGCCTGACCCCGGACGGGCAGCACCTCACCGAACTGTCCGACCTCGGTGTCCGCACCTGGGGCAGCGACCCGGACGGCCCCGTCGTGCTGCTCACCGGCACCTACCCGCTGGAAGGCGAGATCAGCAAACGGCTCCTCAACGCGCTGCCGCCGATGCTGGTCGTGCGGGACGAGGAGTGGGAGAACCCGCTCGTTTCGCTGCTCGCCGGGGAGATCGTCAAGGACACGCCGGGACAGGAGGCCGTTCTGGACCGGGTGCTGGATCTTCTGCTGGTCGCCGCGCTGCGGACCTGGTTCGACCGGCCCGGCGCCGAAGCACCCGCCTGGTATCGCGCGCACAGCGATCCCGTCGTCGGGCGCGCGCTGAAACTGTTGCAGCACAAGCCTTCCGAACCGTGGACCGTGGCGAGTCTCGCGGCCGACACCGGTGTCTCCCGGGCCGCGTTCGCCCGGCGGTTCACCGCCGCGGTGGGCGAGCCCCCGATGGCGTACCTCGCGAGCTGGCGCATCGCGCTCGCCGCGGATCTCCTGCGCCAGCATCCCGACGTCACGATCGGCGCGGTCGCGCGGCAGGTCGGCTACGGCAGTTCGTTCGCGCTCAGCACCGCGTTCAAACGCGAGCACGGTGTCAGCCCGCAGGGTTACCGCACCGGCGTCGCGTAACGCTCGACCAGTTCCGCGCCGATCCGGGCGAGTTCGTCCTGGACCGACGGCGGCCCCAGAACTTCGATCATCGAGCCCCAGCCGGCGAGCTGCTGGGCGATCATCCAAGCCACCGGCGCCGACACCGTCACCCGCACGCGTCCGTCGTCGAGCGTCTCCTCGACGTGCGCCTGCCGTCCGAAGTGGTCCTGCAGGATCGGCAGATGCCGCTCGGTGATGAGCACGGTCGCGTCCAGCCCCGAACGACGGCGCTCGACCCGATCGACCACCTGCTCCCAGGCTTGGGACAGTGCGAAGTCGTCCGGCCGTTCGGCGGGCAGGTCGGTCAGCTCGACCTCGGACATGCGATCGGCCCGGAAGGTCCGCTGGCCGTTCTCGGTGCCCGCGATCAGGTACCAGACCTCGTCCTTGTCCACGAGTCCCCACGGATCCACGACCCGCTCGGCAGGTTCCGCGCCCTTCTTCGCGTAGCCGAAGCGGACTTTGCGGCGGCTGATGATCCCGGCCTGGAGCACGGTGAGCGGTCCGGGACGTTCCTTCTCCCGCTCGCCCCACCGCGACGAGTCGATGACGACCGCGTCGGCGGCGGCCTGGGCGTCGGCCCGGAAGGTGTCCGGCAAGGCCCGGACCAGCTTCCGCAGCGCGGACTTGACCTCGGGCGAGATCGACGCCGCCGGGCCCGCGAGCAGGAACAGAGCCTGCGCCTCCGATGCCGACAGGCCGCTGAGGTCGGTCCGCGCGCCGCCGATCAGCGACCAGCCGCCACCCCGGCCGGGCTGCGGGTACACCGGAACCCCCGCGGCGGACAACGCTTCGAGGTCCCGCCGGGCCGTGGCGACCGAGATCTCGAGTTCGCCGGCCAGCTCGGCGGCCGTGACGCGGCCACGGGCCTGCATCAGCAGGAGGGTGGCCACCAGGCGATCGGCACGCATGCGCCCAGTCTCGCAGCCAAATCGCTCACCCGATGCGCACTTTGCCGTTCACCCACTCGCGTTTCGGTTACCAGCGCGCGGGACAGGAGAGCGACTCCGGCAGTTTCGTGGTCGCGTCGCCCTTGGCCGCGTCCAGTTGCGACTGGATCAAGAACAGGGCGTCGCGCAGATCCGCTCCGCGGAGGTCGGCGTCGCGCAGGTCCGCCCCGATGACGTCGGCCTGCCTGAGATCGGCTCCTCGCAGATCCGCGCCGATCAGGTACGCCCCACGCAGAAGCGCGCCGCGCAGGTTCGCGCCCTTGAGTTTCGCGCCGATGAGGTCGGCGCCGCGCCGGTCCTTCTTCTTGCCCGGGACGTCGGCGCGGGCGAGTTCGCTCGCGCGCAGCAGCAAACCGTTCACCCCGCCCCGGTGCGCGTGGACGTCCACTTTCCGCAGCACATCGGGCGTTTCCAGGGTCATCCGCTCGGTCCGGTCGATCGTCTCGGTCAGGTCGTCACGGATCGGCGCCGACGTCGGCAGCGCGGCCGCCTCGGTCAGGTAGTAGAGCAGTTCCTGGAGGTCCCGCATCACCGGGAAGACCGCGAACATCGACTTCGCCGTCATCGGCGCTTTCCGCCAGTCCTTGCCGTCGAAGGTGACCTGGGAGACCTTCTGGCCCGCGCCGAAGCAGTCGTAGACCGTGCAGCCGGTGAAGCCCTTCGTGCGGAGCTTGTCGTGGATGCCGCATCGGGAGTCCGCGAGCAGGTTCGGGCAGGCCTGGCCCGCCGGTTTGGTGATCGCGAAATCGGCGGACGCGGCGAAGGCCGGGACGACGCAGCACAGACCGAAGCAGTTCTCGCAGTCGGCTCGCAGGGCGGAAGGGGCTGGCACGGCGGTTCGGACTCCAGATGCTCGACAGGTGTTCCGCCCACAGGGTACGGAGGGGCCGGGGTGCACTTTCCGTGCAGGGCACCCGCCGCCAATGGCCGCCAGACGAAGGTCGGGTCCTGCCCCATTCAGTCGATATCGGACATGTCAAACGCTCCATAACCTCGATCCCCATGGGCTCGGCAGATGCCGTCCCATGCGGTCGAGCTGGACCGCTTTCCGCCGCTGTGGTCTTGACCGGCCGGTCCCCTGCGAACGACAGGACGAACACATGCGAGAGATGAGACAAGCGCGTTGGCTGTCCCGTGCCGGAATGGCGAGCGCGGTCGCAGTGGCGATCAGCGTGACCGCCGCTCCCGCGCAAGCCGCCGAAGGACAGATCCTCGCCGCGGGATCCGCCGAAGCGATCCCGAACAGCTACATCGTCACACTGAAGGACACCGGCGTCGTGGGCGCGCTGGCGAGTCGCTTCGGCGCGAAGGTGGAGCAGGTCTACAGCAACTCGCTCAAGGGCTTCTCCGCGACGCTGTCGGAGCGGCAGGCCAAGCGGCTCGCCGCCGACCCGTCGGTGGCGTCCGTCGAGCAGAACCAGGTCGTCCACGCGGACGCGACCCAGACCAACCCGCCGTCCTGGGGTCTCGACCGTGTCGACCAGCGCAACCTCCCGCTCGACAACAAGTACAGCTACACCTCCACCGGCGCGGGCGTGAACGTCTACGTCATCGACACCGGTGTGCGGATCAGCCACCAGACCTTCGGCGGCCGGGCCCGCAACGGTTACGACTTCGTCGACAACGACGCCGTCGCCCAGGACGGCAACGGCCACGGCACCCACGTCGCCGGCACCATCGCCGGTTCGCAGTATGGCATCGCCAAGGGCGCCACGATCTACGGCGTCCGCGTGCTCAACAACTCCGGCAGCGGGACCACCGCCGGTGTCATCGCGGGCATCGACTGGGTCACCAAGAACCACGTCAAGCCCGCCGCGGCGAACATGAGCCTCGGCGGCGGTGCCTCCACCACGCTGGACGACGCCGTCCGCCGGTCGATCGCCGCGGGCGTCACCTACGGCGTGGCCGCCGGTAATTCCAACGCGAACGCGTCCGGCTTCTCCCCCGCCCGCGTGACGCAGGCGATCACCGTCGGCTCGACCACCAACACCGACGCGCGGTCCAGCTTCTCCAACTACGGGAACCTGGTCGACATCTTCGCGCCGGGCACGAACATCACGTCGTCGTGGAACACCAGCGACACCGCGACGAACACCATCAGCGGCACCTCGATGGCGACCCCGCACGTGGTCGGCGTCGCGGCCCGCTACCTGCAGAACAACAAGACCGCCACGCCCGCGCAGGTGGCCACCGCGCTGATCAACGCGGCCACCACGGGCAAGGTGACCAACCCGGGCTCCGGTTCGCCGAACCGGCTCCTGTACTGGGCGCCGACCGCCTGATCGAGCTCGCGCACATGTCATGAAAGGGTCGTTCCTGACGAATTTCGTCAGGAACGACCCTTTCATGACACTCGGCGCTACAGCACCTTGCGGATGCTCGGCACCACGGCCGCGAGCCCGGCGGCGTTCGGGTGAAGCGGCGCGAAGCTGTTGTTCACCACCGAAGGGATCAGCCCTTCGATCCACTTGACGCCGATCGGCTGACAGGCGTCATGACCGATGCTCGGCGTCCGGATGTCGACGTACTTCGCACCGTGCGCGGCGGACTGCTCGGCCATCCGCGCGTTGAGCCGGTCCATGTTCGCCTGGATGTAGTCGGCGTCCTGCGGAAGGACCGGGACGAGCGGCCAGCAGCCACGCGGTTTGATCCCGGTCGGGTAGCCGACCATGACTATCTCCGCCCGCGGGGCGCGCTGGCGGATCTGCTCGATCACCGTGCCGTATGTCGCGGCGAAGGCGTCGATCTTGGTGGCGTACTTGTCCACCCCACCGGCGGTGTTGGCCGCCTTGCACGATTTACCCACCGGCAGCAGGTTCACGCACGACGTCGCGAGCCCGACCAGCCCGATGTCGTTGCCGCCGATGCCCACGGTCACCAGGGTCGTGTCGGCCGAGAGCGCGTCGTACTGCGGCGGGTTGGTGCCGGAGACGATGCCCTTCTGCGGATTGGTGAAGTCGGACGTGGTCGCGCCGCCGCAGGTGACGTCGCGCAGCTCGGCGACCTTGATCTCCTTCGCCAGCAGGGCCGCGTAGTTGATCGCGGACCGGGCGCAGGTGAGCAGATCGGACTGCGGCAGGACCACCGACCCCGCCGAGAACGAGTCACCCATCGCGACGTAGACCTGTCTCTCGGCCGCGGCGAGAGCCGGAGTCCCGATTCCGACGAGGGTCGCCGCGGTGCCCGCCACCGCGGCGATCCGAGCGAGTCTTCTCCAGTGAGAACGTGTCACAGCCACCTCCGGCATGCGTCGTCGAATGCTGCGGACAGGGTCCGCCGGGAGCGGGCGAACCACTAGAACGGAGGCGCGCGTTCCTGTTCGGAGTTTTGTAGGTTGCCTCTATGACGAAGGCGTCGGCACAGCCGTGGCGCCGGCTGGACGCCTCCGTGCTGACCCGGCTGGAGCCCGACACCGCCGCGATCGCGTCCGCCGCGATGGACCAGGTCCGCGCCGGGTTGCGGACGCCGCTGGACGACCGGACCGTCGCGAACGTCCAAACCACCCTCGACGTCGCGCTCGACGCCTTCTTCACCGAGATCGGCCAACCCGACGGCACCACCGACTGCGAGGTCTACCGGGCGCAGGGCCGGGCCCAGCACACCGCGGGGCGCAGCCTGGAGGAGATGCTCGGCTTCTACCAGTCGGCGGCCCTGGGGGTCTGGCGGCAGCTGACCTCGGCCGCACCCGCCGTGGATCTGCCGACCCAGGCGATCGTCGAACTCGGGGAGGCCCTTTTCGCCTTCATCGCGGAACTCTCGGCCGCGGCCGCCGACGGATACGCCGAAGCGCGGTCACAGGCGGCGCGGGCCGGGCAAGCGCGGCGCGACCGGCTCCTCGGCCTCCTGCTCGCCGAACCGGCAGCCGATCCGGACGTACTCGACGACGCCGCGAGCCGGGCGGCGTGGATGCTGCCCGACCGTCTCGTCATCGCCGTCACCAGCGCGGACGTCGCACCGCGCCTGCTGGACCGGATGCCGGGACGGGTGCTGATCGGCCGTCACCACGACCTCACGGCCGTGGCCATGCCCGTCGACCGGATCGAGTGGTACCTCGGCCGGCTGCGGGATCTGCTCGGCGGCGAGCAGGCCGGTGTGGGCCCGGAGGTGCCGCTGCGGTCGGCCGCGCTCAGCGCCCGCCGGGCGGCCGCGTTGTGGCGGCTGACCCGCACCGGCGCTCTTGGCGGCGGCGCCCTCGTCCACACCACCGACCACGGCGTCGACCTGCTGCTGACCGCCGATCCCGAACTGGCCGCCGAGTTCTCGAAGGACGTCCTCGCGCCGCTGGCCGGGTTACCGGAACCAGCGAGGCAGCGGCTCACCGCGACCCTCACGGCGTGGCTCGCGCGCCCCGATCAACCTCAGGCCATCGGGGACGAGTTGCACGTCCACGTCCAGACCGTCCGCTACCGGATCCGGCAGCTGCGGACACTCTTCGGCGGCACGATCGACGATCCGGCCGGTCGTTTCGCGCTGGGGATAGCGCTGCGGATCGACCCGCTGATCACGGCACGCTCAGAGCGAGACGTCCATCCGCTGCGTCCCGACGACCGATAGCAAGCGCAACGCGTTCTCCGACGGAGTGCCCGGGTCGGCGGTGTAGATGACGACCTGCTGATCCCGGTCGCTGATGTCGAGCACGTCGCAGTTCACGCTGACCGGGCCGACCACCGGATGCCGGAACGTCTTGCACAGGGTGGGCGCGGCGCAGACGTCGTGCGCGGCCCACAGCCGCGCGAATTCCTCGCTGCCGTCGAGGAGTTCCCGGATCAGCGCGGTGACCTCGGGATCGTCGGGATAGCGGCCGGCGGTGGCCCGGAGATTCCGGACCGCGCTCGCGGAGAACTCGGCGACGTCGGACACCCCGTACAACCGTCTGCCTTCCGGTCGCGGCCCGAGGAACGCGCGGCGCACGAGGTTGCGGTCGCGCCGTGGCAGCGCGGAGAAGTCCTCCATCAGCGCCGCGGCGAGGTCGTTCCACGCGAGCACCTCGTAGGTCGCGGACAGCACGATCGCCGCCGCCTGCGGAAGTCGCCGCAGCAGCGCGAGGATGCTCGGCCGGACCTCCTTCGACGGGCCGGGCAGCGGTCCCGGCGGAGCTCCGGCGAGGTGGTGCAGGTGATCGCGTTCCACATCGGACAGTCGCAACGCCCTGGTCAGCCCGGCCAGCACCTCGCGAGAGGGCCGGGGACCGCGAGCCTGCTCCAGTCGTGTGTAGTACTCGGTCGAGATGAACGCCAGCTGCGCCACCTCCTCGCGGCGCAGCCCCGGTGTGCGGCGCCGCGGTCCGGCGGGAAGGCCGACGTCGGCCGGGGTGATCCGTTCCCGCCTGCTGCGCAGGAAGTCCGCCAGTTGTCGTCTGTCCACCTCTCCAGTGTGGACGATGCCGGGACGTCAGCCAGGTACCGCCGATGCCTGGATAGGCGCCGGGGGCGGGGGAAGTCTCGGTGCCATGACCAACACAACGACTGTTTCGGGCCTGCTGGACGGCAAGGTCGCCTTCGTCACCGGCGCCGGACGCGGGATCGGCGCCGCCGCCGCGCGGCTGTTCGCCAGGGAGGGCGCGCGGGTCGTGCTCGCGGCCCGCACCGAGTCCCAGCTGAAGGCCGTGGCCGAGGAGATCCGCGCGGAAGGTGGGGTCGCGGACCACGTGGTGTGCGACCTCGGAGACGCGGGGAGCATCCGCGCTGCCGTCGGCCGTGCCGTGGAGTTGCACGGCAGGCTCGACGTCGCGTTCAACAACGGTGCGACGAACGTGCCGCCCGGCCCGATGGACCAGGTGACCGAAGCCGATTTCGACCACATCTACGCGGTGAACCTCAAAGGCCCGTGGCTGTCGATGCTCGCCGAGATCGAGGCGATCCGGTCCACCGCGGGAACCGGGGCCATCGTCAACAACACCAGCGTCGGCAGTCTGATGGCCAACCCGGACCTTCCCGCGTACGGCGCGATGAAACGAGGGGTCAACAGCCTCACCGCCTCGGCCGCCGTCACCTACGGGCCGGAAGGGATCCGGATCAACGGCGTCGCCCCCGGTACGACGTTGACCGAGATGTTCAGCGAATGGATGGAGAGCTCGCCGGGCATCCTCGAACACCTCAACGCCCGGACCCCGCTGGGGCGCGTGGCCGAACCCGAGGAGATCGCCCAGGCCGCCGCGTGGCTGCTGAGCGACCGCGCCTCCTACGTGACCGGCACGATCCTGCGAGTGGACGGCGGCATGCTGTCCTGAGCTAGCCCGCTTCCGCGAGGTGGCGCCGGAACCACGCGACCAGACCGGCGTCCACCTCGCGAGCGCGCGGAAGCTGTGGCGCGGGTTCGATACCGGGCTCGTCCGCGAGCGGGTGTTCCAGCCCGGGAATCGACAGTAGCTCCGACCGCTCCCCCAACGCATCGGCGAGACCGACCGCGTCGGCTCGCAGCCCCGGATGATCCAGCTCGCCGCTGACGACCAGCAGCGGCGCCCGCTCGGCGAGGACGTCCGCCCGGGCAAGGAAATCCAAGCTGTCGACGGCTCTCGCAGAGTTTTCGACATACGGGTAGTCGCCGGGGAACAGGTCGACGACGGACCGCATTCGGATGGCGGCGTTGACGACGGCGCCGGCGAAGACCGGGATCTCGGTCTCGGCGAGAACGTTGAGCGCGACGGCTCCGCCGAGCGAGCCGCCGAGGACCCCGATCGGGCCCTCGCCGACCGCGAGCTGTTCCCGGAGCGAGTCCAGCGCGTCCGGGAACTCCTCGGTCGCCTGCCGGACGAACGGGTACAGGAAGGACATGAGGACGTCCTCGCGCATCAGCGCCAACCCGGCGTCCATGGTCCCGTCCACCATGCGCGCCCCGCACATCGGCATCCCGAGGTGCACGCGCCAGGCGGGCAACCCGTGCATCGGCAGGGCGGCGGCGAAGGCGGCGTCGGACCTCGGCGCGTCGAGCATGTGCCAGGTGACGATCAACGGCGCGTTCGTCTCGCCGTCCGGCGGTAACGCGGTGAACGGCACTCCGGCCGCGGTTCCCGTGGTCGGTGGGTTCATGAGGCCACGGTAGACGTCGAGGACGACGCGGGCGGTTTCGCGGCTTTTCGCCGGCCGGGTCAATCCATGTCGGTCAGAGTCAGCATCCACAACGTCCGGCTGTGACCGGCGTAGACGACCCAGGTCGTGTTGAAAAGCCCTCGGAACCATGGACACCACGGATCGGGACTCGACAGGCAGAACAGGCTCGAGTACCTCTCCCCGAACAAGCTGTGGAACAGGTCGTTCGCCTGGGCGAGCGCGGCGACCGCCCGGCGATCACGGACGGCGGCAGCCGATTCCCTCGGGTCCGTGCCGAAGCTGCCGTCGTACATCGCCCGTGCCCATTCGGCCGCCAAGCCGATGGCGGGCACCGGCCGCCAACCGCGCGGAGGATGGTTCGCCCCGGCGTCGAGCGGTTTGCTCGCGTCGAACGACTCCGGCAGCAGGTGCCGCACCGCCCGATGCCGCAGAATATCCGGGAACAGACTCAAGAAACTGTTCCGCGCGATCTCGTCCACCCGATCAGGTGCCTTCAAGACGATTCCGTGAAGCTGCGCATCGCCCTTGATCCGGTCTTTTCTCAGCCACACCAGAGCCGCCGACTGGTTGAGCTCGTCGGATTCGACGCGAAGCGCCGTCAGGTCGTTTTCCAGCTCGCCGGCTTCCGTTTCGGATAAATGAGAGAATACCGTGGGGTGGCCCATCTTCGGATGGTAACATGGCTGGTCGTTCGCACGCGCGGCGACAAGATTGTCTATCGTGCGTGCGCCGCGCAGTTCTCCCAGTCGGCGCTATTGGGCCCCTTCGTGTAGGCCGTGAGGATGAACGGGGAAAAGTCGTCGGTCGCGACCTCGACGATCGGCCCGCCCAGCGTCTGGTACGAGTACAGACTCGAATACTGCTGCGGAATCCTCTGCCCACGCAGCAGTGCGGCCTGATAGCACGCCTGGAACGACAGCACGCTGTTGATCGGGTGACCTGCATGGATGTGCCGGGCGCCGACGATCTCGGGCGGGCCGCACTCCAGCTGGAACTCGGTCTGCGGCGTGTCCGGACGACTCACCGGCAATCGGTCGACGATCGCGTCGTTCGGCACGGTCGATCCGGCGGCGATGCATTCGGCGATTTCTCCTCCGCCGCGGGCGTCTCGATCGGCAAGCGGAATTTCGGCCGCGGCGGAGCGCTCCGCGATCACCACCCCGACCATCGACAGGACGGCACAGGAAACCACAAGGAGTTTCTTCACGTATCCCCCTCGAATACGATGAATACCGGTCACAGATGATCTTGCGGCTGAATATGCGACCGGAATACCGCTATTCGCGTGACGCGATCACCTGATCAGGTTGTGACGCATCAGGATCTTCACCGAGAAGAATCGTCAGCAAGTCGTAGCGGAGCGGCGCCGACGGTTCCTCGGTCGCGGCGAGAGCGCGTTGACGGATGCGGGACAGGGTTGTCGCGACCTCATCGTGCAGCGCCTGGGACTGGGTGCCCTGGAGTCGCGCTGTGGCGAGATGCCCGCGCGCGGCGGTCAGCTCGGTCTGGACCTCCGCGAGTTGTGTCCGCGACGCGGTCTCCCGTGCCGTCTGCTCGGCGAGGGCTTCCCGGTGACGGGCGTCCTGATCCCGCAGCTGCGCCTTGACGGCGTCCAACTCCGCGGTCAGGTCGCGCTTCTGGGTGTCCAGGAGCCGCTCCCACGTCTTGCGTCGCTCGTCCGCTTCGGCCAAGGCGGTGTACGCGGCATCTCGTTCCGCTGTCCGTGTCGCCAGCTCCTCGCCGCGGGCGGAGAGCGTCGCTGACAGCTTGTCGGCGCGGGTGCGTTGTTCCGCCGCTTCCTCGGCGACCTCTTTCGCGCGTTGGGTGATCACCGCAGTGGCCGACTCTGCGGTTGCTTGCGCCAGCTGGGCGGCGGACCGGGCCTCGACCGCCTCGTCAGCGGTCACCCTGGCCTGACTCTCGGCGTGTTCAGCCGCTCGGGCCGCTTCCATCGCCTGCTCGGCGGCCTGAGCGGCCTCGGCCGCCTGCTCCAGCGCGGCGTCCCGTTGCCGGTCGGCTTCGGCTGCGGCCTCCCGGGCAGCGTCCGCCTGACCGACGGCGGCCGCGATCTCGTCCCGCAGGTGTGCGGTGACGGCGTCGAGCGCATTGCTCAACGTGCGCAGGGGGCCGGTCACCGCGGCGGCGGCCTGATCGAAAGCTTGTCCGGCGTCCGTCAGGGCACCGGCCGGCACGGCTTCGTCACCCAAGGCCTCCTTGAGCGCCTGCTCCGCCGAGGCCAGCTGCTTACAGGTTTTCCCGCCCGGCCACGTCCGGTCGGGGCAGAACTCGTAGGGCCTGCCTCCGCGCGGGCCCGGCGGCGGCAGCGGTTGACGGCACTTGCGAAACCCGCATCGCGCCTGCTCCGGCACACGTTCCTCGGAAACCGGACCCTCGCTCTCAGCCATACCTAAAGCCTATCTTGTGTGTTACACAACCCATAACCTGGGTAACGCTACTGCTAACTGAAACATAACTTAGCTACAGAAGATACATTTTGTAGCTAAGTTCGATACCAGCCCTCTCCCCTGCGGAATATGTCCGATTGCTTGTCGAAAACGGGCCCGGACGGCCGATCTGAAAACGCGTTTGCCGTTACCGCCGGTAACAGGCAGAGTCGGTGGTCCTCGGATGACCACCCCATTTCGTCACAGTGACGATCCGAAGCCGCCATGGTCGTCGGGAACGCGACCACTACGGTGATCGAATGAAACTCCTGTCCGGCGCCGATTCCGCCGCTGTCTCCCCCGGAGAACTCATCGGCGAGAACGAGGTCTGGCCCGGGGTTGCGGATCCCGCCCGGCTGCTTTCGGGCATCACGGAATGGCTGACCGGATACGGCAACCACCAGACCCGCCGCACCTATGCGGAAGGCCTGGGATTGCCGGTCACCGCCGACGACATCGGCGCCTGGGTGCAGCCCGAGATCAAGGCCCCGGACCGATGGGCCGGCGCCGTGGCCGACTACGCCCAGGCCGTCCTCGCCGCGCCGGTGGCCAAGCCTTCGCGACGATCGGGACCTCCGCCCGCGGGCCGGGGGCGGTTGCGGGCGTGTCATTGGCTGCGGTGGTGCGCGGCCAACGGGGTGGATCCGACGGTGGCGACCTCGGCACAGGTGAAGAAGTGGCTGGGCGACCTGGAGTCGGCGGGCGCGGCGCCGTCGACGCGGGACCGGATGCTGGCCACGGTGAAGACGATGTACGCGTCCCTGGCCGACGCGGGTGTGGTGGCGGCGAATCCGGCCGCGCTGGACCGGCGACGACTGGGGCTGACAGCCGCGGCCGCGAGCACCTCGGCGACGATCACGCTGACGACGCGACAGGTCGCGGCGTTGCATCGGGCGGCCGGGGCACCACGCCGGGGCGCGAGCGCGTGCGACGTCGCCCGCGCGGCTGCGGTCGTCGCGCTGTTCACGCTGGGGTTGCGGGTCAGCGAACTGTGCGGACTGGACGAGGCCGATCTTCACGTGACCCGGGGGCGGCGGGCACTGCGAGTGCGTGGCAAGGGCGGAAAGGTCCGGGTCGTCTATCTGAGCGTTCCCGCGGAGAACGCGCTGCTGGAGTACCTGGCCTTGCGTGCGGACGGGGCGGGCTCGGCGATCGTGGCGGGCAAGCGCGCCGGCGGTGCCGTGCCGGATCGGCCGTTGCTGGTCACCAGGGGCGGACGCCGGTTCGCCCGGCAGGCGATCTGGCAGCTGCTGCGCAGGGTCGCCGCGAGCGCCGGATCGGACCTGGCCGGTGTGGAGGAGATGATGCACCCGCACGCGCTGCGGCATTTCTATGTCACCGCCGCGGTGGAGGCGGGAGCGTCGCTGGAACACGTGCAGGCCGATGTCGGTCACGCCAGCATCGACACCACCAGCGGCGTCTACGACCACGCTGCCCGGGACCCGGCGCGCAGCGCGGTGGACCTCGTCGCCGACGCGTGGCATCCCGAGTCGAACTGACCCGAAAAACCCGTTGGCGGATCGTGGTGATCGCTGCTAGTTTTCCGGGGACCGTGCGACAGACCGAGGAGGTGGTACCCGTGAACCTGATGACGACATGGGTGCTCCCCTCTGGGGTCACGGTCGGGCGATAGATCGTCCGGGAGCGCCTTTTCTGAGCACTCCCGAAAGGCACGACCATGCACTTCACTTCCGAACAGCGCCTCGACGGCGACGTCCTCGAGCGCGAGTTCACCCTCGGCGAGATCACCGGCGTTCTGTGGACGCCCGGATCCGTCACCGCACCGGTCCCGCTGATCCTGCTCGGCCACCCCGGCGGGCTGGGCAAGATGCACCCCCGGCTGACCGCCCGGGCCCTGGGCACCGTGGCGGAGGGCTACGCCGCGGCCACCATCGAGCTCCCCGGAGCCGGTGACCGGCCGCGGTTGACCTCCGTCGACGAGGCCCGCGCCGATCTGCAGCGGGCGGTGAAAGCGGGCGAGCCGGTCAGCGACGAGATCGTCGAACGTCTTGTTCTTCCCTTGGTGGACCAAGCGGTCCCGGAATGGCAGGCCACCCTGGACGCGCTCCTCGCGCTGCCCGGGATCGGCGGCCCGGTCGGGATCGCGGGCGGGGTGACCGCCATCGGTGTCCGGCTGGCGGTGGTCGAACCCCGGATCGCGGCCGCTCTGCTGTTCGCGGGGAGTTACGTGCCCCGCAGCACGTTCGACGAGGCCCGGAAGCTCACCCTCCCGCTGCACGTCCTGCTGCAGTGGGACGACGAGGGGAACGACCGGCAGCAGGCGCTGGACTTGTTCGATGCCTTCGGCTCGAAGGAGAAGACGTTGCACGCCAACATGGGCGGGCACACCGGTGTCCCGCAGTTCGAGGGAGAGCCCGCGAACCGGTTCTTCGCCCGGCACCTGAAGTAGCGCCTCATAAGTGGTGAAGGCCTCCTTCGCTACCCTGAAGGTAGTGAAAGTCAAGTCACAACTAACGTAGTGAAACCGCGAACACTGTTTCCGCAGGTCAGCGACCTGGACGCGTAGGTGTGTTGTGGCGGGTGCGTGCCTTCACGGGCACGCACCCGTCAGAATTCGTCGGTCTGCCAGTCGATGCCGTCGGGCCGCTCACCACCCGTGGTCAGGAACCGGTGAGCGGCCTGCCTGATCTTGGACTCCGGCAGCTCGGCATCCTCCGGGAACTCGGTGTCCGCCCCCATGTAGTAATAGATCGTTTCGGCATCGTCGGTCTTGTCGCCACGTGAGAAGTAGGCATCGGTGGACGGATCGGCCGCCCCGGAGCAGTAGAGGACACCCCGTCCGCGCGCCCCGTCCAGTCCGACGTTGAGAACGGCGCGACCTGGATCACCGGCCAAAGTCAGCTCGACGAGGTTCGGTCGCCGCGTGGCAGCTAGGGCGTCAAGAACCGCATCCAGTTCTGCGGCGGTCTCAATCTGCGTAGGTTCGGGCGCTTCAAGGTCGAACCAGGCCACTAATGCCACCACGGGCGGGCTCCTCCTTCGTAACGCTTGACAAAAGGTGTGCCGTCCGGTTTCACACCGTGGACTGTGAGTGCGGACCCGTCCGGCAGCAAGATGGGGACCAGGGTGTCACAGCTCAGAACACCCTCGCAGGGGACATTATTGATGATCACCGTTGCCTCCGTGATTCCCTTGTCTGCCATCCTCGCGGCGAGCTTCATCTCAACGTCCGACGTGCGCAGCGGCTTTCGTGGAATCCCCTTCGCCTGGAGCTGCTTCATCGCGAGAGCCGCGTCATCGTCGCGCCCGCTGACCGTCTCGTGCACCTTCCCGTCCTGGCCGACCCACCGCCCGTGAGTCTTCCGGCCACGATCGTCAGGCTTGATCGGATCGGGCAGCTCGCGCTTCAGCCGTTCAATGGTCTCGGTTGTCACCTGCCCCGGCGTACCTGTCTCCGGCTTTACGGCCTCGGGTCTCATCTGTGTGGGAGCAGGACCGGACGCCGTCCCGCCACCAATGCGGGAAATGTAGCCATTGATGCTGGCCACGCGTCCCTCAAGATGGTCAGCCATGCCACGAACCTGTGCCTCGCCCTCGGCATAGATCCTCGACAGGTCAGAAATGGCTGAACCCGCCGTCACCTCCGCGACCCCGACCTTGACTTCGGCGAACGTGTCAGCGGTCGCCTTCAGCGTCGCTACCGCACGATTCGTAGCTTCGACCGCTCCGCTGAGGATGGCGACATACCGATCATGGGCACTCAGTCCGCCGTCCATATGACCATTCTCGATACCTTTTCGTGATCCTCGGAAGCCCGCCGAATTGCGCAGCCTGGACACCGCCAGACCGGCGATGAACTACACCTTGCATGGTTGCTCTTTGTAAGATAACAACTACGCCATGTCGCAGCCGAACTCTCGGTTGGAGAGCCTGGTCAGCTAGGCTCGACCTTGTACCTCTTCGTATGAAGGCGTGCCCTGCGGCAACTACCGGGGGTGAGGCGAAGGGGCTGGAGCTGCTAGCGAGGTGCGCGATGGTGGAGACCTTTGGTAACACGCTGTTACGTCTTCGGAAAGACAGGGGCTTGTCGCAAGCGAAGCTCGCGGCGCAGGTGCCGGTGCACACCTCCAACGTGTCCCGGTACGAGTCCGGATTACAGCATCCCGAGGAACATGTAGCGGCCCGCCTCGATACCGTGTTGAACGCCAATGGTGAGCTGCTAGCGAGCTGGACACCTATCGATACTGGGCCGCTCACCGCTGACCAGCGGGAGCGAATCGCGTACAGCAGGCGCTACCCGGGTCGGATTGACGAAGACGCCATCACAGCTCTAGCTGAGAGCTTGGCGGCACAGCGCCGCTTAGATGACGTGCTTGGCCCAATACCGCTGATCCCCTCGGCCGTCGCGCAGGCAAGTATGGTGACGGACATCCTTGAGGAGGTCAACGGCCCGCGACGTGAAGCGCTAGCGAGCGTCGCTTCCGAATACGTCCAGTTCGCCGGATGGCTGCGTGCGGAAGCCCGTCATGATGAAGAGGCTGTTCGCCTGCTCTTTGAGGCCGAGGAACTTGCAGACGAAGCCAAAGACGGCATTCTCGCGGCGCAGGCTATTAATTTCCGTGGATACCTAGCGCGCCAGCAAGACAAGCCAAGGGCAATGGCAAGAGTATTCCTAACTGCGTACCTCACGCCAGGCGCGCATATTGCCCAGCGAATCGGCGATGGCATCCAGGCGGCGCAAGGTTACGCGAAGATTGGCAGCCGTGACGAGGCCCTGCGCTTGCTCGACACAGCCGACGGAATGATTGATGAAGCCGCAAGGGACGAACCACCCGCAACGGCTTACTGGCTGACGCCGACCTTTCACCGTCTCAACTCCGGGCTTGCGCACCTTGCCCTAGGTGATTACGCGGCAGCGGCTGATCATCTTCAAACGGGACTGGGCAACCTCCCCAAGGACCAGCAGGGCGCAACATGGACGAACGAGTATCGCGATGGCCTCACGGAGGCTCAAGCCGCTAGCTGAAGGAAGTTGTGCGCACAGCTGTGCGCACAACTCAACCCCTTCACCGATACTTCGAGGGCGCCGAATATCGACGTGTGACAGCACGCGATGGCGCCCACCCGGTCAACCCCTGGGTGACTAGTAAGTGCCGTTGGCGACTTCATGCCCGGACACGCAAAAATCTCGCCCGCTCCGTGCTGTCACGCTTTCGTGTTGCTCGCTTGAGTTGTATTCGCGAGCCGGTGTGAGGGGCGATGATGGACGGCGCGAGGGTGAATCTAGGCGGTGTCATCTGTGGTCTGTTGTTGGCGTTGTTCGCCGTGGGGCTCGCTGGGTGGCTGCTCTGGGACAAGTACTTCCGCGCGGTCGGTCGGCACTCCGATCCGGATGAGTTCACCTCTTGGCAGGCACTCAAGAAGTCGGTTGCAGAGCGCGAGAAGCAGCAGAAGCGCGAGGAGCGGCGGTACAGCCGCGCTGAACCCGTCCACCCCCGTCCCCGGTCTGACGTGGATATCGAGGGGTTTCCGCGCGTCGAGACTTCGCGGGAGGTTCCCCGTGAGGTTCACCGGGCTCCCGTCGACAAGTCGTTCCTGGATGACGTGACGCGGCCGGACCTGCCGGTTGTCGATGCCTTCGAGCCGCCGACCAGGCCGACCTACGAAGTGCCCGATTCCTGGGCGTCGAGTTCTGGCGAGTTGCCCGAGGAACCCCCTCCGCGGCTTGACCACATCCCGAGGCCACGGCGGACCGTGAGTCAGGAGCTGCGCCATGCACGAACTGGAGCCTGATCTTCTCGCCAGCGCCGTTGATCTGTTGTCGGACGCGGCGAAGCACATCGCGCCCCTGATGCGGGCGCAGAAGTCGCCGAAGCGCCACGTTGCCGGCCTCCGCGAGTGCGGCGAGGCGCTGGTCGTCGTCGGAGCGCTGCTGTCGAGGCGCGCCGGAGAGATAGACGGCGAGTTCGTCGACTTGGGACCGAAGGCTCACGCGTGCTCTCTGCCGCCGCGCGGCGAGGTGCACTTATGACCACCGATGAAGCGACCCGGCAGTGGACTTATAACCCGCCAGGCGTTGACCCCACCAGGGTGAACCTTCCCTATCTCTACGACGCGTTCCTCGACGGCAAAGAGGCACATGAGATCGAACACCACATGCGGGACGAGCTTATGACCGTGTCGCCGGACATTGGGTTCGTCTTCACCTCGGAACGAGACTTCGTGCGCCGCGCAGTCCGCTACCTGGCGCGCTCCTACTGCATCACGCTATGGCTCATCGCTGGCTACGGCCTACCCGAGTTCTCGGGCCATAACCTCCACCAGGTGATCCGGCGCTGCGAAAGCTCGGCGTCCGTCGCGGTGGTCGAAGGTGACTGCCTGGCCGCAGCGGCGCAACGGGCACTCATCGAGGACGGCGACAATCAAACACACGTGGTCCAGGTCGATCCCTACAACCCGAAACGGATGTGGGAAACAATCGACGAGGCTCCCGTTTCCTACCGCCGAGAGCCCACCGTCCTGATACTGAGTGGGATTCTCTCGTTCCACGGCGGCACGCGCGCCGAGGTTGCCGAGGTAGTTCAGAAGCACATCGAACATCTTCCGGATGGATCGTTCATCATCGCAACACATCTGTTTAATCCGGAGCACCCGGAACTCACACCGCTCGCCAAGACCTTCGAGGATCACCTGTGGCACAGCCCGCTTGGTGTAGGCGAGGTCGCTACCCGGAAAGAGATTGAGGCCATGTTTGCCGGTACGACGATTTTGCCGCCCGGCGTCGTACCGGCTTACATGTGGTACCCCGAAGGTCCACCGTTGATCAGCCCGGTAACGGGAATGCTTACCGCCGCACTGGTTGCCCAGGTCGGAAAGGCCGATGAATTCCTCACGATTCCGGATAGCCTGACATGAGCCCAGTAGACGTCACAATAAGGATGAAAATCAGGATTGAAGATCCGTCCCTTTGGCTCAAATGGCACACATTCGGAAACCGGGCGGACATTCGCGATGAGGTCACTAACTACGTCGGCGTTCTGGTCGCGGACGATATCGCGTTCGAGGACGGCGCGGAAATTACATGGACAGAGGCCGCGCTACTGCGACCTGCCACACGCTATAAATGGGCTATAAACAGGACTCGCCGCCGTTGGGTCAACTTTCTGAAACGAAACGTAAGACGTCTCTTTGGAGGCTGATGATTGTCTCCTGGTCACCGTGTCTGTGAAGGCCCCCCGCCGGGCACGGTGGCCGGGTTCCAACCCCGCCGTAACTTTAGGGACATCGGTACGGCGGGAGCTCGGGGGCGGCCCCTGTACCTCCGCCCCCGAGTTTCAAACATTCCCGACCCCGACTCAGTGAGTCGAAATTGTGAAATAGGAAGTTCCAGATAGTGAGGAGTTATAAGTGTTACGTCGCGTCAAAATGGGATTCTGGCTGGCGGAGGGTACCGACGGTACCGGGGTCACGCACGTCGAGGACCTGCTGACGAACGGCTCGCAAAAACCGGAAGACCAGCATGACCCGAGTGGAGACGACGAGTGATCACCGATCTGCTGCGGTACGGAGTTGATCTACTTGACCTCTACCGCGGATTCCTGTCCTACCGGCGCCTGTGTGCGCTGGTGGCGCACTTGCCCGACGACGCGGCGGTCTACCGAGGGCACAGCCCGCGCAGCGTAATCTCCCGTGCTGAACTCCTGCTTGCCACGGTCGAACGGCGCGTTACGGCGCTGTGGGCGACCGTGGCCGTTGCACTGGGCCAGGACGTCACCGATGAACAGCTGGTCGGTCCGCTGGACGCTTGGACCCCGCCCGCACACGGTACCCGTAGACGGTCGACCAGCAACCCTCTCCCCAATGGCGCGGAGCTGAAGTCGCTGCGCGAAATCGCGCTATGGATGCGCGGCGACTGACCTTCCAGAGTCGGCAAACGATCTAAACATCAGCTTCCGGTTCATCACCAGAACGCTGACGGGGGCCGTTATTCAGCGTGGAAGCAAGCCGCACCAGTCGACCTGCTTTTCCAGACACACGAGAAATTTCCTCCACGCGCCAGCCGTCAGGCCATACGTGATCGTCCTCCGAGTTTCCTACACGAGCTTCGTCAAACACAATCTCGGCTTTGTGTGTCGCCTCACTGAACCAGGCTTCCCCTTCTAGCTTCGCCTTGCTGAACATAGCGGCATTGTTGAACTTCGCCACTGTAAATGTGGCGAGACCGTTGAATTTTACTCCACTGAACTCGGCGAGTTTGTGGAACTTTGCCCCGGCAAATAAGGCGTCCCCGTGAAACGTCGCCTCTTTGAACGCGGCAACTCCGTTGAACTTCGCCTCGCTGAACTCGACGCCTTTGAGGAAATTCGCGTTTCTGAACCTGACGTCCCTGTCGAAATTCACATCCGCAAATGCGACGAACCTGTCGAACTTTGCCTTACTAAATTCGGCGGTTTTGTGAAACTTCGCGCCTCCGAATGCGGCACCCCCGACGAACTTCGCGTTAATGAAAGCGGCACCCCTATCGAACCTCGCCTCGGTAAACACGGCGCCCCCGTCGAACCTTGCCACGCTAAACTCAGCGACTCCGTCGAACCTTGCGCTGTTGAAGTCTGCACGCTCGTCGAATCTCGCCCCGCCGAACAAGGCTCGGCCGTAGATTGTGGCATTTCGGAAGTCTGCAGATGCGATTCGGCAATTAGTGAAATCGATTTCGATGAGGACGGCGTCTTGAAGGTCGAGGCTTATATCCTCCCAGAACGCGTGGAGTGAGGTTTTTGAGCTGTCTTGATTTCGTAGGTGGCGGCACAAGATCTGCTGCGCGGTACGGCGCACATCCAGCTCCAGACGGCGTGCCGCAATCTCGTCATCGGAGTGTTCTGGGGGGCTCGGTTCCGTGTAATTGGCACTCATGCCCGTTGAGGCTGGCTCGGTCTCAGCCGCGCGAGCGGCCAGACTGAATGGAGGATGATAAGGGGCACGCAGGTACGCGCAGATCCTGTCGACCACGGTCTGCCGCAGATTCGGGTACTGCTCGGCGAGTCGCTCTAGGTCAGTCAGTCCACCAATTCGGACGGCCGCCTTGTCACTGCCGAGTTGCTCACTGGCTTGCGAGGACAATGTGTTGATGTGGGTGGCTTCGTCGTTATCGAGTTGCCGGTGATGCTCCCGCTGGCTCAGGCGTAGCCGTTCGACCGTGACGAAGGCGGCGAGGATCGCGAGCACGGCGGCGGCGCTTTTCCAGCCAATGTCGAACGCGTCGCGGTGATGGGTCGGCGTGTCACCCCACAGCAGCACAGTAATCGTGGTCCCCGCAGCGACGCTCACAACCAGGGTCAACCACACCCAGACCCACGCGAACTCTCGCAGGGGCTGACCTTTCCTCCCAGCACTCATCCAGCTATTCCAGCACAGAGCGCTGCCGAGACGCGGGTAAGCCCGCCCTGACCGATCGCAGTGTCTCGGTGGTGAGCGCCCGTGACTTCGGTTGCTCACGCCTATCTCAAGATCATGCCGTCCTTGCAGGGCCTCGGGCGGCACCTGCGTGATCAGGTCCGTGAGGCCGAAGGGCAGGCCCCGAAGGTCAGCCTGTCGGCCGAGGTGAAAACCGCGCTGCTACGCGAACAGCTGCGCGCGGCCGCGCGTGAAGGTGATCAGACCGCGATCCGGCTACTGGCCGAACTGGACGCCGATCCGGCCGAAACCCGTTTCGCCGCGCTGAAACGGCGGCTCGACGGCCAGAACATCACGCTCAAGGTCGTCTTGGACTCCTCGGTCGGCGCGAGTGTCCGCGGCTTGTCCGACGTGGACTCCCGGATGCGGTCGACGACCGGAGCGATAGCGCTGCATTCGGGCGCGGTCGGCCTGGCCACCTTGAAGTACGGGGCGATGGCGGCCGGTGCCGGGCAGGCCGTGACCGCGCTGGGCGGACTCGGCTCGGTCGCGGCTACCACGTCGGGGTCGCTGCTCGCGGTTCCGGCCGCCGGGCTCGCGGCCGTGGCGATCCTGCAAACGCTCAAGCTCGGGATCTCCGGTTTCTCCGACGCGCTCAAGCAGGAGGACCCGAAGAAGTACGCCGAGGCGATCAAGGACTTTCCGCCCGCGATGGCGGCGGCCGCGAACGCGGTCCGCGCGCTGCGCCCGGAGTTCCTGGGGTTGCGGCAGGAGGTTCAGCAACGGCTGTTCACCGGCCTGGCCTCGGAGATCACCGCCTTGTCCGGCACGTATCTGCCGCTGCTTCGGTTCGGGCTCGGGGGGATCTCCGAGGGGTTGAACGCCGGCGCGCTCGGCTTCGTCGCGTTCGCCCGCGAGGGACGCACGGTCTCCGACGTCGGTTCGATCCTGAGCAACACCTCGACGACCATGCACCAGCTCGCGCAGGCGGTGCAGCCGTTCCTGCAAGGGCTGCGCGATATCGCTGCCGTGGGCGCGGAGTTCCTGCCTGGCTTCGGCTCCGGCCTCGCTGACGGTGCGCAGAAGTTCGCCGACTTCATCGCGGCGGCACGCGAGTCCGGGCAGCTCCGCGACTGGCTCTCGGCCGGTCTGTCGGCCGTGGGTGACCTGGTCACGGTCCTGAGGAACCTGGGGCAGGTCGTGTTCGCGGTGTTCTCCGCCGCCAGCACTGGCGGCGGCGGGCTGCTCACGGTCCTGGTCGACGTCACCGGCAAGATGGCCGAGTTCGTGCGCTCCGCCGAGGGCGCGCGGGCCTTGGGCCAGATCTTCGACGGCTTGCACGCGGTCACTACCGGGTTGATGCCGGTCCTCGTCGCGCTCGGCCAGGCCATCGTCACCTCGATCGCCCCGGCGATCGCGCAGCTAGGGCCAATGATCGGAGCGGCGTTCGCCGCGCTGGCCCCCGCGATCGCACCACTTGGCCAAGTTCTCGGCGCCTTGGCGCCCGTACTGGGCACAGCCGCCCAGGCGCTGGCGGCGGTCCTGGTTCCCGCGGCTGCCGCGCTCGCGCCGATCGTCGGCGCGCTGGCCCCGGCCGTCGCGGAACTGGTCGGTCAGCTCGGCGGCTCGCTCGGCGCAGCGGTCACCGAGCTGACTCCCGCCCTGGTGGAGCTCGCGCGGACGCTCGCCCCGCTGATCACCCAGTTCGGCGGGCTCTTGGTGCAGGCGCTGAAGCTCGCGGCTCCGGCGCTCGGGCAGCTGCTGACCGCGCTGGCGCCGATCGTCGGGCAGCTCGGTGGCGCGCTGCTGCAAGCCCTCTCGGCCGTGTTGCCGGTGCTGTCCGCGCTGGGCGGGGTGTTCACCTCGGTGCTGCTGGCCGCGTTGAACGCGGTCATGCCGGTGCTTCCCGTTGTGGTGCAGGCAATCCAGCAACTCGCCGGCGTCGTCTCTACCTCGCTGGCTGCGGCCACACCGGTGCTGTCGGAGGTCGGCGGGCTGCTCGGTCAGATCGCCGGGCAGATCCTCGCCGCGCTGCTGCCGGTGATCCCGCCTCTGGCGGAAGCGTTCCTCGGGATCGTGACCGCGCTGCTGCCGATCCTGCCGCCGCTGCTGCAACTGGTCTCCGGGCTGCTGCCGCCGCTGCTGGACCTGGTGACGTCGCTGCTGCCGGTGATCGTGCAGGCCGCCGGGCTGTTCACCCAGCTCGCCGTCTCACTGACCCCGCTGATCGTCCAGATCAGCCAGCTGCTGATGCCGATCATCCTGGAGCTGTTCGGCCTGGTGAAAGGCAAGTTCTCCGCGATCGTGGACGTCATCTCCGGTGCGCTGACCGTGATCTCCGGCGTCATCTCCGTGGTGACGGGCCTGATCTCCGGTAACTGGGATCAGGCGTGGACCGGCGTGAAGAACATCGTCTCCGGCGCCTGGGGAATGATCAAAGGGATCGTCGCGCACAGCATCGGCGGCGTTCTCGATCTCGTCGCCAGCATCTCCGGCCGCATCCTCGGCGCGCTCGGGAACCTCGGCTCGCTGCTGTGGGAAGCGGGACGGAACGTGATCTGCGGCCTGGTCGACGGCCTCACCTCCGGGTTCAGCTGGGTGAAAGACCGGCTCGGCGAACTCACCGACTGGATCACCTCGTGGAAGGGGCCACCCGCCCGGGACCGGGTCCTGCTGACTGCGAACGGCCGCTTGATCATGCGCGGTCTGCTGAGCGGGCTGGAAGACGGCGAACCGCCGATCCGGGACTACCTGACCGGCCTCACCAACACCCTGCGCGTGGACACCCCACCGGTCCTCGGCGCCGCACCGACGCCGAACGGTCAGACGTCCGGACCGGTCAGGCCGGTTGTGTTCCCGCCTGGAACCTCCGCGCTGGATGCCGCCTCGATCACGGCCGCCGTGACAGCGGGAGTGCTGCTCGCGCTCGACGGCGCCCGGCTGCGGGTCGACGGTGACGGAACCGCGCGGCTGGTCAACGCGGTGAACACCGCCAACGCACGACGCTGACCAAACAACGGGGGTGAGCCAATGGCTGATCCGGTGTTCTGGCTCGGACCGCTCGGCGGGCTTCGCGCGCTTCCCTCGCCTTCGCTGGGCGGTCCTCCGGAGATGGTCCCGGTCCGCTTCGGCGGGTTGCACCGCTCCCTCACGGGGCGCCCGACGCTGGACCGGCTTGGGGTGAGGCGCACGTGGACGTTGTCGTGGCCCTACCTCGACGCCGAGTTAAAGGGCTGGTTGTCGTTGCTGCACAACGGTCTTGTTCCCGGTCCGTTGTGGCTGATCGATCCGGCCGAGCCGAATCGGCTGCCGGTTCAGGTGGCCACGGCCGGCGGGGTCGAGCGCGCGGCGGGCGGGATCGCGACCGCCGTCGGGGGCGTGGCGTGGCGGCAGGCGCCGCTGGTGCCGCCCGGTACGCCCGCTCCGGCTGGGTCGTCCGCGCTTCTCTGGGTGGTGCCGAGCGGCGGCGGTTCGCTGTCGGCCGTCGAGCCCGTACCGGTGCTTCCGGGCGAGACGGTGACGTTCACCGCCAGCGTGGCCGCCACGGTCGCGGTATCACTCGCCGCGTTCGTGCTCGACAGCGCGGGCGCGGTCCGCACCACCGTGCAAGGGACCGCGTCCGTGCCCGGCTCCGGCGGTACGCGCATGTCGCTGACCGTCCCGGCGTCGGACGGGGCGGCGGCGGTCCGTCCGGCTTTGGCGCGGGAGCTGCCGGGGGTGGTGACGACGTCGGCGTGGTCGATCACCACCGGCACGGAGGTGCCGCCCTGGACTGCCGGAGGCGGTGCGGCCGTCGTGCTCCTGGACTCCCTGCCCTGGACCTATCCGCTACCCGGCTCGTTCTCCACCACCCTCACCCTCCAGGAGGTGTAAGCGTTGCGGATACCTGCTGATCCGGCCGCCGCTGCGGCGATGGCCGAGGCGGTCACCGCGCCCGAGCGTGCGCCGCGCGCGCGGCTGATGGTGGGGTGGGACCACGGGTTCAACCACCCGCTGGCCAACCTGTCCACGGTGGCCGACGAGATCGTCATCGAACGCCAGATCACCGGTGACCTGCCGGAGGAATGCACCCTCATCGAGGGCTACACCACCGCCACCCTGGCAATGACCCTCGCCGGGCAGCGCCCCGGCGATCCCCGCGATATCGCCCAGATGCTCAGCCCTCACCGGTCCGACTCCACACTGACCGAACAGCAGCTCGTTGACGCCGACGTCACCTGCGATATCGGGTTCCTCACCAGCCGGGGCCGTGAACTGCTGCGCCAGTTCACCGGCTCCACACGGACACTCACCCTGTCCGCAGCGGACCGGACCGTGTCCCTCTCGGCGCTCGATCCCGCGGAGAAGCTGCGCGCCTCGATCACCCTGCCTCCCGTCGCCCAGGATGAGGAGAAGGCGTACAACACCGGCGAGTGGCCCTATCAGCAGCGGATCAACACGCAATGGGTTGTCGACTACGTGTTGCGGCGCAACGGAATCTACGCCTCCCCGCCGCCACGGCCAGGGTGCCTGTTCTCGATGACCTGTCACGGCGGGCTCATCGCCGACGTCGCCACCCAAACCAGCCTCGGCGTCGGGCAGGCATACGCCGCAGGCGTCCCGCCGTTCATCCCCGGCCCGTTCGGGATGCTCGCCGCGAACGCCACACCCTCGATGGCGTCGGCCACGTCGGCCCTGGCAACCGGGCAGTTTCTCCCCGCCGCTCCCGGCGCCGGATACCTGTTCGAGTTCTGGTGCCAGGCCGGAGCATCCAACACCTTCGCACCCCTGCGGGACGGAACTGTCCTTCAGATCGCGTCCAAGTACGCCAGGAGCACCGGTGTGACCTATCAGGTCGGCATCGGCACAACCGGTCAGCTCTGGGTGAAGGTCTATTCGGACTCCACGGTCGTCGCCACCCTCAACGGCCCGCAACTGACTGGAGCGGCGGCGTGGCACCGGGTCGGCCTGTGGATCCGCTATCGGCCGGACGCGAAGCAAGTCGATACCCGCTGGCTGCTCGACAGCACAGCGGGCGCGGTCACCACCACGGCGGTCACGATCTCGTCCTTCGCCGCTGAGGAGTTTGCCGACGTCACGGTCACTACCCCGGTGCCGATGGCGTGCGTGCAGATCAGCAGTGCGGCACAGGCACCGTCCGACTGGGTGGCGTCCTGGACGCCTCAGGCGGAGATCGACGTCGGCCTGAACTGGATGACCGGGCTACCCGACGTCGTTGCCGCCGATTCGTTCGACGTGCTCAAACAAGCCGTCGGCGCGGAGTTCGGCGTGGTCACCTTCTCCGAGGACGGCCGTTTCCGGTTCCTCAACCGAGACACGGTCCGAGCGCTGGCAAGCCGCGCACCGGTCGCGACCTTGAGCGCCGCACGGGAACTTCAGGCGTTGTCACTGTCGACCTCGCTGGATTCAGTTCGCAACGAGATCACCCTGTCGATCGCGCCCCGGTTGCGGCAACGGCTGTCAGCGAACGTCTACGAAACCGCCACCGTCGACGAACTCGCCACCCCCACCGGCACCAGCACCCGCGTCGTCACGCTCCAGACGCGGTGCTCCTTCAACACAGCGACTCTCACCACGATGACGGAGAGCGCATACCGGAACGCGGCCTACGCCTACAACTCCGCGTGCCGCGCCTACCGGACCGACACCGGAGCCGAGATCACCAGCGGCTTGACGATCACCGGTACGGCTATCGGTGACGACCGGGTCCGGCTGACGTTCGTCAACAACAGCGGCGGCCCGGTCCGGTACGGGTTCGGCGACAAGACCCCGGCCTTCCGGCTCGTGGACTACCCGGTCGGCAACGGCCGGACCCAGGTTCACCGCGTCGCCGATGACGCCTCGATCGCCCGCTATGGGCGCCGGACGCTGTCCGTGCCGGACAACCCGTTCCGGCAAACCCTCGACTCAGCCCAGGCCATCGCCGCGTCACTGCTGGCCGACCTCGCCCGGCCCACCACCGTCCTGAAAGACATCACCGTCACCGGCGACCCGCGCGGGCAACTCCTCGACCCGGTCACCATCACCGACCCGTCCGGGCTCGGTGGACCCATCCCGGCCGTCGTCATCGGCCACCGCCGCACCCTCAACACCAGCAACGGACTGACCGATCAGCTCACGCTGCGTGTCCGCCGCTGAACCCTGGAGCCGCCCGTGACGCCTGACTGGCTCACCGCGCTGGCCGCGTTCCTCGGCCCCGCCACCGGCGCCCTCACCGGCCTTCTGGCCGCGCGCCGCGCGATCCGAACCGCCCGGACCTCAGCCGATCACCAGGCGCTGGCCGAGCTGCACGCCGGATATCAGGCGCTGCTGAAAGACCGCGCCACCCACACCCGCGACGTCCTGGCCGAACTGACGGCCGTGAAAACCGAACTGTCCGCCGTGCGCCAGGAGAACGCGCGGCTGCTGCTCGAAGTCGGCGCCCTGCGCGCCCAGATGAACCGCCCACCCGAAGGACCGTCTAACCCTTGACCGACTACGGCATCGACGTCTCCCACTGGAATCCGGTCAACGACTGGAACGCCGTGCGAGGCAACGGAATCACCTACTGCTCGTTCAAACTCACCGAAGGCACCGGCTACACCGACCGCACCAGCGGCCCACGCGTCCCGGCCGCCCGCCTCGCCGGCGTCGTCCCCGGCGGCTACCACTTCGCCCGGCCCGGCAACGCCGACGCCCAGGCCGATCACTTCGCCTCGCACCTGCGTCAGAACAACCTGCACACGAACGGGTCTCTGGCGCCGATGCTCGACATGGAAGCCGCCGAACTGCGCGGCACCGCCAACGACTTCGTTCCGCGGTTCATCGCCCGCCTGCGCGCCGCGACCGGCGTCCACAAGGTCCTGGTGTACGCGAACCTGGACTGGTTCACCCACGTCCTGAACCCTGGCAAGTGGGCCGATGACGGGGTCCTGCTGTGGATCGCCCGCTACAACGGCAACCCCGGCAATCCCGGCTGGACCCACCCGAAACTCGCGCTGCACCAGCACACCCAGACCGGCACCGTTCCCGGCATCGGCGGCAGCGTCGACCGCAACGCCACCATCGGACAGTTCGCGCTGTCGCACCTCACCATCAACGGCGGCAACGCCCCGGCGCCGCAGCCGGTTCCGCCGACACCGACGCCACCGACGCCACCGACCGACACCGAGATCTACACCGTCCGCGCCGGAGACACCCTCTCCGCCATCGCCGCCCGATACGGCACCACCGTCGGCGCGCTGGCCGCACTCAACGGGATCTCCAACCCGAACCGCATCTACGCCGGGCAGAAGATCCGCATCCGAGGTGGCACGGCGGGCGGGCAGCGCTACCAAGTCCGTTCCGGCGACACGCTTTCCGGCATCGCCGCGAAGTTCGGCACCACGGTCGCCGCGCTGGCCTCGCGGAACAACATCGCGAATCCGAACCGGATCCAAGCGGGCCAGTGGCTCACGATCCCGTAACCGGCAACGGCGGCTGGCTGCTCCTGCTCGTCCTGCTCGTCTGGCTGACCTGGAAAACCGCCCGCGCGTTCGTCCGCGCCTACGACTACCTCAACTCTCTGCCACCACGAAAACCCAAGGAGAACCACATGTCCCGTTACCCCCTGCGCATCGCCGGATCCATCGTCGGCGCACTCACCGCGATCGTGTCCGGCCTCGTCGGCTCCGGACTGATCACCACCGACCAGGGCAACGCCACCACCGGCGTCATCACCGGCCTGCTGACCCTCCTCGCCACGTTCGGTGTAGTCATCTCGACGGAGAAGAAGGTCACTCCGCTCGTGGACCCCCGCAACGCCAACGACGAACGGCTGACGCCTTCCCCGGACGGAGACACCTTCGATGCCTGATATCACGTCGGCCCCGGCCGCGCTCGACCCACAGTCGGTACTGAGCCCGGCCGAGGTGGCCGCCGCGCACGCGGCCGCCGACGACGCACCCGCGTTCACCGACGATCAGCGCGATCGGTTGCGCAGCATCTTCGGCCCGGCCGTGCACCGCCTGCGCACCATGGCCACGTAAGCCACTCGACAATGAGCCCCGGCCCTCCCACTTTGGGAGAGCCGGGGCTCTTTCTCACGTTCCGTGCTACGCCGCACCCGCTTCGGCGACGTCATCGACCCCCGGAATCGGGGCCGGACGACCGAGCCACGACAGCGTGATCGCCTTCGGGTCGAACGGCGCACGGCCGCCCTTGGTGCGCTGCAACCTCGGCCGGACCAGCGCACGCACCACGTTCCGCTTCTGCGCCACCGGCAACGATGCCCACACCTCCGGAGCCTGCGGACCGATGAGCCCGGACACCACCGGGGACACACCGACCTCCTTCGCGCGCTGCTCGGCTGCCGCGATCTTCGGCAGCAGACTCGCCTCGATCCGCGCCAGCCGTTCCGGCGTGAGATCACCCTTGATCGCCGTATCGGTGAACGCGTCAAGCCGCGCCCGGAGGTCCTGAGCCTCCTTGACCCACCGGCTCAGGTCGTGAGCCTGCCCGGCGATCTGGAACAGCTCGCGGACCTCATCGGACGCGAGCCGGTGCAGGAGCGCCTCGACTACGAGCGAGTCAGCCTTCGCCATGTTCCGGGTGAGGTGCCCGTCCGGACACTTATAGATCTTGTGCTGGCGATCCTTGCCGGTCGAGACCGGCTTCTCACACACGCCGCAGAGCATGATCCCCGAGAGCAGGTACTTGACCCGCGTACCGTCCTTCACCCAACGCCGGGACGGGTCACTGAGCTTAGCGACGACCGCGTAGTGGTCCTCCGGCTCGATGATCCTCGGCCAGCTGCCCTCCCGGATGATCGTGCCCCGCCAGACCCGCAAGGCTGCCAACGCGGGATTAAGCCCGATATTGCGCACCTTCGCCGAATCCCACTTACCCGGCATCGGATGCGCGGCCTGGGCACGGTTCATGTCCTTCGCCACCTGCGACGCAGAATCCGCCCGCAACCGGACAAGCGCGTCATAGGCCGACGCCTGCTGCTCCGATGACAAGCCGTCCAGAAACCTCGCCCAGCCCTCGGCGTCCTGCGAAAGGTCGTGCAGCTTCCGGACCTGATCGGCCCGCCACACCGTCGCACGAGCACACGAGATCCCCCGAGCGTTGAAGTCCCTCGCAATGTCCGACTCGTTCCCGGTCTCGATCAGCCGCTTGACCAGCTCCACCGCCACCGGTTGTTCGTCGGGATCGATCAGCCGGTCTGCCTCACCGGTCTGCGGGTCATACGCCACCTTGAACCCGAACGACACGGGACCCGCCCACAAACCCGCCCTCGCACGAGACTCGACCCCGCGCAACACCCGCTTGCGCAGCTTCTCCGACTCCCGCTCGGCGTCCATCGCATCTTCGGCGGTGTCAATGCGGTCGTCCGGGTCGTTCATGTCATAGACCCGGTCGTCATACGCCCAGTAGCCGCCGGTCTTCGTCAGCAGCTGCCGCATCCGCACGAACGTGTCCAGCTCACGCTGCGCCCGACTGTTCTCCCAAGTCCACAGCGTGTTCGCCTCACCGGTCGCGATCAACCGGAGCGCTTCCTCATAATCGCCGCGTACCTCGGTCCCGTACCGCGACGCCGACAGGTCGTTATCGACCAGGACCGCGACCACCAAGGCCCCAGCCCGCTCACACCACGCCTTACCCGAACTGATCTGCGAACCGACCGAGACCTTCCGGCCCTTCGTATCGCTCGATGCCCGCGCGTAGATCACCACCCGCAACTGCGGAAGAACTCCCGAAGCGGCGCGAAACACCCGGTTTCTCGATGCCCTACCCATGAATGAACCCCCATGCACACCGGGGGTGAAGGTCGCCATTGGACCCTGTACCTAGCTGATCAAGCCTAGCCGACGACCCGCAGGTCAAGGCACCTTCCAGCCCACCCATCGCGATCAGGACGTTCCCAGCGGGCACGTCGGCACCCTTGCCATGCCCCGATGGGGGCTGAACCCGCAAATCCGCTGGTCCAGCCCCCTTCTCAAGCTCCGTTCCGTTCATGGCTTAGCAACGTAAGTAAAAACGCAGCTAAGGAGGCCTTCACGGCCATTCACGAGCCCGTCAGACGGCTTCAAGCACGAAGAACAGGAAGCTCAGGAAGGCTTTCCTGCCCGCGAGTTCCTCGGAGAACAGTTCGTAGGCCTCCGGAGCCGGAGGCGGCTCGCTGACGACAGCGGTCCGGAAGCCGGCCGCGACGAAGGCATCGGTCATCGCGTGCAGCGGACGGTGCCAGTACGTCAGCACGGCCTTCTGACCGTTGAAGGTGTACTCGTCATCCCACTTGACGATCTCGAAGTAGTCGGCTTCGGGGTGGATCAGCTTGTAGATGATCGGGTGGTTGACGGCCATGATCAGCCTGCCGCCGGGTTTCAGCACGCGACGGATCTCGGCCAGCGGTGCCGTCCAGTCCTCCAGATAGTGCAGCACCAGGGCCGAGACGACGTCGTCGAACGCGTCGTCGGGAAACGGCAGCGGCCTGGCCATGTCGGCGACCCGCAGGTCGGCATCGGCACCGAGCCTTTTCCGGGCCAGTTCGACCATTTTGGCGCTGGAGTCGAAACCGGTCACGGTGGCGCCCCGGTCGCGCAGAGCTTCGGTGATCGGCCCCGCACCACAACCCGCGTCGAGGATCCGCCGGCCGGACACGTCCCCGGCCAGGTTCAAGATCGCGGGTCGCGTGTAATAGGCGTTGTTGAGACTGGACTCGTTCTCGGCCGCATATGCCTCGGCGAAGCTGTCATAGTCGTTTTCCACGACCTCGGGAGTGGCTGGCATATAGCCCAATATGGCACGGCCGAACTGTCTCGCGCCGGGGCTTACTTTTCGACCGTGTAGACCAATTCGAGGACTCCGGACGGAAAGGCCGTGCTTTTCACCAGGCGCAGGTTCACGGGCTGATCGAGTTCGGGGAACAGCGGCGCCCCCTTGCCGGTGGCGGCGGGCAGCACCCACAGCCGGTACTCGTCGACCACGCCGAGCTTGATCAGGGAGTGCAGGAACTCGGTTCCCCCGGCGGCGACGAGGTCCTTGCCGGGTTCGGCTTTGAGCTTGGCGATCTCCTCCGCCGTGTCGCCACCGGCGATCCGGGTCTCGTGCCAGTCGTCGGCGGACTCCAGGGTGCGGGAGAAGACGACCTTGGGGATCTCGTTCATGGCCTTGGCGGACGGGTGATCCGAGGTGGGCCAGTAGGCGGCCATGGCCTCGTAGGTGTTGCGGCCCATGAGGAAGGCTCCCGCGTCCCACAACCGGCTGACGAAGTACTCCTCCTGCTCGGGGTCGTCGATGCTCATCATGACGTCCCGGATGCCGTTGTCGCCGTCCGCGCTCTTGCCGTCGAGCGAGACGTAGAACCCCAGAATCAGCTTTCTCATCGGGTGGCTTCCCTTCCTTGTTCCGCTTGCCTGCACACACCCTGCTTCCGAACATCAAGTCTGTCAAGACAAACTTTATTGTCGGTGACGAGCGCTCAATCCCACAAGACCGAACACTTTCGCAAAACTCCGACCAACTTTCGTTGACTTCGCGCAAAAGTTCTCGCTAGCTTGGGGTGACGCGGTTGTTGCGCAGCGGAGCCAGGAACCGCGCCCTGCCGAGGAGGAGCCCCTATGCGGCTGCCCGTCGCCCTGCTCACCGTGGTCCTGGCCGTCGGGTTTCCCGCCCCGGCCGTCGTACAGTCCGACTCACCAGCGCAGTCCGACATCCCACCGCAGGAACCGGGTGTCACGATGCGCGTGTTCGACGTCCAGGTCCCTTTGGACAAGTACTGCACCCTCAAGCCGAGCCAGACGCCCAACGTCGACAAGCTCATGCCAACGATCGACTGGTCCACCGCCGAACAGTTCGGGTTCGCCGACCGGTTCGTCACCGAGGTGACCGGCTACCTCAAGGCCGGGACCGCGGGCACCTACGATTTCCGGCTCACCAGCGACGACGGAGCCCGGTTGCTGATCGGTGGCACGCAGGTCATCGACCACGGCGGCAAGCACGGGGCGACGCCGAAGGACGGGTCGATCCAGCTCGCCGCCGGCGATCATGCCCTGCGCATCGACCACTTCGACGCCGACTACGACCAGCGGCTCAAACTCGAATGGAAACCGCCGGGCGCGAGCGGTTTCAGCGTCGTTCCGACTTCGGCGTTGAGCACCGACGCCGAAGTCACGCGGGTCACCTCCCCCGGGCGCAAGCTGTGCGAGGGGGTCGACGAGTCACCCGGCGACGGCTTGCCGCTGATCGGGGTGCATCCGAACTACACGCTGACGGACTTACGCCCCAAGGGTTTCGAGCCGCAGGTGACCGGGATGGACTGGCTGCCCGACGGCAGGCTGGCGATCTCGACGTGGGGCGGTGGCCGTGAGACCGTGCTCGGGGAGGTCTATCTGATCGACGGGGTCACCGGCCCGACCGATCCGTCCCGGGTGACCATGAAGAAGATCGCCGGAAACCTGCAGGAGCCGATGGGGCTCAAGTACGTCGACGGCACCATCTACGTGTCGGAGAAGCATCAGCTGACCGCGCTCGTCGACACCACCGGCGACGAGGTCGCCGACGAGAAACGCAAGATCGCGACCTGGCCGTTCGGCGGCAACTACCACGAGTTCGCGTTCGGCCTGCTCTACCGCGACGGGTTCTTCTACGTCACGACGGGCATCGCGATGATCCCCGGTGGCGCGACCGCGGATCCGCAGCCCGTGCCGAACCGGGGATCGACGCTCAAGATCGAGAAGGCGACCGGGAAAGTGTCCTCTGTGGCCGGTGGGCTGCGGACGCCGAACGGCCTCGGCTGGGGCCCGGAGGGGGACGTCTTCGTCACCGACAACCAGGGCTCGTACGTGCCGACGTCGAAGCTGGTGCGGATCAAGCCCGGCCGTTTCTTCAACCACCACACCAATCCCGATGGCCCGTTCGACGACCGGCCGGTGACGGAGCCCGTGCTGTGGATGCCGCACGGCGAGATCTCCAACTCGCCGAGCAATCCCCTGATCCTGCCGAACGGCGTGTTCGCCGGGCAGATGATCTTCGGTGACGTCACCTACGGCGGTCTGCAGCGCGCGTACCTGGAGAAGGTCGGAGGCGAGTACCAGGGTGCGGTGTTCAGGATGACGCAGGGCTTGGAATCGGGCGTCAGCCGGATCAGTCTCGGTCCGGACGGCGCGATCTACACCGGGGGCATCGGCTGGCAGGGCAACTGGGGTCAGGAGGGCAAACTCAAGTACGGCCTGCAGAAGCTGTCGCTCACCGGCGCCGACGCGTTCGACATGCGTGCCGTGCACGCGATCCGCGGCGGGTTCGAGATCGAGTACACCCAGCCGCTGTCGGAGAAGACCGCGCTCGATCTGACGTCGAAGTACAAGGCCGCTCAGTGGCGGTACGTGGCGACGCCGCAGTACGGCGGCCCGAAGGTGGACGAGGAGACCTTGAAGGTTTCTTCGGCGGCGTTGTCCCCGGATCGCAAGAAGGTGACGCTGAAGGTGGACGGCCTCAAGCCAGGCCGCGTGGTGCATCTGCGCTCCCCTCGCCCCTTCGCGGCGGAATCCGGCGCGGAGCTGTGGAGCACCGAGGCGTGGTACACGATGAACAAGCTGCCGGACGGTTCGGTGCCGCCGCCCGAGTACGAGGCGGAGTCGGCCCAGCTCGCCGGTGGCACGGGATGGAACACCGAACACAGCGGCTTCTCCGGCGCCGGGTTCGTCGATCGCAACTGGGAGCCGGGGGCGAGCACCACGTTCGCGGTGGACGTCGCCAAGGGCGGCCGCCACGATCTGGCCCTGCGGTACGCGAACGGGCCGAACCCGAGCCCGGATCCGGTGAGCAAGTCGATGAGCCTGTACGTCAACGGCAAGAAGCAGAAGCAGATCTGGCTCGCGAGCACCGGGGCGTGGAACCAGTGGGCGACCCATGTCGAGTCCGCGGTGCTGCGGCCCGGGCCGAACTCGATCGCGTTCGTCTACGAGGCACAGGACACCGGGCACGTGAACCTCGACAAGCTCACGGTCACCCCGTCGAAGCGGACGGTGCTGTTCGACGGGAAGAACCTCGACGCGTGGGAGGCGGCGAGCGGCGGCCCGGCGACCTGGCCGGTGTCCGGCGGTTCGATGGAATCCCTCGGCGGTGACATCCGGACGAAGGAGACGTTCGGCGATTTCCGGATGCACGCCGAGTGGTATCAGCCGGACCATCCTCCGGAGCAGACCGGGCAGGCTCGCGGCAACAGCGGGGTCTACCTCCAGGAGCGCTACGAGATCCAGGTGCTGGAGTCCTTCGGTGTCGATCCTCCGAAGACGAACGATGCCGGGGCGATCTACACGAAGAAGGCGCCTGATGTGAACGCCGCGACCGCGCCGGGAACGTGGCAGACCTACGACATCAGGTTCCGCGCGGCGCGCTACGACAGTGCCGGCAAGAAGACCGCCGACGCGCGGGTGAGCCTGTGGTGGAACGGGAAGCTGGTGCACGACGACGTCGCGATCGACGGCAAGACCGGGGCCGGTCGGCCGGAGGACCCGGCACCGGCCCCGATCCGTTTGCAGGATCACGGTGATCCCGGGGAGAACCCGAGGTTCCGCACCGTGTGGGTGGAGCGGATGTAGTCACGGCTCGCCGGCGGCGGACGGTCGCCAAGTCCGTGAAGGCCTCCTTGAGGGACTCTGGGTCCCTCAAGGAGGCCTTCACGGACCGGTGTCCGGCGGTGATGAGCAGAGTGAGCTCGACAACCGTCTTTACCACTCACGACCGTTGTCGAGGAGCGCGAGCAGCCGCTCCCAGTGGCGCTGCGATCCGGCGGGATTGAAGGCGTCGGTGTCGGCCATGGTGTAGCCGTGGACGGTGCCGGGGTAGATCTCGCAGGTGTAGCTGACGCCGGCCGCGTCGAAGGCTTGGCTGATCTCGGTGATGGCCTCGGGGGTCATGTCGCCCTCGGCGAGTCCCAGGTGGACTTTCGCGGTGAGGGCCGGGATCTGGCGGTGCGGGCTGTCGGGGGCGTCGGTGACCAGGGCGCCGGGGTGGAATCCGGCGACGGCGGCGATCCGGTCGGGGTGGGCGGTCGCGGTGCGCATCGCGAGGACGGCGCCCATGCAGTAGCCGATCGCGGCGACCGGTCCGGACCTGACCTCGGGCTGCGCGGTGAGGAAGCCGAGGTAGGCCTCGGCGTCGCGCAGCGCGTTTTCGGTGGTGTGCTCCTGGATGAGGGGCATGATCTGCCCGAAGAGCGCGGGCCGGTTTTCGGCGGTGATGTGCTCGGGAAGGTCGAACACCGGGGCCGGGCGGTGCCGGTAGAAGATGTTGGGGACGAGGACGTAGTAGCCGTGCTCGGCCAGCTCGCGGGCCATGTCCCACAGGACGCGGCGTGGTCCGAAGGCGTCCGGGTAGAGCAGGACGCCGGGATGAGGGCCGCCGTCGTCGGGGAAGGCGGCGAAGGCGTCGGCCTGACCGTCCGGGGTGGGAATGCTCGGCGTGATGGTGGGAATGGTGATTCTTCCTTTCTCGCTACGCAGACGGCGGGCTCTTCGGCGCGGCGCGGATGTGCGCTCGTTCGCCTTGCCGTCCGATGAGGCTCAGGTACTCGACGGGACCGGCGCCGGTGGCGCCGAACCAGTGCGGGGTGCGGGTGTCGAATTCCGCTGCTTCGCCGGGTTCGAGGACGAGGTCGTGGTCCCCGAGGACCAGCCGCAGGGTGCCATTCAGAACGTAGACCCAGTCGTGTCCCTCGTGGGTGCGCAGGTCCGGCTCGGCGTTGTCGTCCCCGCGCGGAAGGACGAATTTGTAGGCCTGGATGCCGCCGGGTCTGCGGGTCAGCGGCAGGATGGTCGATCCGTCGGCGCAGGCGATCGGGCGCAGGTTGATCCGGGGGTTGCCGGTCGGTGGCGCGTCGACGAGTTCGTCGAGGGTGAGGCCGTGGGCGCGGGCGAGCGGCAGGAGCTGCTCGAGGGTGGGGCGCCGGAGCCCGGCTTCGAGCCGGGACAGGGTGCTGGTCGAGATGCCGGTTTCCTCGGCGAGGTCGGCCAGGGTGATGTCCTGGCGTTGCCGGAGCTGTTTCAGCCTCGGCCCGACGGCGTCGAGCGTACGGCCCAGTGCGTCGTCCATGCTCCCAATTTGCCATTCGGCAACAAATTTTGCCATTCCGTCGTCGTTCTGGTCATGATCGCCGGAGACGGACGGAGAGGAACGATCGATGACGCACGGGTTCGACAAGGCGTACTGGGAAGAGCACTGGCGCGAAGGCGGTTCCGCGTCCCTGCCGAATCCGTATCTGGCTCGCGAGCTCGGTGAGCTGAAGCCGGGCACGGCGTTGGACGCGGGTTGCGGCGAGGGCGCCGAAGCGATCTGGCTCGCCTCGCGGGGGTGGCGGGTGACCGCGGCCGACATCTCGTCCGCGGTGCTGGCCCGTGCCGCCGGGCGCGACGGATCCGAGCGCGTGCGCTGGGTCGAGGCGGACCTCGGCAGCTGGGCGCCGGACACGCGGTTCGACCTGGTCACCACGCACTACGCGCATCCGGCGATGCCGCAGCTGGAGTTCTACGACCGGATCACGGACTGGGTGGCGCCCGGCGGCACGCTGCTGATCGTCGGGCACCTCCACACCGGGCACGGCCATGGTCACGGGCACCATTCGCCTGCCGAAGCGTCGGTCACCGCCGCTGCCATCACGGCCCGGCTGGACGAGAAGGACTGGGAGGTCGTCACCGCCGAGGAACGCAGCCGGATCCACGGCGGACGGCAGGTCCCTCTCGACGACGTCGTCGTGCGCGCGGCCCGGCGCCCGTAGCCGCGACCTGTGCCTGGGAGCCGACAGCGGTCAGCCGAGTCGCAGCCTGTCGGCGAGACCGGCGGCGGTGAACGCGGCGACGATGTCGTCACGGCCTTCGGTGAAGTGATCCCAGCTGTCCATGTGGACGGGGACGACCGTGCGGGCGCCGAGGATCCGTGTCGCTTCCGCGGCGAGGGCGCTGTCGAGGACGAGCAGGGCGCCGTCGAAGACCGGCTTCAGCCTTGGGGCGCCGGCGAAGAGCACGGCGGTGTCGATCGGGCCGAACTTGTCGGCGACCTGGCGGACGGCGTCGAGCGAGGCGTTGTCGCCGCTGACGTAGACCGTCGGCAGGCCCTGGCCGGTGAGCACGAAACCGGTGACCTCGCCGGTGACCTTTTCCGCGCCTTCCGGTCCGTGGAGCGCGGGCGCGGCGGTCACGGTGACCGCTCCCCCGTCCGACCGGGCGAGGTCGACCGATTCCCAGGTCGCCAAGCCTTTCGCGGTGCCACTCAGGCGGACGGCGCCGCTGGGTGTGGTGAGGGTCAGCGGTACGTCGGCCAGCAGTTTCCGGCCGGAGTGGTCGAGGTTGTCGGGGTGCTCGTCGTGGGACAGCAGCACGGCGTCGACGCGGCCGAGGTCCGCGGGGGTGATCGACGCCGGGGCGGTCTTGGTCAGGCCTGGTCTCCCGTCAGGCCGTCCGTAGTGACCGGGCTCGTCGAAGGTCGGGTCGGTCAGGAGCCGCAGGCTGCCGTAGTCGAGCAGTGCGGTCGGCCCGCCGAAGACCTGGACGGAGAGCTGGTCGCTGATCTTGGTCATCCTTCACCTCACGGATAGACATTCGTTCTTCCGTGAGCAACGTTAGCCAGTTCTCACGGAAGAACGCAATATTTTCCGTGAGGCTTTATCATGAGGACGTGGACGACACCGATCTTGACGCCGCTGCCCTGCCGCCCGCGCCGGGCGCCGGGCAGTACGTCGCGCTGGCGCTCGCCAACACCACGATCGCACTGCCCGGCGGTCAGTTCACTGATCTCCTCGGCACGCCGGCGGCCGCGACGGACTGGCTCGTCGGGCAGGGCCTCGCCCCGGTCGACGCCGGTCTGCGGGAGATGTGCGCGGGGCTGGTCCGGTCGTTGCGGGAGCAGGTGCGGGTGCTGCTCGCGTCGAGGTCGTGCTCGGATCCGGCTCCACAGAGCGCGCTCAACGCCGTCAACGAGGCGCTGAGCAAGGCACCCACCGCGGAACTGCTGCGCTGGGACCCGGTCCGCGGGCTGTACCGGACCGCGTCGCATCCGATCACCCAGATCGTCGAACACGCGCTGGCGACGCTGGCCGCGAACGCGGCGGATCTGCTCACCGGACCGGACGCCGAGCGGATCGCCGCCTGCGGGTCACCGCCGTGCACCCGGTTCTTCCTGCGCAACGGACGGCGCCAGTGGTGTTCCGTGCGCTGCGGCGATCGTGCTCGCGCCGCCCGCGCCTACGCCAAGCGTTCCCAGCCGGCCGGAGCGGCTCAGCGGTAGGACGCGAAGAGTTCCAGCAGTGCTTTCGGGGCGTCTTCGGCGAAGCATCGGTCGAGGGATTCGGCGGATTCGGCCGCCGACGCTTCACTGCGCGGGAACAACGCCTGCTCGTACGCGCCGAGCGCGGCTTCGACGTCGCCGGGATGGGCGGCCAGGGCCAGGCCGAGTTCGGCGCCGTCGAGCATCGCGAGGTTCGCGCCCTCGCCGGCGAACGGCGACATCAGGTGAGCGGCGTCCCCGAGCAGGGTGACGCCGGGGACGCGGTCCCAGCGGTGTCCGATCGGCAATGCGTGGATAGGCCGCGGCACGAGTTCGCTGTCCGCGTCGGTGATCAGCGCGCGCAGACTCGCGTCCCAGCCGTCGAACTGGCGCAGCACGGCGGCCTTCGCGGCGGCGGTGTCGCTGAAGTCGATCGTGGAGATCCAGTCCTCGGCGGTCCTCAGCGCGATGTAGACGTGCAGGCTGCCGGTGATGTCATGGTGCGCCAGGAAGCCTTTCCCCGCGCCGAGGGCGAAGAACATGCCACCGCCGATGAGCGCGGCGCTCGCGGGGTGGCGCTTCACGGCGTCGTGGAGGTGCACCTCGACGAAGGAGATCCCTTCGTAGGCAGGCCGGGCGTCGGACACCAGGGGCCGGACCTTGGACCACGCGCCGTCGGCGCCGATCAGCAAATCCGTGGTGAAAGCCGTGCCGCCGGCCAGGGAGACCTCGTGCCGGCCGGCGCCGAGCGGACGCGCGCCGGTGACCTTGGCGCCCCAGCGCACGGTGCCTTCGGGCAGTGAACCGAGCAGAAGGTCTCGCAGGTCGCCGCGGGCGACTTCCGGACGGTCGCCGTCACCCTCGTCGGCTTCCTCGAAGTGCACGACGGCGTGCCGGTCGAGGACGCGCATGGCCTCGCCGCCGGGGTGCACGAGCGCGCGGAACTCGTCGTGGAGAGCGGCGGCCCGGAGTGCTTCCTGGCCGGAGTCCTCGTGGATGTCGAGCATGCCGCCCTGTGTGCGTGCGGACGGTGACTCGTCGAGGTCGAGGATGGTGGCTTCGATGCCGTTGACGTGCAGGACGCGGGCCAGGCTGAGCCCGCCGAGGCCGGCGCCGATGATCGCGATGGGGTGATGTGTGGTCATGTCCGGTTCCTTTCGGGTGGTACGGCGGTGTCCGCGATCCCGGTGATCAGCACGTGCAATCCCCACGACATCCGCTGCGCCGGTCGTCCGGTGAGCAGATCGGCCGCGTGGGCGGCGATCTGCGGGTGGGTGGCCTCGTCGGCGTCGCGCACGGCACGGGCCAATGCGTCCCAGTCCTCCGGCGCGTCCTCGTCGGCGTGTTCGGCCGCGGTCGCCGTCGCGTACTGCAGGAGAAGGTCGATCCCCCACGCTCGCCGCTCGGACGGCACGTCACCTTCGACGAGGAGGGTGAGCAGGGTTTCGCACAGCCTGAGGTAGTTCTCGCCGCTCGGTCGGGCCACGAGCGCGGACAGCGCGAGGCCCGGGTACTCCAGCAGCATCGAGGTGTAGGCGGTGAGCAGCCGTTCGAGCCGGTCACGCCAGCCGCCCTCCGGCGAGGGCGAGGGCGAGGGGATCGTGCCGAGGAGTTCGTCCAGGATCGCGGCGTGCAGCTCGGCGGTGTTGCGGACGTAGACGTAGAGCGAGGCCGCGCCGGTGTCGAGTTCCTGCGCCAGGCGGCGCATCGTGACCTTCCGCAGGCCTTCCTCGCGCAGGATCCCGACCGCGGCGGCGACGATGCCGTCCCGGGTCAGCGCGGGTTTGGCCGGACGTTCCCGGCGGCTCTTCTCAGGTGCCATGCGTCCAGCTTAACGAACATGTTCGTTCCGAACAAGTTCGTAGCGAACACGTTCGACGCAGGTCACAGTGAGCAGCACTACTTCCAACGGGGGTTTGTCCGTCCACTGCGGACTGAAATGACGAAAGCAGAGAGATCAGCTCTCCCTGCCACTTCTAACGTATAGCGCACCTGGGGGCTTGCGGCAAGACCCCGGTCGTGCCGCAGAATCTCCCGCCGTGAAACACGAGCTCGACACACGGGGGAACTCTTGATCGACGTGATCATCGCCGGTGGCGGACCGACCGGCATGATGCTGGGCGCCGAACTGCGGCTGCACGGCATCCGCGTGGTCGTCCTGGAGAAGGACCTGGAGCAGTCCAAGGTCGTCCGCTCCATGGGCCTGCACGCGCGCAGCATCGAGGTGATGGACCAGCGGGGCCTGCTGGAGCGCTTCCTCGAACACGGGAAGAAGTACCCGGTGGGCGGGTCCTTCGCGGGCATCATCAAGCCGCCGCCGTCGCTGGACAGCGCGCACGCCTACATCCTCGGAATCCCCCAGACCGTGACCGATCGCCTGCTGATCGAGCACGCCATCGAGGTGGGTGTCGAGATCCGGCGCGGCAGCGAAGTGGTCGGTCTGAGCCAGGACGACGACGGGGTGGACGTCGAGCTGGCCGACGGGACGACGCTGCGCTCGCGCTACCTCGTCGGCTGCGACGGCGGCCGCAGCACGGTGCGCAAGCTCCTCGGGATCGACTTCCCCGGTGAACCCGCCACCGCCGAGACGCTGCTCGGCGAAATGGAGCTCACCGAGGACTGGGAAACGGTGCTCGCCGTGATGACCGAGGTCCGCAAGACCCAGTTGCGGTTCGGGCTCTCCCCGATCGGCGACGGCGTCTACCGGGTCGGCGTGCCCGCCGAAGGCCTGGCCCCCGATCCTCGGATCCCGCCGACCTTCGAGGAGATCAAACGCCGGCTCAAGGCTGTCGCGGGCAGTGACTTCGGCGTGCACTCGCCGCGCTGGCTCTCCCGTTTCGGGGACGCCACCCGGCTGGCCGAGCGGTACCGCGTCGGGCGCGCTTTCCTGGCGGGCGACGCGGCGCACATCCACCCGCCCGTCGGTGGGCAGGGGCTCAACCTCGGCGTCCAGGACGCCTTCAACCTCGGCTGGAAACTGGCCGCCGAGGTCAACGGCTGGGCTCCGGGCGACCTGCTCGACACCTACCAGGCCGAACGGCACCCGGTGGCCGCCGCCGTCCTGGACAACACCCGGGCGCAGATGCAGCTCATGTCGCTGGACCCGGGCTCCCAGGCGGTCCGGCGGCTGCTGGCGGAACTGATGGAGTTCGAGGAGGTGAGCCTCCACCTGACCGAGAAGATCACCGCGACCGGGATCCGCTACGACTTCGGCGACGGGCCCGAACTGCTCGGCCGCCGCCTGCGGGACCTGGAACTCGAGCAGGGTCACCTCTACGGGTTGATGCGCCGTGGTCGCGGCCTGCTGCTCGACCAGACCGGGAAGCTGTCGCCACGGGAGTGGGCGGACCGGGTCGACCACGTCGTCGGCGTCAGTCAGGAGCTGGACGCGCCGGCGGTGCTGCTGCGACCGGACGGGCACGTCGCGTGGGCCGGAGACGATGAAGAGGAGCTGCGGGGCGCGCTGCGCCGGTGGTTCGGAAAGGGCCAAGTCCTCTAGTGCGCCGGGGTCACCGGCTATTGGCTGGTGGCGTTCCGAACCGTTGCCACGACAGGAGTTGATGACCATGGCCGGGAAGGTCGTGCACTTCGAGATCCCCTTCGAGGACGGCGAACGCGCACGCGAGTTCTACCGCGAGGTCTTCGGCTGGAAGACCGACATCCCGCCGGGGATGGACTACACGATGGTCGCCTCGGGGCCGACCGTCGACACCGGCATGCCCGCGGAGCCGGGCTTCATCAACGGCGGGATGCTGGACAAGAAGTTCAGCCCCGCGTCCGGCCCGGTGATCGTGATCGAGGTCGACAGCATCGACGACACGCTCGCGGTCATCGAGAAACAAGGTGGTTCGACCCTCGTCGGCCGGACCGCGGTCGGCGACATGGGCTTCTCCGCCTACTTCAAGGACCCGGAGGGCAACGTCACCGGCATCTGGGAGACGGCGAGCCGGGACTGACCACCAGGGCCCGTGACCGGCGCGGTCACGGGCCCTGCGGCCCCCGGTAGGGCAACGTCTGGTTGTAGACGATGTTGGTGTTCGTGCTCCCGAACAACGCGAGCTCGTTGACGATCTCCTCCAGCCGCCCCATCGACGGCGCCGCGATCTTCAGCGAATAGCAGTCGTCCCCGGTCGTCCGGAGACATTCGAGGATCTCGGTCCGCTCGGCCAGGAGCTTGTGCAGCGGCGAGTGCTTGCTGCCCGGGTACTTCAGCCGCACCACCGCGAGCACCACGTACCCGGCCTTCTCCAGGTCGACCTCGGCGCGGTAACCGGTGATCACCCCGGCCGACTCCAGCCGTTTGACCCGTTCCGTCGTCGCCGACGCGCTCAGGCTGACCCGCTTTCCCAGCTCGGTGAGCGGAAGCCGCCCGTCCTTCTGGAGCTCGACCAGGATCGCCCAGTCCGTCGCGTCGAGAGTCTCGGCCATCGGGCCAGAATACCGGCAGATCCACGGCCGGAAGGCCGCTATGCCGGGAAAGATCCCTTCCCGGTTTTCGACCGCGCCGATAGCCTTGACCTGTGCGAATAGGTGTCAACGTCCCGAATTTCGGACCGGGGACCGACCCCGGGATCCTCCGCGGCTGGGCCACCACGGTCGAAGGCCTCGGCTACGACCTGCTCATGGTGTCCGACCACGTCGCCGTCACCCCCGACGTCGCCGAGCAGTACCCGGCGCCGTTCTACGAACCGTTCACGACCCTGTCGTGGCTCGCCGGCGTGACGAGCCGGATCCGGCTGGGCACCACCGTGCTCATCGTCCCGTACCGGCATCCCCTGCTGATCGCCCGCATGGCCGCGAACCTCAACCAGCTCAGCGGCGGACGGCTCGTGCTCGGTGTCGCGTCCGGCTGGGCCCGCCAGGAGTTCGAAGCGCTCGACGTCCCGTTCGAGAAACGCGGCCGCCTGACCGACAGCCACCTCGACGCCGTCCGGAAGGCCTGGTCGGACGACGCCGACTACCGCGCCGGCGACATCCCGATCTGGGTCGGCGGCAACAGCGACGCCGGGATCCGCCGCGCCGTCCGGGTCGGCGACGCCTGGCACCCGCTGCGGACCACGCTCCCCTGGCTCACCGAAGCACTCACCAGGGTCAAGACCATCGCCGACGCCCACGATAGACCCGCCCCCGCCTTCACCCCGCGGATCCTGCTGGACGTCACCACGAGCCCGGTCACCGATCCCGGCCGCCTCGCCGGGCACGGCACGATCGAGCAGATCGTCGACGACCTCGACCGGCTCCGTCACCTGGGCGCCGACACGGTCGTGCTCGACCCGTTCTCCGGTGATCCCGAAGAGACCCTCCGACCGGAAGCCGCGTGGCAAGCTTTGGCGACCGTCGCCGCCCACTGGGAACTGGGCCGATACCGAACCGAACAGGACTCGAAATGACCGAAGAAGACGAGAAGTTCCTCCGCCGTGCCATCGAGCTCGCCGCGAAGTCCCGCGCCGACGGCGACCCGCCCTTCGGCTCGCTGCTCGTCGGCCCCGACGGCACGGTGCTGGCCGAGGACCACAACACCACGGTGTCGCAATCGGACATCAGCCTGCACCCGGAGCTGAAACTCGCCGTGTGGGCCGCGCGCGAACTGGAGCCCGCCGCCTCGGCGGAGACGACGATGTACACCAGCTGCCAGCCGTGCGGGATGTGCCAGGGCGCCATCGAACGCTCCGGCCTGGGACGGGTCGTGTTCGCCCTTTCCGGCGAACAGGTCAACGCCCTCAAGCCGCCCGCGACCGGGCCCGGCGTGCGGTTGGAAGGGCCGGCGTTGTACGACGAGGCCCGTGTCCCGGTCGCCGGGTACTACACCTGAGAACCGGCGAAACGAAGTTCCGGCGGGGGCCGGACGGCTTCACGCGCGCCGCCGTCAGAACCGGACCTGACCGAGCTGGGACTTGGTCGCCCCGATCACGACACCGTCGACCCGCGCGAGCCAGCTCCCGCACAGGCACCGGACGTACTCCAGCCTGCCCTGCGAGACCCGCTGGGACTTCGTCGTGCTTCCGGGCAGTTCCGCCAGTGGCCAACCGCACCGCGGGCACAGATTCGATTCCATACTTCGATCGTGCTGTAATGGGTCAATGCACTTCAACCCTTACGGCGGAGCCGCGGCACAGATCGCCGCCGACCTGATCAACCACGGCGACAATGCCGACTCCGCCACCCTGACCACGATCTTCAAGGACCGCATGACCATCGCCGCCGTGGAGGACCGCGAAGCGACCGAGATCAACACCTGGACCACCAGGCTCAGGAAAGTCTTCGAAGCCGACCCCACCGCACGCGTCGACCTCGTCAACGCGCTGCTGCGCGACTCCGCGTCCAAGCCCTACATCTCCACCCACGACGGCAAAGCACCACACCTGCACTACGTCGACGCCGAAGCCGGCACCGTCCCCCGGGTCCGGGCCTACACCGCGGGCGGACTCGCACACCTCGTCTGCGACGCCCCAGACCGCTTCGGCGTCTGCTCACGCGAAGGATGCCAAACGGTCTACGTCGACATCTCCCGCAACGGACGCCGCAGATTCTGCTCCACCCGCTGCGCCACCAGGGTCCACGTCGCCGACCACCGCACCAGGCAAGCGAGCTAGATCGCGTACCGCCACGCCGTCAGGGCATGCGCCGAGAACCACGCGCCCAGCACCACCCACGCCACCGCGGCCGCCACCGCCGTGACCGTCCGCCGCTTCGACAACCCGATCGCGATCGGGATCAGCACCGGGAAAGCAGGCAGGATGAACCGGATCTTCGCGTCCGGCAACCCCCGCGTACCGATCGCCAGCAGCAACACCCCGGCGCCGTACAACGTCAGCGGCCACGGCACCCGGACGAACACCGCCACCACGGCCAACGCGACCGCACCCAGCAACAACAGCACCGTCAGCGTGCTGAACACCGACTCGTCACCGGCCAACCGCGTCACCACCGAATCCGCGGTCTCCACCCCGAAGTCGAACTCGGTGTTCCAACCCCGCAACTCGATGTCCTGCCAGCCGGCCAAACTCCCCGTGCGGTACGCGACGAACCCCAGATACCCCACCACGCCGAGCGGCGCGATCACCGCACCCGCCAACGCCCACCGGCGCTTCTCGGCACGCCGGAAGAACGCGATCAACGTCGCCACGACCACCACCGCGACCAGCACCACCGCCGTCGACCTCGACAACCCCGCCCCGAACGCGCACGACCCGGCCATCAACCAGCGCCGCTCCAGCACACCCACCAGCGCCCACACCGCGAACGCGCAGAACACCGCCTCGGTGTAGGCCATCGAGAACACGATCGCCATCGGCGCCCCGGCCCACAACGCCACCAGCAGCAACCCGGTCCGGTCACCCCGATCCGGCGACACCGCCCGCCCGATCCGGATCAACCCGCACGCCAGCACCAGCCCGCCCAGCACCGACACCACCAGCGCCGCGGTGACGACGTCGAACCCGAACCACATCACCGCACCGACGAGCTTCGGATACAGCGGGAAGAACGCCATCGGCGCGTCCGAATACGGCTGCCTCGCCGCGTCCAAGGTCCCCGGCAGATCGGCGTAACCGTGCACCGCCAGCCGCAAATACCACTGCCCGTCCCACGCGGTCAGCCGATCGGCCAACGTCGTACCGCGGCGCGCGGCCAGCAGATCGAGCAACTGCACACTCGCCGTGCGGATCACGAGATAGAGCAGGATCGCCCTCGGATAAGGCGACCGCGCCAGCCTGTCGAGGACTCTCTCGAACACACCCGCCGCACGCCCCCGCCGGGGCGCGGTTTCGGGAACGGCGGGCTGATCGAGGTCGTCGACTTCACGGAGCACGCTCAGAGTGTCCACAATACGAAGTCATCTCGCCGTTCGATCTCGAAGATTCGCAGGACCGGGCACGTGGGAAAGGCCACAAACCGGGCTTGTGACCCCACCTCGATCTTGTGTTTCCCAGCCCCCGCCCCCGGCTCCTACCGTCGGAAACATGAGCGAACAGAACCTCAAGGACACGGTCGCGGTCATCGCCGGCGGTGCCAAGAACCTCGGCGGACTCCTCGCCACCACGTTGGGCGAAGCAGGCGCCAAGGTCGTCGTCCACTACCACGGAGACGCCTCCGCAGCCGACGCCGAGAAGACCGTCGAAGCCGTCCGAGGCTCGGGCTCCGAAGCCATCGCCGTCCAAGGCGACCTGACCCGGGTGGCCGACGTCCGCCGTCTCTTCGACACCGCCGTCGACACCTTCGGCGGCGCCGACATCGCCGTCAACACCACCGGCATGGTCCTGCGCAAACCTATCCTCGAAACCACCGAAGAGGACTACGACCGCATGTTCGCGGTCAACGCCAAAGCCGCCTACTTCTTCATCCAGGAAGCCGGCCGTCGCCTCGCCGACAACGGCAAGATCATCAGCCTCGGCACCTCACTCCTGGCGGCCTTCACCGACGGCTACGCCACCTACGCCGGAGGCAAAGCCCCGCTGGAGCACTTCACCAGGGCCGCCGCCAAGGAGTTCGCCGACCGCGGCATCTCGGTCAACGTCGTCGCACCCGGCCCGATGGACACCCCGTTCTTCTACCCGCAGGAAACACCCGAGCGGGTCGAGTTCCACAAGTCGCAGGCCAAGGGCGGACGACTCACCAAGATCGAGGACATCGTGCCGATCATCCGCTTCCTCGCCACCGACGGCGGCTGGTTCACCGGCCAGACCCTGTTCCCGAACGGCGGCTACACCACACGCTGACCTCTACGCTGATCAGGACGCCGTAGACCGAACACGAAGGGGAACACCGGGGTGGGCCTGGACCTGTACAAGCTGAACCACCTCATCGCCGTCGCCGAAGAAGGCAGCTTCACCCGCGCGGCGACCCGGCTGCACCTGAGCCAGCAGGCGCTGTCGACCTCGGTGCGCACGCTCGAGCGGGAAGTCGGCGTCCCCCTGCTCGAGCGCAGCGCCACCGGGGTCACCGTCCTCCCCGCCGGACAGGCCCTGATCGACGACGCCCACCTCCTCCACGGCATCGCCGACTCCGCCGTCCAACGCGCCCGGCGCATCGGCCGCAGCGAACCGGAACGACTCCGTATCGGCCACACCCCCGCCGTCACCGGGGACGAAGTCACCGCGCTGCTGCGCGAACACCAGACCGACCCCGCGCTGATCGTCGACGTCAACCAGCGCTACCCCGACGAACTCGTCGCCCAGCTGGTCGGCGGCCATCTCGACCTCGGCCTCGGCCGCGCGCTGACCCTCGCGCACGGTCTGGTCGGCACCACGTTGATCCGGCAGCGGCTCAACGTCGCCGTCGCGGCGGGCCACCGCCTGGCCGGACGCGACGATCTCACGCTGAGCGATCTCGACGGCGAGGAGATCACCGTCTGGGGGCATCCCGGCAGGTCCGGCTACACCGATCTGTTGGTCAACCTCTGCCGCGACGCGGGTTTCGAGCCCCGCGTCCGTCGCAACCCGATCCAGGGAACCCCACCGGTCACCGCGGCGATCGACAGCGTCGCCTTCGTGACGGCGCCGCCCGGGCCGGCCGCGGGCGGCGCCGTCCAGGTGATGGAGCTCCGGCCGGAGGTGCACGTGCCGCTTCAAGCGCTCTGGCCGCAGCATGGCGCTTCCGACGCCCGCCAAGCGTTTCTGGCTTCGGTCCAGGGGTTTTAGCAGCGAAGGCGAGCACCCCGCACCGATGCTCCACAACACGCGGCCTTCGCCTTTCCTCTCAACAGAACCGGCCTTGCCACTCACGAGGCGTCGCCGGTCCGCCGGTCGTGGTGGTCCAGCAGCTTCGCGAGCAGCTCGGCGAACTGCTCCCGCTCGTCGGCCGACAACGGCGCCAGCAGTTCGTCCTGACGCTCGGCCAGCTGCCTTTCCAGCTTTCGCAGCTGCCGCTTGCCCGCGGTGGTCAGCGAGATGACGTTACGCCGCCGATCGGCCGGGTCCGGGGCGCGCTCGACCAGGTCGCGCTCGGCGAGCTCGTTGATCGTCGCGACCATCTCGCTGACGTGGACGCCGCTGCGGCGGCCCAGAGCCGCCTGGCTGGCGGGCCCGGACTCGGCCAACGTCGCCAGCACCCGGAAGTGGTAGCCGCGAGCGTCGACGGCGGAGAACCCGTCGGTCACCAGGCGATGCGCGTGGTTCGCGGCCTGAGTCAGCAGCCAGCTGGGCAGCCGTCGCCACTCGGCGCGCTGCTCTTGCGGGGAGTTCTCCATGTGACGAGTCTAACGAATCGTTCGGCGACTCAACGATTGCGCTATCGTTAGGCAGCCAAACGTTTAGTCGCCAAACGACCCGTTGGAGCCGACACCGTGATCAAGCCCTTCCACATCGACATCCCCCAAGCCGACCTCGATGACCTCGACGACCGGCTGTCCCGCACCCGCTGGCCGAACGAGGTCGCCGACGCGGGCTGGGACTACGGGTTCCCGCTGGCAAGACTCAGAGAACTGGCCGAACACTGGCGCACCGGATACGACTGGCGCGCCCACGAAGCCGAACTCAACGAGCTTCCGCACTTCACGACCGAGATCGAAGGCCAGAACATCCACTTCGTCCACGTCCGGTCCGCCGACCCGGACGCGCTCGCGCTGATCCTCACCCACGGCTGGCCCGGTTCGTTCCTGGAATTCCTCGACGTGATCGAGCCGCTGTCCCATGACTTCCACCTGGTGATCCCGTCCATCCCGGGCTATGGCTTCTCCGGCCCCACCCACGAACGCGGCTGGAGCATCGACCGGATCGCCCGCACCTGGGCCGAACTGATGCGCCGCCTCGGCTACGAGCGCTATGGAGCACAGGGCGGCGACTTCGGTTCGGGCATCTCGATGGCACTCGGCGCGGTGGCACCGAAACAGATCGTCGGAGTGCACGTGAACTACCTGCCGACCCGGCCGGCCCCGGACGCCGGCGTCGAACTGTCCGAAGAGGACGAAGCCCGGCTGGACAAGGTGCGCCACCTCATGGCGAATCGTCCGCCGTACCAGGCACTGCTGGCCACCGCCCCGCAGACGATCGGTTACGCACTGACCGACTCGCCGGTCGGTCAGCTGGCCTGGATCGCCGAACGCTTCGCGCAGTGGACGGACCCTCGTTCGCCGGTCGGCGACGACCGTATGCTCACCGACGTTTCGCTGTATTGGCTGACCGCCACCGCGGCGTCGTCCGCGCGGCTGCACCACGACGCCCCGCGAGGAAGCGCACCTTGCCGCGTACCACTCGGCGTGGCGGTGTTCCCGCACGACATCACCCAGTCGGTGCGCCCGCTGGCCGAGCGGCTCTACGACATCAGGCACTGGTCGGAGTTCGACCGAGGCGGCCACTTCGCCGCGATGGAAGTACCGGATCTACTCGCCGGGGACATCCGAACGTTCTTCTCGACTCTTCTCAAGTAGCGACGTATCTGCTCCGCTCTTGGCGGGTTCTTCTACTTGCTTGGCATGGTTTTTAAGCCACACCGGCGGTATAGGCCGTTATACATCTTGAAGGGTCGGAGCAGGCAGATGAGTCCAGCGACTACGAGCACGATCAAGTAGGCGTTGCCGACGATCGCCTCCACGAAGGTCCAGTCACGCTCGGCGCCACCCTCGCCCGGGACCACGGCGACCGTCCACCCCGTGAACAGGACGGCGATCACCACCGCTCCCCTGCGGCGTCCACTGGCGACGAGCCAGCCGAGTGCCGGCACCACCCACACCCAATGGTGCGTCCAGGAGATCGGGCTCAGCAGCAGGGAACATCCGGCCGTCACCAGCAGCGCGGCGCGTTCGTCACCGGCACGGTCGAGCCGGTGCACGAGCCACATCCCCAGTGCCGCGAAGACCACGCTGAACGTCACGATCGCCACCGTGGCGGACGTCCCGTCGGGAATCGTCCGCTGGACGAAGGCTTGCCATGACTGGTTTCCCACCCAGCCCTTCGTCGCGGCGAAGTGGCTGTTGAGGATCGCCGAGGTCCAGTACCGCACCGAGTCACCCGGCAGGACGACCATCGCGAACGCCGTCACTCCGAGAAAGGTCGCCAGCGCCCGGGCGGCGTCGGCGAACCTCCGCACGACCAGGAGGTGGACGATGAAGATCAGCGGGATCAGCTTGATCGCCGCGACGATCCCGATCGCGATTCCGCGCCACCGCGAATCCCTCAGCAGGAACATGTCGGCCACCACGGCGGCCATCAGCACGAGGTTGACCTGTCCGAGTCCGATGGTCTGCCACACCGGCTGCAACGCGAACGCGCCGAGTAACAGAAGCGGGAGGTGCGCTCGATCGGCGAAGGGCCGAAGCGCGACGTAGAGGGAGGGTGCGGCGGCCAGGGCGAGCAGTCCCCAGCACAGCTGGGTCGGCAGCGCGGTCAACGACGTGAAGAGCAACGCGGCGAACGGCGGGTAGGTGAACGGCAGGTCCAGTGCCCAGTCGGGGAGCTCGTGCAGCGGTGAATAGAGGCTTTCCCCTCTGAGCACGGCGAACCCGCCCGCCCGGTAGACCGCCGAATCGATGCCGAGAGGCGTATCCGAAATCCACCAGACGAGCGCGACCGCGACGAGCACGGTCATCGCCCAGGCCACGACCGGCATCGGTTTCGGGCGTAGCTCTTTCGACCACTTCATGGGGAAACGATCTCGGGAACCGGACCGGGAAACATCGCCCTGGGGACCGGTTTCGGCGTCGCTACCCCGGTAGCGGATCCAGCGGGTACCCCTACCCCGGTATCAGGACGTGGTGCCCGGCACGACGAGCCCCGCCTCGTACGCGACCATGACCGCTTGTGCGCGATCACGCACCCCGAGTTTCGCGAAAACCCTGCTGACATGGGATTTCGCCGTCTGTTCGGCGATCACCAGCGCTTGGGCGATCTCGGCGTTGGACAGGCCGCGTGCGATCAGCCGGAGCACCTCGGTCTCCCGGGCGGTCAAGTCGGCCACGAGCGAAGGACCCGCGTGCGAGGACTCGTGGAGACGGGTGAACTCGCCGATCAGCCGCCGGGTGATCGTGGGCGCGAAGAGCGCGTTACCCGAGGAGACCACCCTGACCGCGGTCACCAGGTCGTCCAACGGGGAGTCCTTCAGCAGGAACCCGCTGGCACCGGCCCGCAGCCCGCCGAACACGTACTCGTCGATGTCGAAAGTGGTCAGGATCAGCACGCGGACCTCTTGCGCCCCGTCCACGATCCGCCGGGTCGCCTCGATACCGTCGAGTTCGGGCATGCGCACGTCCATCAGCACGACGTCCGGCCGGAGTTCGGCGCACAGTGCGACGGCGGTGGTGCCGTCAGCGGCTTCGCCGACCACGCGCATGTCCGGTTGCGCGTCGAGCACCGCGCGGAAACTCTGCCTGACCATGGTCTGGTCGTCGGCGATGACCACCGAGATCACGGTTCCGGCTGCCCTTCACGATCGAGTGAAACGGTCAGGGCGACCAGGAAACCACCATCCGGTCTCTCCCCCACTTCAAGATCCGCCGCGAGCATAGCGGCCCGCTCCCGCATGCCGACCAAGCCGTGCCCGCCACCCGCCTGGTCCGTCCTCTTCGGACTGTCGCCGGGGCCGTTCTCGATGGCCAGCCGGACGGATTCCCGTCCGGCCGCGAGTTCGACCGAGATCGACGCACCGGGCGCGTGCTGGATCGCGTTGCTCAGCGCCTCCTGCGCGATCCGATACACCGAGAGCGCGACTCCGACCGGGACAGCGTCGAGGTCGCCACGCAGATCGAGCTCGCACGCGGTGCCGGCGGCTTGGACCCCTTCCACGAGTTCGACCACCCTGCCCAGGCCCGGCTGCGGCGCGACCAGCAGCGCCTGGTCCTCGGAGCGGAGCACGCCGAGCAGCCTGCGCAATTCGGTCAAGCCTTCACGGGCGGTTCCGGCGAGATCGGCGAACTCCTGCCAGATCTCGGCGTCACGCCCCTCCTTGTCCGGATCGGCGAAGCGGAATCGGGCCGAGTCCGCCCGGAGCGCGAGAACGGACATGTGGTGGGCGACGACGTCGTGCAGTTCCCGCGCGATCCCCGCACGTTCCTCCAGGAGAGCCGCCCGTGCCTCCTCGGCGAGCCGGCGTTCCTGTTGCGCCCTGCGTTCTTCTTCGGCGAGCCTGCGCTGGCGAACCGTGTTGCCGAGGAAGAACGCGATTCCACCCAGCATCACGAGCAGTGCGGCGTCGCGCCAGTCCCGGACGAACGGCGCCGCTGCGGCGAACGAGATCAGCCCCGCCCAGGTCAATTCCGCCTGATCGTTGCTCTCCCCCACGAGGTAGAAGACGAGCGCCGCCGTGAGCGCGAGGCCTGGCGCCCAGTGCCAGCCCCACGCGCCGGCGATACCGGGCAAGGTCAGCGGCGTGGTGACGATGCCGATGATCAGGACGCGCCAGCCCCACAGCGGCGAGCGCACCGCGATCAGGGAGGGCAGCACGGAGACGAGCACGTTGAAAGTCTTCGCCGTCGGCGACACCGAAACGGTCGAGAACGTGACGAAGCCCGACCAGAAGCTCCAGCCGACGATCGTGAGAGCGCGCAGCCAGCGCAACCCCGCCGAACGCTTCGGCGGGGCGTCGGTTCCGGTGAATGCCGTGTAGCGCAGGGCATCCCACCACACCCGCAGGCGTTGTCGGCCGATCATCAGGCGTCACCCTACCTTCAGATCGACTAACCCTGCGTAGTCGACACCGCTCGTGGCACCGAGTGCCAGTGTTCGCCTACTTCCCGTTCAGGGCGGCGTTCACCTTGGCGATGACGGAGTGCAGGGGCGTCGCCGTGGTCATCACGGCCACCACCGTGGTCTCCTCGGCCACCGCGCGTTCGGCCCGGAAAGCGTCAATGACCAGCGCGAAGGCCTCCGCCGCACTGGCGCCGATGTCGTCCTGCCCGCCGCTGCGAAGCCAGCGCCGGAGCACGTGGTTGTTCGCGGCCGCGATCGCCGCGGCGGCCACGTCCGCTCGCAGGCTCGCCGTCTCGTCGCCCTGGTCCGCGAACCGCGCCCGCAGGTAGCGTGCCAGCACGCGCTGGTAGCGATCGACGGTCGCGACCTCCTTGTCCCGCAACGAAGGCACCGTCCGCGTCAGCGTGAACCGCTTGAGCGAAACGTCGAGTTCGGCGGCATACGAGTCGAGGACCAGACCGACGGCGGCGCACGCAGTCTCCACTGGATCACGCTCCGGGTCCGCCTCGGCGAAGGCCTCCTCCATCTCCGCCACGATCTCGTCGTGGTTGGCGAAGAGCACCTCGTCCTTGGAGTCGAAGTACCGGAAGAACGTGCGCCGACCCACCCCGGCGGCGGCCGCGATCTCGTCCACCGTGGTCGCTTCGTATCCCTTGGCCACGAACAGGTCCACGGCCGCGGCGGCGAGCGCGCGACGCAGGCGGCGCCTGCCCGCGGGCGTCGCCCCGGCTCTGGTCACCGGCGCTCGGCGCGGCGAATCGGTCATGGCGGGACGGTAGCACCAGACTTGCTAGTGACACTGAGTGCCGTTACGCTGAGGAGGACTCCCCACCCCGCCGTTCGGAAGGCGCCGACGATGTCGCTGGACCAGCAAGTGCTTCCGGACGAGTCCCTCTCGTCCCGGGATTCGATCCGCCCCCGCGGCGACGCCTTCTACGGCCGGCTTTTCGGCTGGTCGCTGAAATGGCGTGGCTCCCAGCCGTTCCTGGTCCTGGGGAACGGGATCTGCGCGGTGACCCTGCCCAAGATCCACGGCAACCAGGTCCTCACCCGGCTCGCCGAGACCGGCTGCGAAGGCCCCGCCATGACCGTGCTGACCCAGCAGGGCCCGCGCGTCGCCATCCTCGCGGAGACCGACGGGCTGATCCCACCTCGGATCTCCCTGCCCCGGTACGTCGAGGTGCTCGCCTGGGGTGCGCTGCTCCCCCTGCCCGCCGACTCCGGACGCGTCGAGGCCCATGCGGAATGGCTCGTGGAACCGGATCCCCGGCAGCGGTGGCTTCCCAGCCTCGACGCGGTCCTCGCGGGCGTCCGGTCCAGGTAGCGCTCGCGGTTCAGGCCGCCACCGATGCCTGAGCCGAAACGAGCAGGGCTCCACCGTCCGATTCGGACAGGGTGATCTCGAGGGTCGCGCCTTCGGCCAGCGGCGGAAGGTCGGACAACGTCACGCGGCCGATCAGCCGTTGCCCTCGGCGTGCGCTCGCCGATCCGGAACGGCGGACTTCGATCCCCGAGCGGCACCAGACGCGAACCGTGCCCGACGGCACCGTCCGGCCACGCCACCGGCTTCCGCACCAGGCCGCGAGCGCGGCGCCCGCGGTGTTGCACAGGACGTCGTCCAGCGAGCCGACCCGGCCGGCGCCCTGCCAGACCTGGAGGCATTCGATCGACACGGACACCGCGAACGCCGAGAGGACGATCCGCGCCACCGGCTTCGCCCAGCCGAAGCGCACCGGCAGCAGCGCCGCGAGCGGTGTCAGCAGGAAGACGTTGCCCGCCAACTGAACCAGGGCGACGTCCGGCTGGTCGCTGAAGACAGGCAGGACGTCCGCCAGCAGATGAAGGCTCACCGAAGAGCCACGAGCGGCCGTCGGCGCCGGCACGAAGACGACCAGCAGTACCGCGAAAAGGGAAGCCAGCAAAGCGAAATCCAGCGCGACAACGGACGGACGACGTCGCTTTCCGTGTAGCCGCGCCATGAACTCGACGGTGCCCGCACCGGCCGCGGCGGCGAGCAGCGACCACGGTGCGGCATCGGAGAATGCCTGCCACCACCATCCCATGCACTCCCCTTTCGCCGATGATCGTCTTCGGCGAGGGTGGCAGCATCGTGAAGGCCAGACAAGAACCCTGACTATTGTCGGTGAATAACTACCATTCGCGTCGATACTTCACCGGTTTGGATTGTCATGGGCGTGCGCCCAGAGCGGGCCCGATCCAGCGGCGGACGAGGACTCGCAGTCGATCGTCGGTGTGCGGCGGGGTCGACGGGTACTGCAGGAACGAGAGGAACAGCCGCATCAACGTCTCGGCGAGCCCCTCGAAGTCCTCGTCGGTCGTGACGCCCACAGCCGCCCAGTCGACCGGCACGTTCCGGAGGATGCGCGAGCCGAGCGAGAAGGACTGCGACGACGTGACCGCGACGGTGAAGACGTCGGCCTCACCCGCTTTCAGGAGCAGTCCCAGGTGGGGATCCTCGGGAACCGCCCGGACACCGAACACCACGGATTCCACCGCGACCTCGGCGGCGCTGTCGAACGAGGCGAGATGCCGTTCCATCCGCCTGGCGAACTCCTCGACGCGGTCGAGCGCGACCGCTCCGAGGATGTCGGCCAGGCTCGGGAAGTAGCGATAGACGGTCTGCCGGGTCACGCCCGCCTCGGCGGCGACGTCGGAGAGGCTGGTCTTGGCGAGACCGACCCGGTCGATGCAGGCCGTCGCCGCCTCGACGATCCGGCGGCGAGCCTCCTGCTCGGTTCCGGGAGGGTTGCCCTGCCATCCGTGGTGCCCCATCGCTCCATCTTCCCCGAACGGCGAATCTCAGACGGTGGCAGGTGCCGCACGGCGCACGCGGTACAACGCGGCCAGCATCAGCCCCGCACCCGCGAAGCACGCCAAGGCGTAGAGCCCGTTCCCGACCGGGGTCCCCTCTTCGGTGATGCCGTTCTCCGCGGAGAGGTAGGCCGGCAGTGCGCCCAGCCAGAACACGGCCAGCCCGCCCAGATAGACGGCGGGATAGAACCTCGCGAAGGACTCCAACGGTTCGCCGGGACCTCGGTGCCGGACGAGGATCCAGCTGCCCGCGACCCACAGCAAGGCCAGCTCGGCACCGAGAATCCAAGCCTGCGCGGTCGTGTTCCCGTCGAACAAGCTCGACGGGAGACCGGCGATCGCCATGGTCGGCGGGGTGAGGACACCGGCCAGCAGGACGCGCCCCGCCAGTGACCAGCCGCGCCTCGGCCCGCTCGCCAGGCGCATCACCAGCCAGGTCATCGCGCCCATCGAGACGGACGCGAAGAGCAGCATGCTGTTCATGGGCACGGAATCCAGTGCGGGGTGATTGACGATCCGGTTCTCCCCGTTCCAGGCCCACCACTTCAGCTGCGGGCCGAGGTGGTCGAAGACCTCGTAGAATACCTGGCAGGCGAGAGCGACCGCCACCGAGCCGATCGCCGCGCCGCGGGCACGGAAGATCCCCAGAGACCGGACGAGCTCGTAGGCGAGCTGGCTGATCATCGGATAGAACGCGACGATGTAGAGCGGCAGCCGGTCCCCCATGAACTGAACGGTGAACCGGTTGTGGGCGAAGATGAAGCCGTACTGGCTCTCCAGGCCGAACCACTCCGGGAAGTACAGCGGTGGTTCGATGACGAAGAGGTAGACCAGCGAAGCGCACCACAACGCCAGGTTCGTCGAGTCGCCCCGACGATGACGGCGGATGGCGTGCACCAGCGCGAAGACGGCTCCGCCGACGACGAGCAGTTCCAGCAGTGGCATCGTCCAATGCGCCGCCTCCCACGGAGGGCGGATCGAGAGCCAGGGGGAAACGTCGTGGCAGTCGAAGCCGAGTCCCCGGGTGACGGCTTCCGCGTCCGGTCCGCAGACGGGGGTCATCGGGAGCCCGCCGGTGAGTAGTCCGTGACCGGCGGCTCGGCCCGGGCGTCGAAGTCGAACGGGATCCGGTGCCGTCCGAGTGCGGCGCGGATCCGGTAGCGCAGCAGTCCCGCGAGCACCCGCGGGTTGGTCATCATGTCGCGCAGCGACTCGTCGAGGTTGAACACCTTCGCGAAGTGCTCGTCGACGACGTCGTCCTCGCGGGCGGCTCCGACGATGAGCCTGAACGCGGGTCCGGACATCGCCGAGAGCAGGCGGCGTTTCCACTCCCCCGCCTTTTCGGTGCCCACGGCGCAGGCGTAACCCTGGTCCCTCGCCATCGCCAGGCTCCACGGGACGTTGAGCAGCTTTCGCTGCGCGGCGAGGAAAGCCGCGGAGAACCGGTCGTCGAGACGTTCGGCGTGAGCGAGATGTCCACGCAGCAGCAGGGCCGATCCCGCGGCGGAACTGATGCCTTGCGCGTAGAACGGGTTGAACGCGCAGATCGAGTCGCCAACGAACGCCAGGCGTTTCGGCGGGGTACGGAGCTTGTCGTATCGTCGCCACTTGTTGCCGGTCGACCGGGTCAGGTGAACCTCGGACGTCGGCGTGGAGCGGTCCATCGCGGCCGCGAACAGCGGCGCCCGCACCCGGCGGGCCGACTCGACGAACGCCTCGGTGGTCCGCGGCATTTCGAGTCCCCACGAACCCATGCAGGCGATGACGCGGTTGCCTTCGATCGGGAAGAAGTTCACCAGGAACTCGTGCTCGTCCGGATGCGCGCCCTTGTCCGGCGTCGGCATGATCACCAGGTGCTGCCACCACCAGGACCCGGGACGCTCCCCGGCTGAGGGCAGGTCGTACCAGCGCGAGGTGTAGGTGACCTTGGCGTCGAGAGTCCGCACCTCGGGCTCGGGCCAGCCCGCCGCCGCCAGCCAGGCGCCGACGGAGGACCCACGCCCCATCGCGTCCACCACGAAATCCGCGTCGACGTGCTCGTCGCCGGTCACGACCCCGGCGACTTCGCCGTCTCGTGTGGCCAGGCCGCTCACCGCGAAACCTTCGCGGATCTCGACGTTGGGCAGTTCCCGGACCTTGTCGCGCAGCACGCGTTCGATGAGGATCCGCGAGCTGTAGATCATCGTCATCGCGCTGCGTTTGCGCGCCGACCAGCCTTCGCCGTCGAGGTAGGCGGCGTCCATGGACGGCATGAGGTGTAGACCGCCGGCGGCGATGAGGTCGTCCTCGAACCCGGGGAACAACGCGCCGATCGCGCGGCGGCCGGAGTTCAGCAGGAAATGCGGATGCTTGCTCTGCGGTACCCCGCGCCGATGTTCGGCCTCGGCCGGAAGCTCGTCACGTTCCAGTACCAGGACCTGGTCGAAATACGGGGCGAGGGCTCCGGCGGTGCAGAGACCGGCGGCGCTGCCACCGAGGACGACGGCGGTCTTGCCGAGTCGCATGCGGATCAACTCCCAGCGTCATTCATACAGATTGACAACGCCTGTATGAATGTATGAATGACGTCGGAGGCTGTCAAGGAATCGGCCTCGCACAGCAGCGAGGGCCACCCGGATGCCGGGTGGCCCTCGGAGATCGTTCGGGAAACGCGTTACCAGGGAGCGGGCTGTCCGTTCTCCAGGAGAACTCCGGACGGGCCGTCATCGGGAAGCATGGCCGCGTGGACGATGTTGTTCGCGGACTCCTCCACCGAGCGCTCCGCCATCGGCATCATCCTGGTCCGCGTCGGACCGGGGTTCACCGCGTTCACCAGCACCCCGGATCCCTTGGTGTGCGAGGCCAGCATCATGGTCAGCCCGTTGAGCGCCGCCTTCGACACCGAATAGCCCGGCGCGCCGGTGAACAGTCCCCTGTCGTAGGAACCGGCGTCGCTGGAGACGAAGACCACCCGGCCCCAGCCTCGGCTGACCATCCCCGGGAGGAACGTCTGCGCGACCCGCCAGCCGCCCAGCAGGTTCACCGCCAGACTGCGTTCGACGAGGTCCAGCGGCACCGACAGCGGATCGTTGCCCGGATCGAGCAGGACACCCGCGTTGCAGATCAGCACGTCGACCTCGCCGACCCGCTCACCGGCGCTCCGTACGCTTTCGGCGTCGGTGACGTCCAGCACCTGCGACACGCCCGCTTCGCCCGCCTGCCTCGATGTGGGGACAACCCGCAGGCCCCGCCGGGCGAGCTCGGCGGCGACCGCTTGCCCGAGCCCTCGATTGGCTCCGGTGACCAGGGCGGTGCGCTGTTCGGGCATGATGCTCCTCGCTGCTCGGCGGAGTGATGGGGAACCCGGGGAATCCGCAGAGTACGCCGGTATTCCGGTGTCCAATGGCGTCCGGAAGAGGGCCTCTCCCCTTCCATCCAACTGTCCATTCCAGTCGACTGGACGGGCTTGGGTAACATCGGAGCATGAGCAAGCGCTTAGTCAGTATCGGTGACTCCTTCACCGAGGGTGTCGGCGACGAGGACCCGTCGTCCCCCAACGGCGTCCGCGGCTGGGCCGACCGCGTCGCGGAGCGGCTCGCGGCGAATCACCAGGACTTCCGCTACGCGAACCTCGCCATTCGCGGCAAACTTCTCGGGCAGGTCCTCGCGGAGCAGCTCGAACCGGCGCTCGCGTTGAACCCGGACCTCGTGACGATGTACGCGGGCGGCAACGACCTGATGCGGCCGAAGGTCGACATCGACGCCCTCATCGACGACTACGACGTCGCGGTCGGCCAGGCCGTCGCGACCGGCGCGCGCGTCGTTCTCTTCACGGGCGTCGACGGCGTCGAGGACGCCTTGTTCCGCACGATCCGGGGCCGTGTCGCGATCTACAACGAGCATGTCCGCGGTATCGCCGCCCGGCACGGGGCGCTGCTGGTGGACATGTGGGCGATGCGCCGGCTCCGCGACCGGCGGCTGTGGGCACCAGACCGGCTTCACCTCAACTCCTTGGGGCACAACGAGATCGCCATCGCCGTCCTCGACGCGCTCGGTGAACCGCACAAGCTGACGCCTGCCGAACTCGGACCGCGGCCACTGCTGAGCCCGCAGGCGCGTCGTACCGGAAACCTGCGGTGGGGCAAGGAACACGCCGTCCCGTGGATCAAACGCAGGCTGCGTGGCGAATCGTCGGGCGACACTCTCGCACCGAAGCGGCCGACGATGGATCCCTACGCCTGACGCGGCCGGAGACCGTCGAAGAGGATGCAGATCGTCCGGGCCCGCAATTCGGGCCCGGCGTGCTCCGCCGCCTTCGCGGTCCCGATGATCACCGGGATCAGCTCGTCCACGCCGAGGTCTTTGCGGACGTCGCCGGTGTCCTGCGCCCGGCTGAGGAGCACGCCGAGCGCGTCCTTCAGGCGGACACCGATGACCGAGCCCGCCGAGGGAAGGCTGACTCCGGCGGCCGACAAGGCTTCGAAGTAGGCGTTCTTGTCGTCGGCCATCGCGATCCAGCCGGTCAGGAACCCGAAGAACGCGGCGCCCGGGTCCGGCGAGTCCGCGGCAACCGTGGATTCCGCTTCGTCGACGAAGCGGTGGAGACGCGCGTAGAGGACCGCTTCCAGCAGGGCTTCTTTCGTCGGAAAGTGCCGGAACACGGTGCCGACACCGACGCCTGCCTCGCGGGCGACTTCCTCGGTGGGCGCACTGGTGCCTTTGGCCGTGAAGACGCGCTCCGCGGCCTCCAACACCCGCGTGCGGTTACGGCGGGCATCGGCTCGGAGCGGTTTTTCGTCCGTCACAGCGGGGATCCTAGACCCGTTGTCGAGACCGTCTAGTCCGGGATCTCGTCCACTACGCGCGCCAACGCTTTGGGAACCCCGGTGCGCCAGCCGCCGCCCATGATCCGGCGCGACATCCGCTGGAACTCGTCGTCGGGATCGAAACCCTCGTGACTGAGGAACAGCCGGGTGCCACGGCCCTCCGGTTCGAGCCGCCAGGTGACCGTCCATTCCGGACCCCAGCTGATACTGAGCAACCGCTCCGGCTCCACGGCCAGCACCTCGCAGGCGACCGGTCCGCCCGCGAAACCGGCGGCGGGGACGGGATCCGCGAGCAGCTCGAACCGGTGGCCCACAACGGGTTTGATGTCGTTCGGCATCCGGAGCCAGCGCTCCAGCAGTCGCGGTTCGGTCAGCGCGCGCCACACCTTCCGCGGCGGGTGCGCCAGGAACTGGTCGACGTGGATGGCCGTCGGATCCTCGTCGTTCAGAACTCCTCCTCGTCCAGCAGGTCACGCAGGTCGGCCAGTTTGCCGCGCCAGTACTGCTCGTACGGCGACAGCCAGTCGGAGACTTCCCGTAGCGGACCGGCTTCCAGGGAGTAGACGCGATTGCGGCCCTGCCGCTCTTCCCGGACGAGCCCGGCTTCGCGCAGCACCCGAAGGTGTTCCGACAGGCTCGGCCGCCGCATGTCGAAGCGGTCGGCGATCTCTCCCGCCGCTCGCGGGCCGTCGCGGAGGATGCCCAGCACCTCGCGGCGGGACGGGTTGGCGAGTGCGGCGAAGACGTCGTCGTTGACCGGCACTAGCGCGGCCAGTTCCCGTATCTGGCGGCTTCGAGCAGGTCGAAACCGAGCTTGCCGACGGAGAAGTCCCGCGCCTTGGCCTGATCGGAAACCGGCACGGTGAGAAACCGGGCATGGTCGATGCTCATGCCGCGACAATACGTAGGAGATTTCCTACATGTCAACTCCGGCCACTTCGGGAGTGGGCTCCTACAACCTCGACTTTAATAGAGGTCCAGGGATCGTGACCAGGCCCGCAACGGCTTGAGTTCGCCTATGGACGAACTTTTAGCGTCATCGCCATGAGCACGAAAACCACCGCACAGTCCTCCTTCCGCCTCGCCGTGATCATCGGGAGCGTCCGGCACGAACGGTTCGCCGACGCCATCACGGGCTGGCTGTTGACCGAACTCGCCGCGATCGACGGTCTGGAGGTCGACCCGATCGACCTCGCCGACGTCGATCTCCCGTTGCAGGGGACGCGGCCCGGCGGCACCGAGACGGCGATCAGCGCCAGGCTGCACGCGGCCGACGCGTACCTGATCGTCACCCCGGAGTACAACCACAGCTTCCCTGCCGCACTGAAGAACGCGATCGACTGGCACTTCAGCGAATGGGCGTACAAACCCGTCGCGTTCGTCGGCTACGGCGCCGGTTCGGGCGGAATCCGCGCGATCGAGCAGCTGCGGCTGATCTTCCCCGAGCTGAGGGCGACCACCATCCGCGACGCGGTGCTGCTGAACGCTCCGTGGACCCGCCTCGGCCCGAACGGCTACGAAGGCACCGAAGGCGAGCGCGCCGCGCTGGCCGGGACGATGACCGAGCTGGGCTGGTGGGCCCGCACCCTGCGCGCCGGACGGGCCGCGGATCGGGTGAGTGCGGCATGAATCGCCTGACCGCACAGGAACTGCGCATCGCGTCGGTGATCGCGCTCGGCGGCTTGATGGCCGTCCTGGACACCACGATCGTCGCCGTCGCGCTGCCGCGGTTCATGACCACCTTCTCCGCGTCGCTCACCACCATCCAGTGGGTCGCGACCGCCTACGCGCTCGCCATGGTCGCGGCGATGCCTCTGGCGGCCACCTTCGCACAACGCTGGGGTGCGCGCCGGGTGTACCTGATCGCCTTGCTCGTGTTCGCGGCGGCGTCCGCGGCCGCCGGAGCGGCAGGCGATCTGGGCTGGCTGATCGTCGCGAGGGCCGTCCAAGGGCTCGCCGGCGGCCTCATCAATCCCTTGGGCATGACCATCGGCTTCGGCACGGTGGATCCGGCACGCCGGAGCCGGATGACCACGATCACCGGGCTGCCGCTGCTGATCGGACCGATCATGGGTCCGTTGCTCGGCGGGTTCCTGCTGGACAGCCTGTCGTGGCGGGCGCTGTTCTTCATCACCGTCCCGCCCGCCCTGCTCGCCGTCATCGGAGTGCTGCGCTGGGTGCCCGCCGACACCCTGTCCCCGGAACGCTCCCCGATCGACCTCGTGGGCGGCCTGCTGCTCGTCCCCGGCGTCGTCGGGGTGGCCTACGGATTCAGCGAAGAAGCGATCGGCGCCGGGGCCCGCGCGGCGATCGTCGTCGCCGGGCTGGCGCTCATGGCCGTGTTCACCCGCCGGTCTTGGCGGCATCCCGCGCCGCTGCTGAACGTCCGGCTCCTGCGTGACCGGACGTTCGGGCGCAACGCCGTGGTCCTGGTCCTGTACGCCGCGCCGTACTTCGGCTCCATGCTGCTGATGCCCGCCTACATCCAGATCATGCGCGGCGACTCGCCCATGATCAGCGCACTGATGTCGGTGCCGGGCGCGATCGGCATGGGCATCACGATCCAGTTCGCCGCCCGCGTCCTGGAACGCTTCGGTCCGCGGATCGTCGTCGGGACCGGGCTGAGCCTCGCGATCGCTTCGACCGGGCTGACCATGCTCGTCCTCGCACCGGACACGCCGTACCTGGTGCTGGCGATCCTGGGCGTGTTCCAGGGCGCGGGCACCGGCGCGATCATGATGCCCACGATCGTGAGCGCCGGCCGGAACCTGCGTGGCCCGGATCTCGCGTCCGGTTCCGCGATCCTCCCGCTCTCCAGCACCATCGCGAGCGCGGTCGGCACGGCGGCGGTGAGCGCGTTGTTCACCGGGTTGATCGCGACGGCCACCGAAGGCCAGGGTCTCGCGGCGCTGAGCGACCCGCAGGCGGGCGTGACGCTCGTCGGGGACGTCGTCTCCGCCTATCGCCTGACCCTCATCGGTGTCCTCGCGGTGATGGTGATCGCCCTGGTCGTCAGGCTGAGGACCAGGCCGGTCCCGGTAGCCTCGGCGGTGGAACCCACGACGGTACGGAGCGCAGCATGACGACGCCGACCCCGGCACTCCCCCGGCTCGATGCCCACCTGACCATCAGCGAGGTCGCGAGCCGGGCCGGGGTCTCGGCCAACGCCGTCCGGTACTACGAGCGCTACCACGTCATCACCGCGGAACGCACCAAAGGCAACGCGCGCCGGTTCACCGTCGACGCCATTTGCCGGATCCGGCTCGCGGTCGCCGCCCAGCGGGTCGGGCTCAGCCTCGCCGAAAGCGCGGACATCCTCGCCGAGATCCCGCCGATGTCCCCCGACCTCGGAAAATGGTCCAACGCCGGGCAACGGCTCATCGACGCCGGGCAGGCTCGCATCGCCGAGCTCACCACCGTGGTCGACGAGTACCGGACGCTGGAGTTCCTCAGGCGCTGAACGGTCCTTCGGCCGGATTCGACCAGCGGAACACCGGACGGTTCTCCAGACCGGGGTAGGCCACGGCCATGCCCCGGTCAGGGGACATGGACCACAACAAGGCATCAGGCGACGCGGCATGATCCGCCCAGGCCGGGGACCACTCGGGGATGTAGCGCTCGTAGATGCGGCGAATCCGCGCGACGTCCTTTGTCTCCAGCCCCGCGGGCCCGGTCATCCGCACCTGGCGAACGTCGCCGGGTGGATCGAACGTCGCGACCATCACGGCGACTTCACGGTTCTCGCGGGCCGCGTCGAGGAACGGTGCCGGCCGGTCGCCGGACGCCGGAGAGTGGAACCACAGCCTGCCTTCCTCGGCCACGAACCACATCATCGCCAGCGCCGGGTTCCCGCGGCCGGTGGTGGTGGCGACGCTCGCCGGCAGGCGTGGCTCGTCGAGGAAGCTCTGAACGGCGAAAATCGCTTCGGTCATGCCGCCACCCTGCAACCTCCATCGCTGTCGAGGTCCAGCCCGAGCACATGAAGGCCCCCTTCTTTGCGATAGGCGCAAGGAAGGGGGCCTTCATGTACTTCAAGGGCCGATCAGCGCTGCGGCGGCGGACCGCCCTGCGGACCACCGAACGGTCCCTGCTGCGGGAACGGGCCGCTGCCCGGTCCCTGCGACGGCGGACCCTGGTACGGGCCTCCCGGCGGCGTGGCGGGCGGCTGGGCCTGCGGCAACCGGGGCGGGGCCGGCGGAGCCTGCTGCTGCGTGGGCTCCGGGGCGGCTTCCGGCTCGGGAGCGGACTTGGGGACCTTGCGCGGAGCGGGCGGCTCCTGCCGCGGCGTCGCGACGCCGAGCGCCGGGACCTCCTTGCGCGCCACGGCTTCCGCGGCCGCGACGGCCTCGGCGACCTTCGGGTCGCTGGAGGTGTCGAACCAGCCCTGGACCTCTTCGTCTTCCAGGTCCGGCTTCTCGACCGGGTCTTCCTTCGGCGGCTCGTAGCGGAACACACCGTCGTCGCCGGGGGCGCCGAGCGCGCGGGCGAAGCCTTCCAGGGCCTTGCCGTAGTCGCTCGGGATCATCCAGACCTTGTTCGCGTCGCCCTGCGCCATCTGCGGCAGGGTCTGCAGGTACTGGTACGCCAGGACCTCGGGAGTGGGACGTCCGGCCTTGATCGCCGCGAAGACCTTCTCGATGGCCTTCGCCTGACCCTGCGCCTGCAGGTACCGGGCGGCCCGTTCACCTTGCGCCCGCAGGATCCGCGACTGCCGCTCGGCCTCCGCGCTCAGGATCGCGGCCTGCTTGGCGCCTTCCGCCGCGAGGATCTGGCTCTGCTTCTGACCTTCCGCGGTCTTGATCGCCGATTCACGCTGACCTTCGGCGGTCAGGATCATCGCGCGCTTCTCACGGTCGGCGCGCATCTGCTTCTCCATCGAGTCCTGGATGGAGGGCGGCGGGTCGATCGCCTTCAGCTCGACGCGGGCCACGCGGATGCCCCAGCGGCCGGTGGCCTCGTCGAGCACGCCGCGCAGCTGGCTGTTGATCGAGTCACGCGAGGTCAGCGTCTGCTCGAGGCTCATGCCACCGACGACGTTACGCAGCGTCGTGGTGGTCAGCTGCTCGACACCGACGATGTAGTTCGAGATCTCGTAGACCGCCGCCCGCGAGTCGGTGACTTGGAAGTACACGACCGTGTCGATGGACACCGTCAGGTTGTCCTCGGTGATCACGGGCTGGGGCGGGAACGAGACGACCTGCTCGCGGAGGTCGATCCGCGCCCGCACCTTGTCCAGGAAGGGCACCAGAAACGTCAGGCCGGGAGAAGCCACCGTCCGGAACCGGCCCAGCCGTTCGATCACGGCTGACTGCGCCTGCGGCACCACCATGATCGCCTTGACCACGACGACGACAACGAACAACGCGAGCAGTCCGACGACGATGAATACCACTGTCTCTGACAACTACCTTCCCCTTACGTAGAAACCTGTTGCTGTGCGGCTCACAGCTCGGCCGAAACGACCGCGGTGGCGCCCGAGATCTCGACGACCGTCACCGATGTGCCCGGGGCGATCGGTTCCCCCGCGGTCATGCATCGTGCCGACCACACGTCGCCCGCCAGCTTCACCTGACCGGCTTCGACGTCCACTGTGGACACTACTACCGCTCGCGCGCCGATCAGCGCGTCGGTGTTGGTCTTGATGTCCGGTCCCGCGAGGAACCGGCGCTTGAGGGTCGGCCGCACGAGGGCGAGCATGCCGACCGACGCGACGGCGAAGACCGCGACGTCGATGAACGGGTTCCCGGTCAACGCGGCGGAGCCGGCCCCGAACAGCGCCCCGGCGCCGACCATGAGCAGGAACAGGTCGCCCGAGAGCAGCTCGGCGATGATCAGGAGGATGCCGGCGATCAGCCAGATGAGAGCGCCTGTCATGCGTTCATGCTCCCAGATCGCGTCGATTCATACCGAAGAAGCGAAACCGACGTGACCGACGCGTGACCTTGAGTGACCTCGCGCAAACCGGTCATTCAGGACTCGTCGCCCGGGTCGGAGACGAAGTCGATGAGCCGCTCCACCGCTCCGATCAGCGGCGTTTCCAGATCCCGGTAGCTGCCGACCGCCGCCAGGACCCGCTGCCAGCCCTCCCACGGCTCGCCCCAGCCGAGCGCCTCGCAGACACCTTCCTTCCACTCCGTGCCACGCGGGATCTTCGGCCAGGCGCGGATACCGACGACCGAAGGCTTCACGGCCTCCCAGATGTCGATGTACGGATGCCCGGTGACCAGCACGTTCTCGTCGCGGATCGCGTCGACGATCCGGGACTCCTTGCTGCCCGCCACCAGATGGTCGACCAGCACCCCGAGACGACGGCCGGGGCCGGTACCGAACTCTCCGATGCGGTCGGACAGCACGTCCACTCCATCGAGTGGTTCCACCACCACGCCCTCGACCCGCAGGTCGTGCCCCCAGACCCGCTCGACGAGCTCGGCGTCGTGCTTGCCTTCCACCCAGATGCGCGAATCGCGCGCGACCCGGGCCTTGAGCCCCTGGACCTGGACCGACCCGGACGCCGAGATCCGCCGGGCAGGCGTCTTCGAACCCGCCTTGGCGGGCACCAGCGTGACCGGTTTGCCTTCGAGCAGGAAGCCCGCGGGGTTCAGCGGGAACACGCGGTGCTTGCCGTGCCGGTCCTCGAGGACCACGTTGCCGTACTCGATCTTCACCACGGCGCCGCAGTACCCGCTGGCCGGGTCTTCGACCACGAGTCCCGGTTCGGCGGGCACCTCGGGGATCTTCCGCTTGCGCGGACCGGACAGCACGTCGTCGTAGGAATGGGAGCGCACGGCGGACGACGCTAGCGGTGCCCGGGCCCGGCGTCTGCCCGCCACGCCGGTCAGGCCGCCATGAGGAGCATCGCCTCGACGAACGGGGTCCGTTCACCGCGTTCGAGCGGGCGCATCACGAACAACGGCGAGAGCGCGACGCACCACGCCCGCGTCCGCTCGGCGTCGAAGCCCGGCAGGTGCGGGGCGATCGCGTCGAAGCCGTCTTCGAGCGTGCCGCCGTCCCGCATCGGCAGCGTGACCCAGTCGGCGAGGTCGAAGGACGGGTCGCCGACGCTCGGACGCGGGTCGATCGCGACCGCTCCCCTGCCCGGTCCGCCGTCGAGGACGTTGCCGGGGTGCAGGTCGCCGTGCACGATCGCGTTCCCTCGCCCGTCGGTCGCGAGGGCGAGCGCTCGCCTCCTCGCGCGATCAAGAGCGTCCATCGACAACGTCGCTTCGGCGACCGACCCGCGGAGACCGCGCTCGGCAAGCCATACATGAAGACGACCCGGTCTTCCAGCGTCGAGAAGCCAGGCGGCGGGGCCACCGCGTGGATCTGGGTCAGCAGGTCGCCGACCTCGGCCCACGGGACGTCCGCCGCCTCCAGCAGTTGCGTGCCGGGATCGATGCCCTCCAGCAGGATCGCGCCGTCGGAGATCTCGGTGGCGAGGACCTGCGCGACCCGTGAGCAGCCGTCCCACGCCCGCAAAGCGGTGGCCTCGGATTCGGCGATCGAGTGATCCGGGGTCAGCTTCAGGACCTTCTTCGCGCCGTCGTCCCCCGCACAGATCAAGGTGCGGCCGGTGTTGCCCGGTTTCGCGTCGACGACGGTCAGACCCCAGCGCTCGGACAGCCGCGCCACCAGCGCGGGAAGATCGTCGCACCACGTCGCGACGTCTTCGCCGAAACGCTTGATCAGACGCGTGCGCGCCTGATCGTCCAAGACGTTCAAAACAGCGGCCAAGGGATCGCGCGCCAGTCGTCACCGGGCTCCGGGAAGACGCCCTCGGCGAGCAGCAGCTCGGTGCGCTCGGCCAGCGCGCGGATCTCGAAACCGGTGAGGTGCTCGCTCAGCGCGTCGCCGAGTTCGCCGTCCAGCCGCTCGCGCAGTCCGCGCAGCTTTCCGACCTCGTCCCCGGTGAGCCGCTCGCCGATCCAGCCCCAGAGCACCGTCCGCAGCTTCGGATCGGTGTGCAGGCAGATCCCGTGGTCCACCCCGTAGACGCGGCCGTCCGCGCCGGCGAGCACGTGGCCACCCTTGCGGTCGGTGTTGTTGACCACGATGTCGAGCAAGGCCAGTTCCCGCATGCCCTGATGGTTCGCGTGCGCGAGCACCGCGGGCTCACCGTCGCGGTCGTGCGCGTGCAGCACGACGCGCCAGTCGTCCGGCAGGCTTTCCGGGGCGCGGACGTCGACCAGCTCCTCTTCGGTGGTCTCGATCCACAGCTGCACCATGCCGGGCCCGAACGGCCCGTCGCGCAGCACCGTCGGCGGGATCGCGCCGAGCCCGGACGCTTCGGCCACCATGGCCGTCGCGACCTCGCGGCCGGCGAGCGTCCCGTCCGGGAAGTCCCACAGCGGCCGCTCGCCCGACACCGGCTTGTACACGACGTTGCCGCTCACGCCGTCGAGTTCGATCGTGCAGAAGAGCGTGACGTTGGAGGCGTCGACGAGCCTGCCTTCGACGTCGATCTTGCCGCGCGTCACCAGCTCCCGTGAGGTCTCCGACACCTCGTCAGTCCTCGAGGACGTCGACGTCGCGCCGGTACCCGTTCTGGCGCGGGCAGATGTGGCCCGCCGGGTCGAGCGGCTCCGCGCACAGCGGACACGGTTTGCGCCCGGCGTTGACCACCCTGTCGGCGCGTTCGGCGAACGCGCGCGCCGCGCCGGGGGTCAGGAAGACGCGGACGGCGTCCGGCCCTTCTTCCGTGTCGTCCAGAACGACCGTTTCATCCACCTCGCCTTCCGTCATCGCGAGCAGCTCGATGACGACGGCGCTGCTGTCGGCGTCCCAGCCGAGCCCCATCGTTCCGACGCGGAACTCCTCCTCGACCGGGACGGTCAAGGGGTCGACGTCGAGGAGCTCGTCGGGCGCGTCGTCCGGAACGTCCGCGCCGAACCGGCTGGCGACCTCTTCCAGCAGCGAGCCGAGCCTTTCGGCCAGGACCACGACCTGCTGTTTTTCGATGGTCACACTGATCGTGCGGACGTCCTCGGACGCCTGGAGGTAGAACGTGCGGTCGCCGGGCTCACCGACGGTTCCTGCGACGAACCGGTCGGGCTGGCGGAAGACGTGGATTACGCGAGACATGGCACCTTTGACACTAGGCCACGACCCCATGATCGGCATCCGCCGCCCCACGGTTCCGCCCAGGGCGAAACCGCTCGACAAAACCGCCCGTCCTGGCAGTGCCCCACGCCACCGCGGGCAAAGGGACGCTCCTAGTCTTCAGCTGTGGTTGAGATCGCCCCTTACGGCACCTGGACGTCTCCCCTGGCAGCCGCGGATGTCGCGGCCTCGGGAGTCAGCGCGCAATGGCTCGCGACGGCGGGAGACGAGGTCTGGTGGGCCGAAGCGAGAACAGGGGAAGGCGGCCGCGTCACCCTCGTGCGATCCCGCGCGGACGGCACGACCGAAGACGTCCTTCCCGCTCCCTGGAACGTCCGGAACCGCGTCCACGAGTACGGCGGCCGCCCCTGGCTCGTGCTCGGCGACGTCCTCGTCTTCACACACTGGGCGGATCAGCGCGTCTACCGCCGCGACCTGACCACCGGCGAGACCACGCCACTGACACCGGAGCCCGCGACCCGGCACGGGATCCGCTACAGCGATCTCCGCCCCGGCCCCACCGGCGAGGTGTGGCTGGTCCGCGAACGCAGCACCGGCCCCCGGCGCGTCGACATCGCCCGCGACCTCATCGCGGTCCCGCTCGACGGCGGCCCGGAACGCGTCCTGACCGCAGGCCATCACTTCCTCACCGCGCCGCAGCTGTCCCCCGACGGGACGCGCGCGGCGTGGCTCGGCTGGGACCACCCCGCGATGCCTTGGGACGGCACGGAACTGTGCGTCGCCGAGATCCGCGAGGACGGCACCTTCGGCCCTCACCACGTCCTCGCCGGCGCAGCCGACGTCTCCGTCTGCCAGGTCGAATGGGAATCCCCGGACAGCCTGCTCGCGCTCCTCGACCCGGACGGCTGGTGGAACCTGCACCGCGTCGGCCTCGACGGCGGCATCACGAACCTGGCGCCGTGCGAACGGGAGATCGGCGGTGCGCAGTGGAAACTCGGCGCACGCTGGTTCACCCCACTCGGGGACGGCCGGTACGCCGTCATCGCGTCCGGCCGCCTCGCCGTCCTCGACGAGACGACACGGGAAGTGACCCCCGTACCGGTCGCCGAGGACCTGACCACGTGGTCCACCAACGGGTTCGCCGTCCACGAAGGCAGCGTCGTCGGCGTCGCGGCAGGCCCGGCGTGCGAAGGCGCCGTCGTGAAGGTCGACCTCGAAGACGGGACCGTGACCGAACTCGCGACGGCGTCCGGACAACCCTCACCCGCCTACCTGTCGACGCCGGTCGAGCGGATCTTCAAAAGCGACGACGGCGCCCGGATCCCGGCGTTCGTCCATCTGCCCGCGAACGCCGATTTCGCCGCGCCCGAGGGCGAACGGCCCCCGCTGCTCGTGTACCCGCACGGCGGACCGACCGGCCGCGACAGCGCGGTGCTCGACTTCGAGATCGCCTACTTCACCAGCCGCGGGATCGCCGTCGTCACGGTGAACTACGGCGGCTCGACCGGCTACGGACGCGCCTACCGCGAACGACTCCGGGAGCAGTGGGGCATCGTCGACGTCGCCGACTGCGTCACCGTCGCCGAAGCCCTCGCCGCCGAAGGCACCGTCGACGGCGACCGGCTCGCCATCCGCGGCGGCAGCGCGGGCGGGTACACCTCCGCCGCGTCGGTGACCACCACCACGACCTACCGCGCGGGCACCGTCATGTACCCGATCCTCGACCTCGGCCAGTGGACCGGAGACGGCGGCGAGACGCACGACTTCGAGTCCCGCTACCTCGACGGGCTGATCGGACCGCTGCCGGAGACCGCGCGGCGCTACCGGGACCGGTCGCCGATCAACAACGCGGACACCCTCGCCGGCCCCTTGTTGTTCCTGCAGGGCCTCGAAGACGAGATCTGCCCGCCCGAACAGGCGGACAGGTTCGTGGCAGGGCTGGCGGGCCGCGGCATCGAACACGCCTATCTGCGCTTCGAAGGAGAGCAGCACGGTTTCCGCAAGGCGGAGACGATCATCGCCGCCCTCGAAGCGGAGTTGTCCTTCTACGGCCAGGTCCTCGGCTTCGAGACACCCGGCGTGCCGAAGCTCCGGCTGAGCCGGTGAAACCGCCCGAAACGCGCCCGGGCGACACGATCGCCTTGGTCGCACCGGCGGGCCCGGTCCCGGCCGATCTCGTCGGCAAGGCACTGCCCGTGCTCCGCGGCTGGGGCGTCGGCGTCCAGGTCGGCGAGTGCGTCCGCGCGACTCCCGCCGGCTACCTGTCGGCATCCGACGAGGCGCGGGCCGCCGAGTTCACACGAGCCTGGCTCGACCCGAAGGTGACCTGCGTCGTCGCCGCCCGAGGCGGGTACGGCTCACAGAGAATGCTCGACCTGGTCGACTGGACGGCGCTGGCCGCGGCCGGGCCCAAGACGTTCGCCGGATCGAGCGACGTGACCGCGCTGCACCGGGCCGTGAACGTCCACTTGGGACTGGAAACGCTGTTCTCCCCTTTGCCCGCGACCACACTCTTCGACGCGGCCGCCGCCGAACACCTTCGGCTGTCGTTGTTCGAGCCGGACGCGGTACGGACGATCACCTCGGCGACGTCGTCCCCGCTGGTGCCGGGTACCGCGACCGGCACGCTCATCGGCGGCAACCTCGCCCTCCTCGCCTCGGGTCTCGGTGCTCCGGAACAGGGCTCGGCGCGCGACGCGATCGTGCTCCTGGAGGACGTCACCGAGAACGTGTACCGGATCGACCGGATGCTGACCCAGCTCCTGCGTTCCGGCTGGCTGGACGGCGTCCGGGGGTTCGCGCTAGGTTCGTGGGCGTCTTGCGGCGACCCCGAGGCGATCCGGTCACTGATGCTCGACCGGCTCGGCCTGTTCGGCGTGCCGATGGTCTGGGACTTCGGGTTCGGGCACGTCCCGGCGTCGCCGACCATCCCCCTCGGCGCGCGGGCCACCCTCGACGCCGAGGCGGGCACGCTCCAGGTTTTGCCATAACGGCAACGGAACTTGCGTCCACTTCCGGATCCAGGGCATCTTTCGGACATGGATTCCACACAACAGTTCTGGGAAGACTTCTACCGGGACAAAGACCAGGTCTGGAGCGGGAAAGCGAACCCGATCCTGGTGGCCGAGGTCGCCTCGCTGGCACCGGGGACGGCGCTCGACCTCGGCTGCGGCGAGGGTGGCGACGCCATCTGGCTCACCCAGCAGGGCTGGTGCGTCACCGCCGTCGACATTTCGGACGTCGCACTGAAGCGCGCCGCCGGGCACGCGGCCGAAGCCGGGGCCGAGGGCATCGTCTGGGAACGCCACGACCTCGCGAAATCCTTCCCCGAGGGACGCTTCGATCTGGTCTCCGCACAGTTCTTCCACTCCCCCGTCGCGGAAGACGGCGAACGGGACAAGGCACTCCGCCGCGCCGCCGAGGCGGTGGCACCGGGCGGTGTCCTGATGGTCGCCGGCCACGCGGGCTGGCCGACCTGGATGGAAGAGCCACCGCACGAGGACTTCCACTTCCCGACGCCCGCCGAGGTACTCGAAACACTGGAACTGGCCGACGGCGAATGGACCGTGGAACGGCAGGAGCTGATCACCCGCGACTTCCCCGGACCCGAGGGACAGCAGGGCACACGTTCGGACAACGTGCTCCGCGTACGACGCTCGGCCTAGCTCACAGGTCCAGCACCTCGGGTGGCGATCGCCGCGTGAGCAAGGCATGGGCGTGCTCGGTCAAGGACGACTCGGAAGCGGCGGCATGGGCTCGTAGCCGCGCCAGGGCCTCGTCGAGCGGAATACCGAGCTTCGCGGACAGGTAGCCGGTGGCCTGATGGACTTCGGCGCGACGAAGGGAAAGAGCGTTCCACGGGTCGCTCCCCATGCCGTTCAGCAACAGAAGCAGCAGGATCCGGCCGAGTCTGCGGATGTCTCGCCGTTGCGCGGTGGTCAGCACCACGGGGGTGACGCGGTAACCGGTCATGACGCCGACCGTGGCGGCGCCGAGCTGGAGCGGAACGGCGATCACGGCGCGGGCGGATGTCCGGATCGCGGCGGGCAGGAACGCGGGCCAGCGACCGTGATCGGTCAGGGTCAGGTCCGGCTCGGTCAGCACCCGGCTCTGGCGCGCGGCCTGCCAGGTGGGACCGTCACCGAGTGCGAACTGGAGTTCTTCCAGCTCGGGCCCGAGACCCTTGGCCGGGTCGCTCCACACCAGTTCGGGAAGGCCGCCATGGATCCCGCTCACCGTCAGGGCGTCCATGCCGAAGACGCGTGCGACCCCTTCCGGCACCGAACGCAGCCCGCTCCCCGTCCGCGTCGCCTCGACGAGCCCGGCCAGGACGGCGCCGACGTCGCGACCCGGCATTTCAGAGCGGCGTGATGAGTTCGGCCGGGCTCTCTCCACGCGCCACGCGGGCGGCGAGGTCCGCGAGGTTCACCCGCCGGTCCCGGGCGTGTGCGCGCAGCCGTTGGAACGCCTCTTCGACGTCGATTGCCAAGGTGGCCGCCAGCACTCCCTTGGCTTGTTCGATCACGATGCGGCCGTTCAACGCCGCCTGCAACTGGTCCACGATCTCGTCCTTGGTCTGTAGCGCCCGCCGCTGCGACAGCCAGGCGCCCGCGGCGTCGGCCAGGACCTGGGCCAGGCCCAGGTCACGCGAAGTCGGCGCCGCACGGCTCGCGCTCATCAGGTTGACGGCGCCGAGCGTGTGGTCGCCGGCCCGCAGCGGCACGGCCGCGACACGAATGATCCCGGCGCGCAGCGCCAGGGGAACGAACCGGGGCCAGCGTCGCGCGCCGTCGCCCGGTGGGTGGAGCGTGGTCGGGAAAAGGACCTCGCCGCTGCGAGTGCTGTCCACGCAGGGTCCCTCGTCCAGCTCGAACTGGTCCTGCTCGAGGCGACGGCACACCTCGTCCGAGGCGGTCAGGTAATCCACCTGGCCCACTTCGTTCAGGATCGTCGCCCCGGCCGCCCGGATCCCGAGCAGGGCGACCAGATACGTCGTGAGGTCGTGCAGGAGATCGAGGACGTCGCATTCGTGCGTGCGGGTGGCCAGATCGAAGACCGCTTCGGCGACTTTCCTCTCGCGCTCCGTCGAAGGCATGGCCCCTCCAGTCCTCCGGGGACCACACTGGCCCGGCTGTGTGGCGCATACCGACCAGTCAAGTCCTGCCCGATACCGCCGCGCCATGCCGGGAGCGCCGCAAAGGGAAAACGCTATGCAGGAAACGCAGACTTTCTCTCGTGACCGGGCCCGGAACCCCCATGTCGGACGGCAGAGCGGGCGGCTCTCTCGGTACCGTTACCGGATGCGGATGACGCCTGCGGAGACCCGGTCACGGTTCGAAGGCGAGCGGATCGCGCGGCTGGCCACGACGGGTTCGGACGGTGTACCCCATCTGGTGCCGGTGACGTTCGTCCTCGAAGGCGATTCGGTGGTGTTCGCGATCGATCACAAACCCAAGAGCACGACGGCCTTGCGGCGGTTGAAGAACATCGCCGAGAACCCGGTGGTCAGTTTTCTCACCGACCGCTACGACGAGGACTGGACCGGGCTGTGGTGGGCACGGGCCGACGGCGTCGCCCGGGTGTTGACGGATCCCGACGAGCACACGGTGCCGATGCGGCTGCTGCGGGCCAAATATCCGCAGTACGAGACGCAGCCCCCTCCCCATGCCGTGGTGAGCACGCTCGTTCACTCGTGGAGCGGCTGGCGGGCTTCCTGAGCGTTCTTTTTAGCGTTGTTGCCGTGAAGCGGCAACAACGCCATCGCCAAGGCGTATAGGTCGTTATACATTTGATCACGCCATACGCCGATCAGGGAAAACGGCAGTCAGGAGCGAGGCGCTTCGGCGGGCAGGAACTGCTCTTCCCGCTTCCCCCGCCAGGCGGAGATGATCCCCAATGGATCCGGCCGCAGCAGCGAGGCGGCCGCGTACACGCTCGCGGCGACGACACCCGCCATGAACCACCAGTCGTAGAGCGCCTGCTCCCCTGTCGGGTAGTACACCAGCGTCACGAACACCGACACCGCGACGACGACCGCGAGGTTCCGGCGGCGCCACTCGAAGGCGGACAGGACGACGAAACCCCAGGTCAGATACCACGGCAGTGACGGCGGCGGGACGATCGCGCCGGCCAGCAGGACGATCGCCATCCGGTGGATCGCCGGGTATCCCCCGTCACGGGCCAGCCACCACTGCCAGCCGGCGAAGACGAACAGGCCGACCATGGCGATCGCCCGGAACACCGTGACGAACGGCGAGACCTCGACGTCGACCACCAGGTTCACCAGCGAATAGAAGATCTCACCGATCCCGGTCGGGAAGTTCATCCAGTTGGCGATCAGCGTCGGCGCCTTGAGGCCAGTCAACCAGCCGAGGTTGACCGATCCGAGCGAGATCCACGTGCCCGCGACGAACACGGGCAGGAAGATCCCGACCGACGCCGCGCCCGCGCGGAGGAAGTTGACCACCTTCCGGTCGCCGGGCAGATGGTTCGCCCACACCCAGACCAGGAACGGCAGCGCCCACGCCGCGGTGGGTTTGATCAGCATGCCGATGGTGACCAGGACGATCGCGACGACGTGCTTGCGCTCCAGCGCGGCCAGCACACCGATGGTGAGGAAGCCCAGCATCAGCAGGTCGTTGTGCGGGCCGCCGACGAGGTGGATCACGGTCATCGGGCTGGCGATGGCGAGCCACAGCGTGATCGGCAGCTTGCCGCCGAGGTGCTTGACCAGGCGCGGCAGCGACCACAGCATGCCGACCAGGCCGATCATGAGCACCAGGCGGGTCGCGATGACGCCGGCGATCATGTCGTTGCCGGTGATCGAGACGATCCCCTTGGCGACCAGCAGGAACAGCGGGCCGTACGGCGCGGGGGTGGTCTGCCACAGCGGGTGGACGTTCTGCACGACGTCCGGCAGCACGGTCAGCTCGGCCGGGCCGTTGGCGTACGGGTCGAGCCCGTGCAGCAGCTGCGCGCCCTGCGCGAGGTACGAGAAGACGTCGCGGGTGAACAGCGGCGGCGAGACCAGCAACGGCGCCATCCAGCACGCGGCCGCGATCACGATCGGACGGCTGCCGATCCGGCCGGCCAGCGCGTAGCGGCCCAGCCGGACCCACGCCCAGATGATCAGCGCGAAACCCGTGTAAAGCATCGTGTTGGCGAGGATGCGGCCGTGGCCGTAACGGATCCACGACAACGGTCCGTGGCCCAGGATCGGGTCACGGATGAGGATGCCGCCGGCGCCGAGCGCGGCCAGCATCAGCAGCGTGCTGCCCACCGTCCCCATCGCGATGGTGCGGTACGGGAACCGGGAAGGCACCCGGAGCCGCTCGCCGAGCGAGCCGGACGAGGGCGTCTGCGGGGAGTCTGTCGTGGTCGCCATTTCGAGATTGGAGGTTACACACCGCGCCTGTGCGAGTGCGCGGCAATGGGTGTTTCCCGCGTCGGACACCGGAATGCCCTCGCTCAGCGGTCGGCCGTCTCTCGCTGAGCGGTACCCCCGGGCAACGCGGCCAGCAACGACTTCGTGTAGTCGTGCTTCGGGTCCAGCAGGACCTCCTCGACCGTCCCGACCTCCACCAGCTCCCCGCGGTACATCACGGCGACCCGGTCGGCGATGTTCCACGCCAGCCCGAGGTCGTGGGTGATCACGAGCCCGGCGAGGCCCAGCTCACGCCGCAGGCGCAGCAGCAGCGCCAGGATCTCCCCTCGCACCGACGCGTCGAGCGACGCCACCGGCTCGTCGGCCACGACCACACCCGGATCCAGCGCGAGCGCGCCCGCGATGACCACGCGCTGCCGCTGTCCGCCGGACAGCTCGTGCGGGAGCCGGTCGAAGAACTTCTCCGCGGGCCGCAGTTCGGCCGCTTCGAGAGCCTTCCTGACGATCTCGTGCTCGTCGCCCATCCCGTGGATGCGGGGGCCTTCCGCGACGGCCTCGTACACCGTGTGGTTCGGGTTCAGCGCGCTGGTCGGATCCTGCAGGACCAGCTGGACCTGGCGCCGGTACGCCTTGAGCCCGGCGCCGCCGAGCGGGACCGGCTTGCCGTCGTACCGGACCGCGCCCGAGTCGGGTTTCTGCAGGCCGAGCAGCGTGCGGGCCAGTGTCGTCTTGCCGGAACCGGACTGGCCGACGAGCGCGACGATCTCGTCCTTCCGTACCTGGAGGCTCACCCCGGCGACGGCGTCGATGCGCTTGCCGGTGCGGTCTCGGAAGCTGACGCGCAGGTCTTCGGCCTCCAGCAGCGCGGGCCGATCGGCGTCGCGTTCCGGTTCCGGTGGCAACGGCGTGCTGGTCGCGGGCGCGAACCGGGACACCGGGTCGCCGACGGTCGGGAACGCGGCAGCCAGCGCCTTGCTGTGCTCGTGACGCGGCGCGCTCATCAGCTCCGCGCTCGGCCGCTCCTCGACGATCTCGCCGTCGTACATCACCGCGATCCGACGGCAGGTCGCGGCGAGAACCGACAGGTCGTGGCTAATCATGATCAGCCCGATCCCCTGTTCGGCGACCAGCCTGCCCAGCAGGTCGAGCACCTGGGCCTGGACGACGACGTCGAGCGCGGTCGTCGGCTCGTCCGCGATGATCAGCCGGGGCGAGCAGGCCAGCGCCATCGCGATCATGACGCGCTGTTTCTGGCCACCGGACAGCTCGTGCGGGTACGCGCCGGCGCGGCCGGGCGGCAGGTCGACCTGTTCGAGCAGCTCCGTGACCTTGGCCTTGACCTCGCCCTCCGACAACGCCTTGCCACCGGGCGGGTGCAGGCGGATCGGCTCGGCGATCTGCTCGCCGATCTTGCGGACCGGGTTGAGCGCGTGCATCGCGCCCTGGAACACGACCGACGCCTCGGCCCAGCGCACCGCGCGCAACCTGCCCCACTTCATGGCGGACACGTCTTCGCCGTCCAGCAGGATCTCTCCGCTGACCTCGGCCGACCGCGGGAGCAGCCGCAGCACGCTCATCGCGACCGTCGACTTCCCCGACCCCGACTCCCCCGCCACGCCGAGCGTGTCGCCCGGTTCGAGCACCAGGTCGACGCCCCGGACGGCGGCGACCTCGCCGCCCCCGGTGGCGTAGGTGACGCCGAGGTTCTTCAGTTCCAGCAAGGGGCTCATGAGTGCTGTCCCTTCAGGCGCGGGTTCAGCACGGTTTCCAGCGCGCGTCCGACGAGGGTGAAAGCGAGGACGATCACGACGATCGCGAGACCCGGCGGCAGCAGGTTCCACCAGGCGCCCCGGGTGATGGCTCCGTTGTTCAGCGCGGTCTGCAACATCGCGCCCCAGGAGACGGAGTTCGGATCGCCGACCCCGAGGAAGGCGAGTGTGGCGTCGGCGATGACGGCGTTGCCGACGACGAGCGTGGTGTTGGCGAGCACGAGCGGCATCACGCCGGGCAGGACGTGTTTGCCGACGATGTGCAGGTGACCCCCGCCGAGTGCCTTCGAGCGCTCGATGTACGGGCGGCTCTCGATGGTCAGGGTCTGTGCCCGGACCAGCCGCGCGGTGCTCGGCCAGGCGGTCACCCCGATGGCGACGATGACGGTCGCCGTGTTCCGGTCGAGGACCGCGGCGAGGACCACGGCCAGCACCAGCGACGGCAGCACCAGGAAGAAGTCCGTGAACCGCAGCAGCAGGCTCGAAAGCCAGCCGCCGAAATGCGCGGCCGCGATCCCGATGATCGTGCCGATCAGCACCGAAAGGAACGCGGCGGAGAACCCCACGAGCAGCGAGATCCGCGCGCCCCAGTACGTCATCAGGAGGACGGACCTGCCGTCGATGTCGGTGCCGAGCCAGAACTCCCCGCTCGGGGACTCCAGCGGACCGCCGGTGACCTTGGTGACGTCGAGACCGGACTCGTCGCTCAGGACCGGCGCCAGGATCCCCAGCACGGTGATGACACCGAGGAAGAGCAACCCGGTCAGCCCGGCCTTGTTGGTCGCGAACTCGCGCCAGTGTTTCGCCACCGCCGCCCGGCGGCGGCGCCAGGCGATCGTGCTCGGTTTGTCCGTCGTGGTCATGCCGTCCGCACCCTCGGGTCGAGTACGCGGTAAAGCAGTTCCGCGAACAGGTTCATCACCACGACCGCACCGGCCAGAACCACGAATACTCCTTGCAGGAGAGGGAGATCCGGCCCCTGGAGCGAGGTGTAGAGCAGCTGGCCGAGGCCGGGCCAGCTGAACACGGCCTCCACCGAGACCGCACCCGACACGACCATGCCGAACTGGATGAAGATGAGCGTGACGGTCGGAAGGAGGGCGTTGGGCACCGCGTGCTTGCGCCGCACCAGGTCGTCCCGCAGCCCCTTCGCCCGCGCGGTGGTGAGGTAGTCGGAGTTCATCTCCCCGATGAGGGACGACCGCATCACGAGCATGTACTGGGCGTAGAAGACCACGAGCAGTGTCAGACAGGGCAGCACCAGGTGGTGCAGGACGTCCAGACCTTCGGAGAAGAACCCGGGCTCGACGTCCGGGGAGTGCATGCCGCGGCTGGGGAACAGCCCGTTCGTGGCGACCAGCAGGATGAGCCCCAGCCAGAACTGCGGGACCGACCACAGCGTGAGCGCGACCCCGGTCTGGACCCGGTCGAAGGTGCTGTTGCGCCGCCACGCCGCCCGGATGCCGAGCCACAGGCCGAGCAGGATCGCGAGCACCGTCGCGCTGCCGACGAGCAGGACGGTCGGCCACAGCCGTTCACCGATCAGGCCGGCGACCGGCTGCCGCAGGATGTAGGACTGGCCCATGTCACCGGTCAGCAAACCGGTGACGTAGTCCCAGAACTGCTGGAGCAGGGGCTTGTCCACGCCCATCTGCTCGCGCAGCTCCGCCATCATCTTCGCGTCGGTCGGCCGGTCGCGGACCATGGTCCGGACCGGATCGCCGGGCAGCATCCGGAACAGGAAGAAGCCGAGGACGACGACCAGGACCAGGCTGGCCACCGCCTCGCCGATCTTGGTGAGGACGAACCGGGTGGTCCCGGTCCCGCCCCGGCGCTCGTCGGGATCGACGAGCGCCGAGGGCTGATCGAGGGAACTGAGTGCTTCGGTCAACGCTGTCCTTTACTCCCGGTCGTCGGCCGACTTGCCGCGCCGCCCGAGCAGCACACCGCCGCCGACGAGCACCACGAGCACGACCGCGCCGATGCCGATCCACAGTCCGGTGTTGCTTCCGCCGTCCTCCGAGCCCGCCGCCGCGCCGGCCGGGGTGGCGCCGTAGACGCCCCAGTAGCCGGACTGCTCGAGGATCGCGCCATCGGGCTGCGGCTGCTTGGTGAACGAGGCGAACTTGTCCGAGCGGTAGGCCTCCAGCACGTTGTCGTAGTCCAGGACGACGTCGACGTACTCACCGGCCAGGATCGCCTGGGCCTGCTTGACGATCTCGGCGCGCTTGGCCGGGTCGAATTCGGTCAGCTGCTTCTTGTACAGGTCTTCGTAGCGCGGGTCGCAGAAGAACGTCGCCGAGCTGCCGCCGTTGCCCTGCGCGTTCGGACGCCCGGCGCAGGTGTTCAGGCTGAGGGCGTAGTCCGGGTCGGGCGAGGTGCCGTAGCCGGAGATCGCGAGGTCGTAGTTGCCCGCGGTCGTGCGGTCGTCGAGTTCGTCGTCGGAGACGAGCTCCTGCTTGACGCCGATGCCGACGTCCTTGAGCCAGCCGCCGACGAACTGGGCGGTGCGCTGGTCGAACGGGCGGTTCGAGTGGCCGGCGAGGCGGAACTCCAGCTTCGCGCCGCCGGGGGCGACGCGGATGCCGTCCGCTCCCTTGGTGTAGCCCGCCTGGTCGAGGGTGGCGTTCGCGGCCGCGATGTCGAACTTCGTCTTCTCGGCGTCGGACGGGGTCCAGGTGTAGGACTTGTAGATCGCCGGCACGACACCGGTCCCGGGCTGGCCGTAGCCGTTCATGACCTTGTCGACGATGGCGCTGGTGTCGATGGCCTGCGCGATCGCCTTGCGGACGCGGACGTCCTTCAGGATCGGGTTGCCGTCACCGATCGGCTGGTCGACCACGTTCTTGACGCCGAAGTTGATGATGAGCTCGTTGTACCGGCGGCCGGGGGCCTTGTTCGTGGTGATGTTGTTCTCGCCCTTGAGCGCGTCGAACTGCGTCGGCGTGAGCCGGTTGATGACGTCGACCTCGCCCTGCTTCAAGGCGTTGACCGCGGCTTCGGCGTCCTTGAACTGCAGCAGCTGGAGTTCGTCCACTTTGGGCGCACCGCGCCAGTAGTCCTTGTTCGCCTTGAACTTCACGAACTCGTTCTTCTTGTACTCGGTCAGCAAGTACGGTCCGCTGCCGACGCCGACGACGGCCATCTCGTCGGTCGAAGGAGAGTTGAGGTCCTTGATCGGCTCCCAGATGTGCTTGGGCACGATCGGGACGTCGAGCGAGGTCATGCTCGACTGCGGCGCCTTGGTCTTGATGACGAGCGTCTTGTCGTCCGGCGCCGACACCGACGCGAAGTTGCTGACGTAGCTGCCGTTCGCGGTGCGGGCGTTCTCGTCGTCGAGCATCCGCTGGAAGGTGTACGCGGGGTCCTGCGCGGTGACCGGCTTGCCGTCGGACCACTTCATCCCCTGGCGGATGGTGAAGGTCCAGGTGAGCTTGTCGTCCGACGTCGTCCACGACTCGGCGACCCCGCCCGTGGGCTGGGTGTCCTCGGCCGAGGGCAGGGTCAGGAACTCGTAGTTGAACCGGCCGACCTGCGTCGCCGCCGACAGCTGGGCGGTGAAGGGGTTCAGGTGGTCGATCCCGGTCGTGAGCGCCACCCGGAGGACCTTGCCCTGCTGCTGCGCCGCCGCGGCGGGCACGAAAGGCACCGTCGCGACCGCCGAAGCGGCGAGGACGGCGACCACGTGAAGACCACGTCGTCGCCTGGGAAAACGCTCTGTGCGCACGAAGACCACCCCATCGAAATTCGCTGTGTCCCAACCCCCGAAGCGGAAAAGTAACCACATGTCGCGGTAACCGCGCAATGACTCGCCAATACCGATCGTGCACAGCGGATGTCTTCGCGTGGTCGGCAGCTACTTTACGCGTCGCCGACGTAGCACTGAGTCACCGTTTCGGCGCGCGAAACGGCAGCACATGCAGTGTCCTGGGTATTCAAGGGAAGCCTGCTTGCAAAAGGCTTGCGCGCGATGATGCTCAATCGATACGTGCGACGAAGTGAGAGCAAAGCGGCTTCAGCCGATCGGGACCTCGCGCCGCCGCGCGGTGGCGGCACCCGCGTAGAGCCACGCGAACAGCGCCCACATGCCGCCGAAGATCAACCCGACGGAGACATACGCGACCGTCCAGAGCACGGCGGGCGTCTCCGACTTCCGTTCCCGTTGCAGGAACTCGATCTCGGACATGAACGGACGTGAACCGGATGACGCTTCGATCGCCGGCGCGTTCGCGGCCGCGTCGGCCGGCGCGTAGATCGGGGCGAGCCCCATCACCCGGTTCGGGACGTGCACGCGGATCCCGGTCTTCCACTGGCCGAACACCGGCAGCGGCTCGACCGTGCGGTACACGCCCTCGCCGATCTTCTCCAGCGGCGCGGTGAAGAAGTCGCCGCCCTGCCAGGCGAAACCGTTCAGCCAGACGGAGTCGTCGGCGAGGTCGGGCCGCGAGATCGTGACGGTCGCGTCCACCCACCGGGGCGTGCCGCCGCCGTGCGGGTTCGAGATCGGCTGCCCGGCCGCGGCCTCCGTCAGCCGGACGTCCGCGGTGAAGTCCGGTTCCGGATCCTGCGGGACGGCGACGGCCGACATCAGAACGACCGCGCCCAGCGCGCCGACGAGCCCGACCACATGCCGCGGACCGGCCGCGGGCACCCGGGTAGCCGTCTCCTCCACCCGCTGGTACTGCCAGACGCCGATGAACGCGCCCGCGAGCGCCGCGCCCGTCCCGAACAGGACGAACAACGGCAGATGGGCGGTCGGCCACGGGTTCGGCATCAGCCACCGGGTGAACGCCGCCTCGGCGAGCATCCCGGCCGTCCCCACGAGAAGGCCGACGACGGCGGCGAAGGTGTAGCCCAGCCGGTTGCGCATCGCGAAGGCGACGATCTCGACGATCACCGCTTCCGCGATGTACGGCAGCAGCGAAGCCACGTGCAGGTCGGCGAACAGCGGGATGACGGTGAAGGACGCGCGGGCGGCCAGGAAGACCGCGACGACGATCAGCGCACCGCCAGGACCCCAGGACAGCCGTCCGTAGGTGAGCGTCCAGGCGCCGATCAGGCCCACGAGCACGACCTGGGACAGCATCGGGAACTGCGGGACGCCGAGGTCGAACTCCATGAGGAACGCCGAGGCACCCATCATCCAGGCGCCGGCGAGTACCGGGCCGAGCAGGCGCACGACCGGTCCGGTCGCGCCGACTTGGCGGGCCTCGCCGAGCAGCAGCTGGAGACCCAGCACGACACAGACGCCGCCACCGATCATCAGGACGTGGGTCGGCCCCCATTCGGTGACGTCCTGGCCGAACAGCCGGTGCCAGACGTCGTCGAGCGGGAACCCGGCGATGCCGACCAGACCGGTCGCCATCATCTGGATGGAGCCCATCGGCGCCTTCCAGTGCGGGCCGATCTTGAACGTGCGCTTCGGCAGGTTCTTCGTCGCCAGGGTCGCGCTGAGTACGCCGCTGGCGAAGATGCCCATCAGTCCGAAGTAGATCGGGTAGTGCGACGGGTTCGCGAGCGGACCCTCGTCGCGGCCGAGCTCCATGTGGATCGGCACGTCCCAGTAAACGCCGATCAGCGCCGACATCCCGGACAGGAAGGCGACGACCATCGGCAGTGCCGCCCAGCGGGGCAACCCGCTGAAGTCGCCCATCCAATCGGCGACGCGACCGAAGACGGTCCGCTTCCCCGCGCGCTCGCGGAGGACGAAGACGGCCAAGGGTAGGAAGACCGCGGTGAACATCAGGCCCGCGATGACGATCTGCCCGAATTGCGCACCGCCGGCAGGCGGGCTCTCCTGAGCCAAGAACACCGTTGTTCGCCTTCCTGCTAACCTGAGTAACTGTTACCTTGGGGTAACACGATAGGGGCACGGTCCCGGCCAGGCAAGGCCAGGGCGTACGACTCGAAAGGACCTCGATGCGGAGGATCGGCGGGATCTGCGGGATCACCGTGGCGGCATTGCTGGCCGTGACCGGTTGTTCGGGATCGAGCGGGTCCGGACCCGCTCCGAGCGGCGGCACCAAGACCGTGAAGTTCTCGATCACCGAGGGCAAGCGCACGGCAGGCCCGGAAGAGGTCGCGGTGCGCACCGGCGAGACCGTCGCACTGGAGGTCACCTCCGATCAGGCGGACGAACTGCACGTCCACGGCTACGACAAGGCCGCCCAGCTGGCGCCAGGGATCCCGGGGACGGTCGCCTTCACCGCGAACATCGACGGGATCTTCGAGGTGGAACTGCACAAGAGCGGCGCGGCGGTGACCAAGCTCAGGGTGAGCGGATGATCCTGGCGCACGGTCTCGGCGGCCGGTCCGATCTGCCGGTCCCGCTGTGGCTCGCGCTCTACGCGGGGGCGGCGGCCGTGGTGGTCTCGTTCTTCGCGCTCACCGTGCTCTGGAAGGAGCCCAAGCTCCGCGGCGCCGACGCCGGCCGCGCGCTTCCCTCAGGCTTGGCACGGTTCGTCGACAGCGCGTTCTTCCTCGTCGCTTCGCGCGTGGTCGGCGTGGCCCTGTTCGCGGGTTTCCTGGTCATGGCGTGGACCGGCCCGGACAGTTCGGCCGACAACCCGGCCCCGGCATGGTTCTACGCCTGGTTCTGGGTCGGCCTGGTGCCGCTTTCGCTGCTGTTCGGCCCGATCTGGCGACGGCTGAATCCACTGAGGACGGTCGCGTCCCTGATCCCCGCCCGGCATCGCGAACTTCCGGACCGGCTCGGCTACCTGCCCGCGATCGTCGGCATCCTGGCGTTTCTTTGGCTGGAGCTGGTCTTTCCGCACTCGGACTCGCCGAGAGCGATCGCTTTGTTCTGCACCGTGTATGCCGTTATACACATTGCGCTCGGCGTCGTCTTCGGCCCGCGCTGGTTCGACCGCGGTGACGCATTCGAGGTCTACGCGCGCCTGATCGCGGCCCTCTCCCCTTTCGGCAGACGTGGCGACGGACGGCTCGTGGTCCGGAATCCGCTGGACGGGCTGCTCACCGTCTCTCCCGCCCCCTGGCTGACCGCGCTGGTGCTGGTCGTGCTCGGTTCGACGGCGTTCGACGGACTGACCCGGCTCCCCTTCTGGACGTCGCTCGACGCCGGCGTCCTCGGCGGCACCGCCGGACTCGCGGCCTGCATCGCGCTCACCTACGGCGCTTACGCGGGCGCCATCAGCCTGACCAGGCCGTATCTGCGACGGGGGTTCGACCCGTATCCCGCGTTCGCGCCGTCGCTGATCCCGATCATGGCCGGGTACACCGTCGCGCATTACTTCTCGTTCGCCATGTTCTCCGGGCAGCAGGGGTTCGGCCGCGCGATCGACTACACGGTGGTCTCGACCGGCGTGATCGCGCTGGTGCAGATCGCCGGAATCGTCGCCGGGCACGTCTTGGCCGTAACCTCGGCGCATGATCGGTCCGTCGGCGTGCTGCGCGCGAACTACGTCAAGGTGGGTCAGTACCCCATGCTGGCGCTGATGATCGGCTACACCGCGCTCGGGATCGCGCTGGTCTCCGGCTCATGACTCTCGCGGCGCGGGTGATGATGATGCACCAGGGCGGCTGGGACGAGATCCTCATCTTCGTCGGCCCGGTGGTGATCATCGGGCTGCTCATCTACGTCGCGCGCAAGCAGGTCCCGACGACTCCCGAAGAGGACGACGACTAGCCCGTCATTCCACCGGGACGAAGTCGCCGCCCGCCTGGGCCGCGGCCAGGTCGGCGTGGGCGGACCCGCTGGACATGAAGCGCCCCTGGACGACGCGCACGTAGGAACCGTCCAGAGGGAAGACGAGCACGAACTTCGTTCCGTCGTTCCCCCGCAGGACGACTCGCCTGCTCAGATTGCCGAGGAACTCGATGATGTCGCGCTCGATCTCCTCCGCGAACTCGCGCTGCTTGTCCTGCGACAGGTCGTACAAGTCGGTGTCGATGTCGTAGGTGGCGCGTTTGCCGGTCACGGGATCCATCGCCTCGAACGCCAATCCGAGCCAGCGTCGCGGCTCGACGTCCACGGCGGCCTCCCAGATCGACCCGCTCAGCTGCCACCTGGACCCGATGACCTCGACCGTCCACGTGGTGGTCTCCCGGAGCTCCCGCAGGAAAGCAAGGAGCCGGTGGCCCGCGTCAGCCGTCATGACCGGGCGTTCCGCCGAGAATCAGGTTCCCGGCCAGTTCGGTGACCTCGTCCCGGCTGCGCCCGCCGTGATCGGCGGCCATGAAGTGCTTGCCGATCAGGAGCGAGAACGCGAGCAGGCAGCGGGCTTCGACCTCGTCCTCGTCGGCGAAGATCTCGCGCATGAGCGCGCGCAGGTAGTCCATCCGCTGGTTGTCGACCCGCCGGAGACGCTCCGCCACCTCCGGGTCGCGCCGGGCCCAGTCGCGGATCGCGAGATCGATCGGCAGCACGCGGTCGGCGGCGAGCGACCCGGCACGCCGGATCTTCGCCCTGGCGTCGCCACCTTCCCGCTCGACGGTCTCGAACAACAGCTCGGTGCTCATCCGCTCCCAGGTGCCGAGCATTCCTTCGAGCAGCGCTCCCCTGTCGGCGAAATAGCCGTAGAAGCCGCCTTTGGTGACACCCAGCGTCTTCGCGAGTGCCTCGACACGGACCGCGCCGGGGCCTCCGGCGGCGAGGGCGAGCAGCCCCGCGTCGATCCAGGCGCTCGGCGGGGTACGGGTTTCGGCGGCCATGCGACAACCGTATCCGCCGTCACTCCCGCCCCACGAAGTCGATGTATACGCTACCGTATAGATGGCGGAGTTCACTGGGAGGAACCAACGACATGACTGTCGGATTCGTGGCCACGCACTACCCGCACGCCGACCATCGCGACGAGTTCGTCGCACGGGTCCAGCGAGTCGCCGGCGTGTTGCGCTCCACTCCGGGCTGCCTCGCCGCCGAATGCTGGGTCACCGCGGACGGCGGAGCCGTGGTGTCGATCGCCCGCTGGGAATCCGCCGCGGCACAGTCTGCTTCGATGCAGGCTCTGGTTTCCGCGGACGTGGACGTCACCTTCGACGACCGCGAAGTCCGCCCGCGCGAGATCGTCCAGCTGGTGTCGGCATGAAACTCGCGGACACGGAGCACACCACACGTTCCTGGCGGATCCACGAAATCGCCGGGGACTTCGACCTCGAAGACGTCTGGGCTCTCGAAACACCGGGCGGGCCCGACGATTTCGCCAAACTGGTGAAGCAGTTTTCTTCGGGGAACTTCCCGGACGGGGCACCTCTGATCGTCCGCGCCCTGTGGTCGCTGCGCTGGAAACTCGGCGCGCTGTTCCGGCTCGACGGCCGCGACTCCGGACTCGACACCCGGGTCGGGTCGCTGCGCGACCGGCTGCCCGAGAACCTGCGCGACACGCCGACAGGTCCGGACGAGGACTGGCTGCCGTTCACGCCGCTCTACCGGCTCGACGACGAATTCGCCGCCGAGATGGCGAACCGGACCATGCACGGCGTCATGCACATCGCCTGGGTCGAGGACGGCCGGGGCGGGTACCGCGGTCAGATGGCGGTGCTGGTCAAGCCCAACGGCCTGTTCGGCCGGACGTACATGGGATTCATCAAGCCGTTCCGGTACCTGTTCGTCTATCCGGCGCTAATGCGGATGATCGCGCGGGAGTGGCAGAACAGCTGAGGGTCCCGTGAGTGGCAAGGACGGTTAGGGCGGACCGGTCTTTGCCTGGCGTCCGGATCGACGGTGAAGGATTTGGGACGGTGAATGTCCCAAATCCTTCACACACGATCGCCCAATCACCCCGGCGAGCAGGCAAACACGAGTCCACCAGAACCGTCCTTGTCACTCACGAGGAGCCGGCGCGCCGACTGCTCCGCACCAGCGTCATGTCCTTCTCCCGCACCGGTTCACGGCAGTGCGCGCACACCGTCTCGGGCGCGAGCTCCTCGCCGCACGTGTGGCGCCACACCGTCGGCGGCGGCCCCTCCGTGACGTACCGGTCGCCCCACGCCATGAGGTTCAGCAGCACGTGGTTGAGCGCGTGCCCGGCCTCGGTGAGCACGTACTCGTAACGCGGCGGATGCTCCTCGTAGAGCCGTTTTTCGAGGATTCCCGTCTCGACGAGCTTGCGCAGCCGCGCGGTCAGGATGTCGCGGCTCGCCCCGGTGTTGCGGACGATCTGGTCGAACCGCCGCGCCCCGAAGAACACCTCCCGCAGCGCGAGCAGGCTCCAGCGCTCCCCGATCACCTCCATCGCGTTGGCGATCGAGCAGTCCCTCGGTCCTTCGGTCATGCGACCAGCGTAACCCCAGTGAGTCTTGATTTCCAACCCACTCGATGCGACAGTGAGTTGGAGATCCCAACTCACTCCTGGAGGCAGCCGTGCACGACGCGGTCATCGTCGACGCCGTCCGGACCCCGATCGGCAAGGGCAAGCCCGGCGGCGCCCTGCACGAGGTCCACCCGGTCCAGCTACTCGCCCACACGTTGCGCGCGCTGGTGCGGCGCAACGGAATCGACCCGGCGCTGATCGACGATGTCATCGGCGGCGCGGTCGACCAGGTCGGTGAACAGGCCCAGAACGTCACGCGATGGGCGGCGCTCGCGGCTGGGCTGCCGGAAAGCGTGCCCGCGACCACCGTCGACAGGCAGTGCGGGAGCAGTCAGCAGGCCGTGCACTTCGCCGCGCAAGGCGTCATAGCCGGCGCGTACGACATCGTCATCGCCTGTGGCGTGGAGTCGATGAGCCGCGTCCCGATGTGGTCCAACGTGCTGCCCGGCACCGATCCCCTCGGCCCCGGCGTCGCGGAGCGTTATCCGGAAGGCCTGGTGCCGCAGGGGATCAGCGCGGAACTCATCGCCGCGAAGTGGTCGCTCGGCCGCGAGGCGATGGACGAGTTCGCCATGTCTTCGCATCGGAAGGCGGCGCGGGCGCACGAGCTCGGCCGGTTCGCGAGCCAGATCGTGCCGATCGAGACGCCGTCGGGTCTGGTGTCCACCGACGAGTCCGTCCGCCCCGGCACCGACCTCGAAACGCTCGCCAAGCTGCGGCCCGCGTTCCAGGATCCCGACGTGGCCGCGCGATTCCCGCAGATCGACTGGTCGGTGACCGCGGGCAACAGCAGCCCGATCAACGACGGCGCTTCCGCCCTGCTCATCACCTCCAGCGAGACGGCCGCCCGACTGGGCCTCCGGCCTCGCGCCCGCCTGCACAGTTTCGCCGTCACCGGCTCGGACCCGCTGCTCATGCTCACCGGCGTTATCCCGGCGACGGAGAAGGTGCTGCGGCGTGCGGGGCTGCGCCTGGCGGACATCGACCTGTTCGAGATCAACGAGGCGTTCGCCGGCGTCGTGCTGGCGTGGCAGCAGGAGACCGGGGCCGATCCGGCCAAGGTCAACGTCCACGGCGGCGCGATCGCGCTGGGGCACCCGCTCGGCGCGAGCGGGACCCGGCTGATGGGCACGCTGGTCAACGCGCTGCACCACCACGGGGCCCGGTACGGCCTCCAGGCGATGTGCGAAGGCGGCGGCCAGGCCAACGCGACCATCCTGGAGGCGTTGTGACCGGCCGGCTTCCCAAGAAGCTCGCGGGCCACCCGTCGGTGCGGGCGGTCCTCTCCGAGCCGCGCGGCGAACCGTCGCCGGTCATCGACGTGGACTGGCTCAAGGAGGTCTGCCTCACCGCGGGTGCCGACGACGCGGCGGCCGTCTCGCTCGACCACCCGGATCTGGCGGGCGAACGTGAGCACGTCCTGCGTGCGCTGCCCGGCACCAAGACCCTCGTGTCCCTCGTGGTGCGGATGAACCGCGACGACGTCCGCTCCCCCGCTCGCAGCGTGGCCAATCAGGAGTTCCACCACGGCGGCGAGATCATCAACGAGGCGGGCCACACGATCGTCCGCGCGTTGCAGGACGCCGGCTACCGCGCGATCAACCCGTCGGCGACGTTCCCGATGGAGATGGAGCACTACCCGGGCCGGATCTGGGTGGTCGCGCACAAGACGGTCGCCGTCGCGGCCGGGCTCGGAGCCATGGGACTGCATCGCAACGTGATCCACCCGAAGTTCGGCAACTTCGTGCTCCTGGCGACGTTGCTGGTCGACGCCGAGGTGTCCGAACACGGCGAAGCCCTCGACTGCAACCCTTGCCTGGAGTGCAAGCTGTGCGTCGCCGCCTGCCCGATCGGGGCGATCTCGAAGACCGGCGAGTTCGACTTCGTCGCCTGCTCGACGCACAACTACCGCGAGTTCATGAGCGGCTTCACCGACTGGGCGCAGACCGTGGCCGACAGCGAGGACGCCGCGGACTTCCGGTCCAGGGTGACCGACTCGGAGAACGTGTCGATGTGGCAGAGCCTCGCGTTCAAGCCGAACTACAAAGCCGCGTACTGCATGGCCGTCTGCCCGGCGGGCGAAGACGTGCTCGGACCGTACCTCGACGACCGCCGGGAGTTCCTGGGAAACGTGGTGAAACCGTTGCAGGACAAAGTGGAGACCCTGTACGTGCGGCCGGGTTCGGCGGCGAAGGCCTACGCCGAACGCCGGTTCCCCCACAAGCCGGTCAAGGAGGTCGACGGCGGGTACCCGAAACGGTAAGGGCACTGTCGCGGGCCTGTCACATCTTCGCGTCCCCGCACGTCAGGGTTACGACTGACCGATGAAGGATGGGGACCGTGGACGAACACGACTGGCTGGCGCGGCGTTTCGAAGGGCACCGGACGCACCTGAGGGCGGTGGCGTACCGGATGCTCGGTTCGCTGAGCGAGGCGGACGACGCCGTGCAGGAGGCTTGGCTGCGGTTGAGCCGGTCGGACTCCGACGACGTCGACAACCTCGGCGGCTGGCTGACCACCGTCGTCGGCCGGATCTGCCTCGACATGCTGCGCTCGCGCAAATCGAGGCGGGAGGACCCGGCCGGCGCGCAGCTCCCCGACCCGATCATCGGCCGCGAGGGCGGGATCGACCCGGAGCACCAGGCGCTGCTGGCGGATTCGGTCGGGCTGGCGCTCCTGGTCGTGCTCGACACGCTCGACCCCGCCGAGCGGCTCGCGTTCGTGCTGCACGACATGTTCGCGCTGCCGTTCGACGAGATCGCGCCGATCGTGGCCCGGTCCCCCGCGGCGACCCGGCAGCTCGCCAGCCGTGCCCGCCGTCGCCTGCAGGGCTCGCCGACCGTTCCGGACGCGGATCTGAGCCGTCAGCGGGCAGTCGTCGACGCGTTCTTCGCCGCCGCTCGGGACGGCGACTTCGACGCGCTGGTCTCGGTGCTCGATCCCGACGTCATCCTTCGCGCCGAAGGTGGCGCGGCTCCGGCGGGGACTTCGCGTTTCGTGCGCGGGGCGGCCACGGTCGCGAGCCAGGCGCTCATGTTCCGGTCGGCGGGCGCCGGCGGGGTGCCGCGCCCCGCGCTGGTCAACGGCGCGGCCGGGATGGTCGTCACCCAGGACGGTGTCCCGACGACGGTCTTCGCGTTCACCGTCGTGGACGGGAAGATCGCGGCGATCGACATCCTCGCGGATCCGGACCGACTGGCCGCGCTTGACTTCGAACCTCTCGGCTGAAGTGTCATGAGGGGTCCCCTTAAGACGTTTTTCGTCTTAAGGGGACCCCTCATGACATGCGCGCCGCCGGGATCAGGAGGTCGGGAAGTTGTCCGCGGTGCGGATGCGGTCCCGGATCCAGGCACCGGCGGGCTTCAGCGGACCCGTGCCGGTGAACGAGCTGCCCGCGCAGGTGCCCGGCTTGAACACCGCGCCCGAACGGTCGTCGTCGGAGAAGTTCCAGTTCGTCCAGCTGATCTTCTTCGACGCCAGGAAGTCCAGGTACTTCTGGGAGTTGGTGAAGTCGTTCCCGCCGTCACCACTGGCGGTCTGGGTGCCGAACTCGGTCACGAACAGCGGGATCTTGTTCGCGGCGCGGCTCAGCGCGTTGAAGTACTCGGTTTTGTGCGACGCCGCGTAGAAGTGGAACGTGTACATGAAGTTGGTGGCGCGCACCGGGTTGTTGATGACGTCGGTCTCGTCGCGGCCGTCGGAGATGCCGAGCGAGCCCCAGCCGTGGGTGCCCACGAGCACGACGCCGTCGGAGTCCTGGGCCCGGATGACCGGGATCATCTGCTCCGCGTAGCTGCGGACGCGGTCCCAGCTGACGTTGTTGGGCTCGTTGGCGATGTCGTAGATGATGTTGGTCTTGTCCTTGTGCCGCTGGGCGATCTCGGTGAAGAACGTCTTGGCGCGGCTGAGGTTGGCGTTCGGGTCGCCCGGGGTCAGCTGATGCCAGTCGACGAGGGCGTACATCCCGCGTTTGGTGGCCTCCTCGATGTACCCGTGCACCATATCGGTGAACTTGCGCGGGTTCGTCTCGTAGCCCCCTTCTTGGATGTACATCGAGATCCGGAGGACGTCGGCCTTCCAGTCGCCGGCCAGCGCGTCGAGCGCCGCGGCCTTCACACACTGGCTGTACCACTGGATTCCGTGTGTGCTCATGCCACGGAGCTGGATCGGCTTGCCCGCGGAGTTGCAGAGCTGGAGGCCGCAGACCTTCAGCTGCCCGTTGACCGCCGCCGGACTGCCCGGCGGCAGCGCGGCGGCGGCCTGCGTTGCGGGTTCTGCCGCGGTCTCGGCGGCCGTCGAGGTGCTCGCGGCGGCGACCGGGGCCAGCAGTCCGGCGGCCAGTGCGGCCGTCACCCGGAGACGGATCTTGTCCCAACGCATTCGGCTTCTCCTCTCGCGTCGACGGCACCCGCGTTGGTGCGCCGACGGTCAGGGCGGCGGGATTAAATAGGAAACTTTCCTTACTATTGGAAAGTAAAGGAGAGATTACCCGCGGGATCGACGGACGGTCAAGAGTTGACCACCGACTGTTTCAAGGACCTCGGACATGCTCGGAGCGTGACGACGAAGCGTTGCCGACCGGTGGGGCCCGCGCCGTCCTCGCAGCGCGACTCACGAACCTGACCGGCGGGCCCGGTACGCGGCGGCCTTCACGCGGTTTTGGCAGGACAGGCCACAGAACCGCTTGATCTGCGCCTGACTCGCGTCGAGGTACGCCTGATCGCACCGGGGCGCCGCGCACAAGCCGACGCGATGCGGGGTGTCGTCGCCCAGCGCCGCGGCCACCGACACCGCCAGCCCGGCCGCCCATCGCTGGACGAAATCGGCGTCGGGACTGTGGAAATGCAGATGCCACGACTGTTCTCCGTGACGATGCAGGTACGGACGGGCCTTGCTGTCGGTGAGCATCCGGTTGAGCAGTGCCGCCGCCTGGTCGTGCTCGCGCCGCGAGAGCGACTCGATGATCTCCCGCAGCCGCGACGCGACGTTTCGAAGCCTCTCCGCCACCGCGAGATCCACCTGCCCGTCCACCGGCCCGAGCGCGTCAGCGGCCGCGCGGACCAAGTCGTGACCGCCGAGCGCGGGTTTCGGCCTGCCGTGGACGTGCTGCCCGGTCAGGGCGTTGATCAGCGCGACCCCCGTTTCCAGGTGCATCGTGTGGCGCCCGTCGAGTCCGGTTCCCTCCGGCTCCTCAGCCATGTCGCCCCTCCCCCCAAACGTCACTGCTTCACAGGACGCCCACGGTGACGCTATCAAAGGCTCACGACGCCGCAAGGGCGATGAAGTCTTTTGGAGCAGGAGAATCCGACGAAGGATGCAAAGTTTGTCCACTGTGGACATTTGGTCCGTGAAGGCCTCCTTGAGGGACCCTAGGTCCCTCAAGGAGGCCTTCACGGACTTGCGACAGGTAGAGCCACATCACCTTTATTTAGTAGTTAGTAACCAGTAACTTAGGCTCATGGCCGGACGGATGAGCGGAACCGAACGACGAGCCCAGGTGCTGTCCATCGCGGCGAAGGAGTTCGCCGATCACGGGTTGCACGGGGCGTCGACAGAGACGATCGCGCGGGAAGCGGGGATCACGCAGGCCTACGTCTTCAGGATGTTCGGGACGAAGAAGGCCCTGTTCCTCGAACTCGTCGAGTCGGCGTTCGCGGCGGTCAGCGACGGGATGCGAGAAGCGGGCGACGGGAAGGGCGGCCTCGACGCGCTCTCCGCGATGGGCGCCCGGTACTTCGACCAACTGGCCGACCGGACCGGATTGTTGTTGCAGCTTCAAGGCTTCGCCGCGTGCGGAGACCCGGAGGTACGGGACGCGGTCCGGGCCTGTTTCGCGCGGACGTGGGATACGACCGAGGACGGCACCGGACTCGAACCGGTGTCCGTCAAAGCGTTCCTCGCCTTCGGGATGCTGCTGAACGCCGGCGCCGCGTTGGACGTCGAGCAGGTCGACGCGGGCTGGGCGGACGGCGTCCGCACCAGGATCCGGCCCGGGCTGTTCGCGCACATCACGGGCGAGACGAACCGATGAACGACCGGCGGGACGGACGGCTGAGTGCCGCACTGGTGTCCACGGCGTTGTCGGCGGCGGTGATCGGCAGTGTCGGAGCGCCGCTCATCACCCCGGTCGCCACGGGCATGCACGTGTCCCTCGACGCCGCGCAGTGGACCCTGACCATCACTTTGTTCGCCGGTGCGATCGCGGGCCCGGTCCTCGGGCGGCTCGGTGGCGGCCCGTATCGCCGCACCACGATCCTGACCGCGCTCGCCCTGGTCGCGGCGGGTGGTCTGCTGACGGTGCTCCCGCTCCCGTTCGTGGCCTTGTTGATCGGGCGCGGCCTGCAAGGACTCGGCGTGGCCGTCGGGGCGCTGTTGATGAGCGTCGCCCGCGCGCATCTGCCCCCGGAACGGTCGGCGTCGACGATCGCCCTGTTGTCCGTCGCCACGACAGTGGGTATCGGGGTCGGCTATCCGGTGATCAGCCTTGTCGACCAGCTCGCGGGCCTCCGCGCCGCCTACGGGCTCGGGTTCGTCCTGTCCGTGGCCGGGCTGGCGATCGCTTGGCGTGCCCTGCCCGCCGAAGCTCCGGGAGAACGCCCTCGGATCGACGTCCTCGGCGCGATTCTCCTGGCCCTCGGCTCGCTCGGCCTGCTGCTGGTCATCGCCCAGCCGTCGATCTGGGAGAACCCCTGGGCGGCCGCCGGCGTCCTCGCCGGGTCTCTCACGATCCTCGCCGCCTGGGCGGCCGTCGAACTGCGCTCGGCGGCGCCGCTCGTGGACCTGCGGCTGCTGCGCCAAGGGCCGCTTCTCCGCGCGAACGTGGCCATTCTCATCGCCGGGCTGGGGCTGTACCTGCTGTTCAGCCTGCTCACCCGCTACGTCCAGACCCCCGACGGCGCCCCGTACGGGTTCGCACTCCCCGGTGTCGCCGCCGGCGCGGCACTGATCCCGTTCTCGCTGTTCGGTTTCGTCGCGGGAAAGGCGATGCCGCGTCTCGTCGCGCACCTCACCGAGCGGTGGACCTACGCGCTGTCGGCCGCGGTCGCCATCGTCGGCGCTCTGCTGTTCGTCGTCGCCGACCACTCGCTCCTGGCCGTGCTCTCGGCGATCGCTCTGCTCGGGTTCGCCGTCGGAGGCATCTTCGCCTTGATGCCCAAGCTCGTCCTCGTCGGCGTGCCGCAAGAGGAAACCGCCAGCGTGCTCTCGATCAACCAGATCATCCGCAGCATCGGATTCAGCCTCGGCAGCGCACTCGCCGGTTCCCTGCTGTCCGCCGAGACCCCGAACGGAAGCCTCCTCCCGAGTCAAAGCGGCTACGTCACCGCCGCGCTCTGGGCGTTGCCCCCGCTCGCGGCCAGCGCGCTGATCATCACCACCGCGGCGGGCCCGCGTCGACGATCTTCTGCGAAAGCTCCAGCGGATCGAGATGCGTCAGCGACTCCATCCACCACGTCATCCCGGCCTGCCCCAGCGCGGGGAGATCGACCTTGATCTGCTCCTCCCACGCCGGGCTCGCGTTCCCGGCGACCGCGACGTCGAAGGGGCGGCCCGGCTCCAGTCCGGCGAGACCGAGCGCGCGATGGGTCTCGGCGATCTCTTCGGCGGTCGGCGTGTGGTCCTCCGGGTTCGGGAAGATCCCGTCGCACAGCGCCGCTCGCCGGACCACGCGCGGGTTGTCGGTGGAGCTGGCCACCCAGATCGGGATGGGGAACGGCTCGGGCGGCGCCTCGGCGAGCGCGACCTGGTAGTGCGCGCCGTCGTGGTCGAACCGCTTGCCGGACCAGATCGCGCGGATGACGTCGAGACCTTCGTCGAACATAGCCGACCGGGTCAGCAGATCCGTCTGTTCACCGAACCGGCTGAAGTCACCGGATTCGTCCGAACCGAGCCCCGTGCCGAGGATCAGCCGCCCGCCGGAGAGCCTGCTGACCGTCGACGCGTGCCGCGCGACCACCCACGGACGGCGCCGCGCGGGCGGTGTGATCATCGGCCCGAACAGGAGCCGGCTGGTGGCGTGCGCGATGGCGCCGAGCGTCGTCCACGGATCCGCGATGGGCATCGTGTCCGCGACGACGTGGTCCCACAGGAAAAAGCCGTCCCAGCCCGCCCGCTCCGCGCGCACGGCGAGGTCGACGAGCACCCCGGGCTCACCGAACGGGCCGAAAGGCGGCAGATAGACGGCGTGGCGGACCGTGCTGCCGGTCAAGTCGATCATCTCCCCAACGTCATCGTCGAAGTCCCCGGACGGCCGCTTGTTTACGCCGTTCACTCACGTTAGCGTCCGGAAGATGGCGGACACCGGTGAACGATCGTCGAAGTGGCCGGAGCATCGGGGAAGATTACGCCGGGGAGTCGGTTTGCTTCTCGCCGTCTCACTATGCGCGACACTTTCGGCCGTGAACGCGTCCGCATCGCAGGACGACGGCTGGTCCCGGGACTTCTACTGGGGCGTGGCTTCGTCGGGATACCAGTCCGAGGGCAGCGCCCCGGACAGCAATTGGAAGCGGTTCGTGGACCGCTCCGCCGGGAAGGACGGCGTCGACGAGTACCGGGATTCCGTCGACTTCCGGCGCCGCTACGCCGACGACATCCGGCTCGCGGCCGGGCTCGGCGTCAACACTTACCGCTTCGGCGTCGAGTGGGCTCGCGTCGAACCCTCGCCCGGCCGGTGGGACGAGACCGAACTCGCCTTCTACGACGACGTTCTCCGGCAGGTCCGGGCCGCGGGCATGACCCCGATGATCACCCTCAACCACTGGGTCTATCCGGGCTGGGCGCTCGATCAGGGCGGCTGGGCCGAGACACGGACCGCCGACGCGTGGCTGGAGTTCAGCCGGAAGATCGTCCAGCGCTACGCCGGTCAGGACGTCCTCTGGGTGACGTTCAACGAGCCGCTCGTCTTCCTCCAGAACGAGCAGAAGGTCGGCGCGCTGAGCGTGACCCGGTACTTCGCGGCGCGGTCCAACGTCGTCCAGGCGCACCGGCGGGCCTACGACCTGATCCACGAACTCGACCCGACCTCGAAGGTCACCAGCAACCAGGCGTACATCACCGGGGTCAACGGGATGGCCGACTGGTTCTTCCTCGACCAGGTCAAGGACAAGCTCGACTTCATCGGCATCGATTACTACTACGGCCTCAGCGTCGACAACTGGACGGTGTTCGCCGCCGCCTCCGACAAGTTCTGGGACGTCAAGCTCCAGCCCGAAGGCATCTACTACGCGTTGCGCAGCTACCACAACCGGTTCCCGCGCCTGCCGCTCTACATCGTCGAGAACGGCATGGCGACCGACAACGGCGAACAGCGCGACGCGGACTACTCCCGGAGCGATCACGTGCGCGACACCGTGTACTGGCTCCAGCGGGCGAAGGCCGACGGGATGAACCTCATCGGCTACAACTACTGGAGCCTCACCGACAATTACGAATGGGGCAGCTACCGTGCTCGGTTCGGACTGTACACAGTGGACGCTCTCGCCGATCCCGCGCTGACCCGGCGCCCCACGGACGCCGTTCCCGCGTACCGTTCACTGGTCACGGCGGGTGGCGTACCGCAGGGCTATCGGCTCAAGCGCGGTCCCGGGACCTGCTCTCTCGTCGACGGGCTGACCAGCTGCCTCAACCCGGCCAAAGTGGACGGACCGCTCACGCCACTGAAGTGACCAGGTCGAGCCGCCTGCCCTCGAAGGTCCGCCGCATCCGCCGGTCGTGGGTGACGACCACGAGCGCGCCGGAGTACTCCGTGAGCGCCTGCTCCATCTCCTCCACGAGATCCGGGGCGAGGTGGTTGGTCGGCTCGTCGAGCAGCAGCAGGTCGGTCCTGGCCGTCACCAGTCTGGCCAGTTCCAGCCTGCGACGCTGCCCGATGGACAGCTCACGGATCGGCTTCCGCAGATCCGCCGCCCGGAAGAGGCCCAGCGCCAGCAACCGCTCCGCGGCCTCCTCTTCGTCACCGTCGCCGGCGAAGATCGCGAGGACGGTCCGGGCATCGGCGGCGAGCCCGCCGTTCTGACGCAGGAACCCGATCCGCCCGGCCCGCTCCGCCGATCCGGTCGACGGCGCCAGCTCACCGGCGAGCACCCGCATCAGGGTCGTCTTGCCCGCCCCGTTGGGTCCGGTCACCAGCACCCGCTCGCCGGGCAGCACGCTGAGCGACGTCCGCGGGAGACGACCGTCCACCGACACGCCGTCCACCTTGACGACGTACCGATCGGCCTCCGTCTCCCCCGCCGCGATCCGCCCGGTGAACCGGAGCGGCCGAGGCGGCGGCGGAACCGGATCCGCTTCGAGCCGCTGGATCCGCTCGCGGGCCGACCGGATCCGGCTCATCGCCCCGTGCGCCCGGGATCGGGCCCGGAACGCGCCCGCCCCGCTGAAAGCCGCGGGAGCCTTGCGGGGAATCGCCGAGAACCGGTCGATGTTGACGTCCGCCATCCGTTCGTAACGGGACTTCTCCAGGCGCCACTCCTCGTGTTCGCGGACCCATCCGGCCCGCGCGGCCTCCTTCGCCGCGAGGTAGCCCGCGTACCCGTTGCCGTGCCGGTGCACGGTCCGGCGGTCGGCGTCGACCTCGAGGATCGTCGTGGTGACCCGGCTGAGGAACATCCGATCGTGGGTGATCGCGACGAGCCTGCCGCGATGCCCGCGGAGGTGGTTCTCCAGCCAGGCGACGGCTTCGTCGTCGAGATCGTTGGTCGGCTCGTCCAGCAACAGCAGTTCGGGTGACGAGGCCAAGGTCGCCGCGAGCGCCAGCCGGGATCGCTGTCCACCGGACAGCGTGCCCAGCGCGCGATCGCGGTCGAGGCCCGGCTGCCCGAGGCCGTGCAGGGCGACCTCCACCCTGGCGTCGGCCTCGTAGCCACCGCGGGCTTCGTAAGCGGCCAGGAGATCGCCGTAGGCGTCCAGGTCCTCGGCGGTTCCCAGCGACGTCCCGGCCGCCCGCAACCGGGATTCCAGGTCCCGGATGTCGGCCAGCGCGAGGTCGATCGCGTCCCCGACCGTGGCGGTGTCGGGCAGCTCCAAGGTCTGTGGGAGATAACCGACGCCGCCGGGCGCGGTGACGGTCACCGTGCCGTTGTCGGCCCGGTCGCGGCCGGCGATCAGCCTCAGCAGGGTGGACTTGCCGGAGCCGTTGTCACCGATCACGCCCGCCTTCTCCCCCGGTTTGGCGGTGAAGGAGACCTGATCGAGGACGACATGGTCGTCGAAACGTTTGGTGACACCGGAGAGCACGAGTTGTGTTTCGGGATTTCGATGCGGGGTACGCATAGGAGCGTCCTCCTGATTCTCGCAAGGAAGAAGAACATGCGGAAGGACGCGGCCCGGCGGAGCGAAGGCTCTACGCCAGGGCCGCGTCGAAGGCGAGAATCACAGAGTGAAGAAAATCCCCATGACGAAGACGGTAGCGGCGTCACGCGGCCGGGTAAAACGAATAAAAGGTTGTGTACGGGTTCACAGAGTGGTCTGTGTCCCCATACCGCGACAGCGGCGCCCCGGTGACCGAGAATCGAGACCGGAGGTTTTCGCGGTCTGAGGGAATGGGGTTCCTCGTGCACGGGTCCAACGGTCCGATCGCCCGGTTCCGGCGACGGCTCTTCCCGGGTCACAACTCGCTGGCCCGCGGTTCGGACCGGTTCGAAGCCCTCCTCCTCAAACTCGTCATCCTCGCGGCACTCCTCGCCGTCCCCGTCGCGGCCGCCGTCGGCTCGGCCAATCACGGCAGGCAGGTGGCCGCGGCCGCCACCGACGCGGCCGGACGGCACGCCACCACCGCGTACCTGCTCAAGGCCGCGCCCGTCCGCATCGTCGACAGCGAGAGCGTCGGGACCGACGATTCCGCCACCGAGGCGGCCTGGACCGACTCACGCGGCGCCCGGCACACCGGCGGTGTCTTCGCGACGCCGGGCAGCCCGGCCGGATCGCCCGTGCCGATCTGGATCGACGCCCGTGGCGACCTCACCGCCGCCCCGAGGACCGCCTCGACGGCCGTGTTCGATTCCGTGCTCGTCGGCCTCTGGCTCTGGTTCGCCGTGGTCGCCGCTCTCGTGTCGTTCCACCGGATCGTCCGGCTGGTGCTGGACCGGCGGCGGGCCGCCGCTTGGGAGCGCGCCTGGGCGGTCTACCCGCGGTCCGGTTCCTGGCCCTGATCCCGGAAGCGGGGGCAAAGCGCCTCGGCTAGGGTGCCCGGCATGCGCATCATGATCTCGGCGGACATGGAGGGCGCCACCGGCGTCACCTGGACCGAGGACGTCATCCCCGGCACCGAGCAGTGGCAGCGCTTCCGGCGCCTGTTCACCGGTGACGTCAACGCCACCATCGCGGGCCTGTTCGACTCCGGCGCCACCGACGTGCTGGTCAACGAGGCGCATTCGTCCCAGCGGAACCTCCTGCTCGAAGACCTCGACGGCCGCGCGCGCATGCTCACCGGCAGGCACAAGCCGCTCTCGATGATGCAGGGGATCGACACCGGCGTGGACGGGGTCGTCTTCCTCGGCTACCACGCCGGGGCCGGCTTCGACGGCGTCCTTTCCCACACCTACCTGGAGAATCAGATCACCGGGGTGTGGCTCGACGACGTCCCCGCCAGCGAAGGCAGGCTCAACGCCGCGATGGCCGCCGAGTACGGCGTCCCGGTACTGGTCGTCTCCGGTGACGACAAGGCCTGCGACGACGCCCAGGACTACGCGCCGGAGGCCGAACTGGTCACGGTCAAGGACTGCGTCAGCCGCTACGCCGCGATCTGCCTGCCGCCCGCCAGGACCGCCGAGCTGCTGTCCTCCGCCGCGGCGGACGCGATGAACCGGGCGGGCCGGGTCGAGCGGTTCACCACTCCCCACCGGATCGAGGTCGAGTTCGACGCGAGTCATCTCGCGCAGGCCGCGGCCGTGATCCCGACGGTGGAACAGATCGGCGTGCGACGGGTCGGTTTCGACGCGCCCGACATGACGGAAGCGATGAAGGCCTTCAAGATCGTCACGGCGATCGCGGCCGGGGCGGTGCAGGGTATCTATGGCTGAGCTGGATGTCGTCGAAGTCTGTTCGCGTCTGATCCGGTTCGACACCACGAACCGGGGCAACGGGGACTCCGAAGGCGAACGCGAGGCGGCCGAGTACGTCGCGTCGCTGCTGTCCGGGCTCGGGATCGACTCGAAGATCATCGAGTCCGCGCCCCGGCGCGCGAACGTGATCGCCCGGGTGTCCGGCACGGACCCGGGCCTGCCCGCGCTGCTCGTCCAGGGACATCTCGACGTCGTCCCGGCCGACGCCGCCGACTGGTCGGTGGACCCGTTCTCCGGTGAGGTCCGCGACGGCTTCCTCTGGGGCCGCGGCGCGGTCGACATGAAGGACTTCTGCGCGATGGTGCTCGCCGCCCTCGCCACCGGTTTCCGGCCGCGGCGGGACATCGTCCTCGCGTTCGTGGCCGACGAGGAGGACAAGGGCGACTACGGCGCGCACTGGCTCGCCGCCGCGCACCGCGACCTCTTCGACGGCTGCGCGGCCGCGATCAGCGAATCGGGCGCGTACACCTACCACGTCCCCGCCGCCGACGGCCGGACCGTGCGGCTCTACCCGGTGGCGACCGCCGAACGCGGCACCGCGCACCTGCGGCTGACCGCGAAGGGACGCGCCGGGCACGGATCGCGCCCCAACGACGAGAACGCGGTCACCCGGCTGATCACCGCGCTCGGCAAGATCGCCGCGCATCGCTGGCCGGTCCGGCTGACCCCGACGGTCCAAGCCTTCCTCGAACGCACCGGCGAAGCACTGGGCGTCCCGGTCGATCTGTCCGATGTGGACGGAACGATCGCGCGGCTCGGTCCCGCCGGGGCACTGGTGGTGCCGACCGTCCGCAACAGCACGACACCGACCATGCTCGACGCCGGGTACAAGGTGAACGTGATCCCCAGTTCGGCCGAGGCGCACGTGGACGTCCGCGTCCTGCCCGATGCCGAACCGGCGCTGTTCGCCGAGCTCGACGCGATGCTCGGCGAGGGCGTCACCCGCGAGTTCGTCGCGCACCAACCGCCGGTCCAGGCGCCGGTCGATTCGCCGTGGTTCGACGCGATGGCCGACGCGCTGCGCTCCCAAGACCCCGAAGCCGTCGTGGTCCCGTACTGCATGGGCGGCGGCACGGACGCGAAGGCGTTCAGCCCGCTCGGGATCGACTGCTACGGCTTCGCGCCGCTGTGGCTTCCGGAAGGCTTCCCGTATCGGGCGATGGCGCACGGCGTGGACGAGCGGGTCCCGGTCGAGGGACTGCGGTTCGGCACCCGGGTGCTGCGGCACTTCCTGGAGAACTGCTGAGACTTCGCGTTCCCTCGTCCTGGAGGCGGTCCCGTCGCTCGATCTTCGTCCGGTCAAATCGAGCGGAACGAGAGAGCGGACCACTACGTTTGCGGGTGGCTCGACTACCAGGGACTCCAGGAGGCCGCCAGTGGAATCGGTCGCGCGACTCGTGAGGGACGAACGAACGGACTTCGCCGCCTTCCTGCGGACACTGACGCCCGAGCAATGGGACGAGCAGACCTTGTGCTCGGAATGGACGGTCCGCGAGCTGGTCGTACACGTCGTCGACTACGACGCCCTGCGCTTCCGCGACCTGATCACCCACGCCGTCCGCGGCGGGCTGCGGCTGGACCGGATGAACGCGCTCGGCGTCGCGCGCGAACCCGCCCGCGCACCGGACGAGCTGATCGCGAGGATCGAGGACAACCTCGATCCTCGCGGCCTGACAGCCGTGTTCGGCGGACGGGTGGGACTGCTCGACAGCCTCGTCCATCAGCAGGACATCCGGCGTCCGCTGGGACTCCCCCGTGACGTCCCGCCGGAACGGCTGCGGCACGCCCTGGCCTTCGCGCGTCACGCCCGGGTGATCAAGGCCGACAAGCGCGCACGCGGACTCCGGATCGTCGCGACGGACCTCGGCTGGTCGGCCGGTTCCGGTCCCGAACTCAGCGGTCCCGGCGAGGCGATCCTGATGGCGATCGCCGGACGGGACGTGGCCTTGGCCGAGCTTTCCGGTCCCGGCGCGGCGATCCTCGGGGCCAGGTTGGCCGGCTGACTCCGGGGTCAGCCCGGGAAGGCTTTCGCGAGCACGGTGAAGGCCGACTCCAGCCGTTGACGATGGGCGGCGACGATCTCCGCGAGATCGTCGCCGGCGAGGCGGCGCCGGAGGGTCGCCGCGGCGATCGTGCGGTACGCGGCGACGACAAGGGCGGCGACCAGTTCACTGTCGCCCGAGAATCGGCCGTCGCCGTCGAGTTCGGCTGCCAGCTCGGCGTCGATCTCGTGCTCGAATTCGCGAAGCCGCGAGATGAGCGCGCGAGACCCGGCGACCGTGCGCATGAGGGGCAACGCTCCCTCGCTCAGCCCTGACAATGGATGCTGTTCCTCCACCAGTCCGGCGGCCATGGCACGCAGCGCTTCGACCGCACCGACGTCGTCCGGCCGGTCACGGATCGTCGCCCGCACCATGCCGACGGCGTCCGGGAGCCGGTCGAGCGCGATGTCTTCCTTGCGCTCGAAGTGCGAGAACACCGTCACCTTCGAAACGCCGGCCGCGGCGGCGACCTCGGCGACGGTGACGTCGTCGAAACCGCGCTCCACGAACAGTTCCGTCGCCACCGCCGCGATATGCGCCCGCGTCTTCGAACCGCCTCGATCCCCTCGCTTCGCCATATGACAACTCTACCTTTACTCATTAAGCTTACCAAGTAACTTTACTGAGTAAAGCTTGGAGTCGTCATGAAGCGAACCGATGTGATCGTGGTCGGCGCGGGCCCCACCGGCCTTCTCGCCGCGAGCGAGCTGGCCTTGCGCGGAGTGCGGGTCACCGTGCTGGAACGGCTGGAGGAACCGGATCCGACGATCAAATCCGGCTCGATCAACGTCGCCAGCGGCGAGATCCTGGACCGTCGCGGCCTCCTGCCCGCCGCGGAGGAGGTCCAGCGTCGTCGTTTGGCGGAGGCCACCGCCTTCACCGCGGGACGCTCGAACCGGACGGTGCGCGAGTTGACCGCCGCGGCGGGCCGGACGTCCCGCCGGTTCCCGGTGCTCGGGCACTTCGCGGGGATCATGTTCCGCCACGACCTGGTGGACCAGGAGGATCCGCTGCTGGCCGCGCACACGTCGGTGGCGAACGGGATCATGGTGCCGCAGTACGACCTCGAACTGCTGCTCGGCGAGCACTGCGCCAGGCTGGGCGTCGAGATCCGTCGCGGCGTCGAGGTCCGGGAGCTGCGCGACACGAGCGGCGACGTGATCGTCGAGACCGGCGCGGGCGACTTCGCGGCGGGGTGGGTCGTCGCGGCCGACGGCGGGCGAAGCGTCATCCGCAAGCGACTCGGCATCGACTTCGTGGGCACGGACCCGGAACTGGTGGGTTATCAGGCCATCGCGGACATCGACGACCCGAGCGAACTACGGCGCGGCTGGAACTGGACGCCGCGCGGCATCTACACCTACGGCCCGGTGCCGGGCCGCATCCTCGTCGCCCGGTTCGCGCCGCAGCCCGAGGACAAGAACGCTCCCGTGACCCTCGAAGAGCTGCAGAACGCGGTCCGCGATGTCACCGGCGTCCCGGTGACGATCACGCGGCTGCGGGGGCGGGCGACCCGGTGGTCCGACAACGCGCGCCAGGCCAGGAACTACCGCCAGGGCAGGGTTTTCCTCGCCGGCGACGCCGCACACGTGCACTCGCCGTTCAGCGCTCAGGGCCTCAACCTCGGTTTCGGCGACGCCGTGAACCTCGGCTGGAAACTCGCCGCGACCGTCAAGGGCCGGGCCCCGGCCGGACTGCTCGACACCTATCACGCCGAGCGGCATCCGATCGGAGCGTGGGTCCTGGACTGGACGCGGGCCCAGGTCGCGCTCATGCGCGGTGACGAACGGACCGCTCAGCTGCGGAAGGTCGTCGGTGACGAACTGTTCGCCGTCCCCGGCGCGATCACCCGGATGATCGCGCTCTCGTCCGGGATCCTGCAGCAGTACGACGTCGCCGACGACGACGATCCGGTCGGCTCGATCGTCGGGGACGTCGAACTGAAATCCGGCGCACGGCTCGCCGATCACGCTCACGACGGCCGCTTCCTGCTTCTCGACCGCTCACCCGATGGCCGGTACGCCGACGCCGTCCGCGGGTCGGCGGACAGCGTCGCGTACACGGCGGATCCGGTCTCGGACGCCTCGCAGCCGAGCCTGTTCGTGCGCCCGGACGGAATCGTCGCCTGGGCGGACGGCTCCGCGGACTCGGCCGACAACGCGCGGAAGCTGCTCGGCATCGCGATCGGACGCTGGGTCGGCTGAGCGCGTCAGAGGGCGGTGGAGCGGCTCAAGGATTCCCAGGCGGCCAGCTCCGCCGCCCTCGCCTCGTGCACGGCCCGGAGCCCATCGACGGCGTCGTCGCCGAGGGCGAGCCGAAGCGGCGTGTTGTCGCTGTCGAGCGCCTTCAGGATCGCGGCCGCGGCCTTCGCCGGGTCGCCGGGCTGCGAACCGTCCATCCCCTCGACGAAATCCCGGATGGCGCCCGTGGATTCGCGATAGGCGTCGATCACCCGCGAGCGCTGCAACCGGCTGCCGCCGAACTCGGTCCGGAAAGCGCCCGGCTCCACGATCAGCACCTTCACAGCGAACGGCGCGACCTCGGCGGCGAGGGATTCCGACATCGCTTCCAGGGCGAACTTCGCCGAGCAGTACGCCCCGAATCCGGGCGGGCTCTGCTGGCCGCCCATCGAACTCATCTGCACGATCGCCCCGCTGCCCTGCGCCCGAAGGTGCGGCAGGACGGCTTTCGTCACCTCGACGGCGCCGAAGAACATCACGTCCATCAGCGACCGCAGATCGGACATGGCCAGTTCCTCCACGGCGCCCACCGACCCGTGACCGGCGTTGTTGACCACGACGTCGATCCGGCCGAACTCGGTGAGCGTGGCCTGGACGGCGGCTTCGACCTGAGCGGGGTCGGTGACGTCGAGCGCGGCGGCGCGCACCCGGCCCTGGCCGAGTTCTTCCAGTTCGGAGAGGGTTTCCGGGCGGCGCGCCGTGGCCATCACGCGGTCGCCGGCGTCGAGCGCGGCCAGGACTAGATGCCTGCCGAACCCGGACGCGCAGCCGGTGATCAGCCAGACGCGACCGTCGGTTTCCTTCGTCATTCCTGTTTCCTCCAGTGAAGTTCCTGCCACCCATCGTGCGAAGAGCGCGCCCGGTCCGCCAACACCGGCTTCCTGGTGCGGCTACAGTCAGAGCCTGTGACCCCTGAGCTGCGGCAGTTGCGCTACTTCGTCGCCGTCGCCGAGGACGCGAGCTTCACCCAGGCCGCGCGCCGCCTGCACATCGCCCAGCAGTCGCTGTCCCAGCAGATCACCGTCCTGGAGCGGGTTCTCGGCGCGAAACTGCTGCGGCGCGACAGCCGCGGGACAAGGCTTACCGAGATCGGATCGCTGTTCCTGCCGGAGGCCCGCGCGGTGCTGGCGCGCGGCGACGAAGCTCTTTCGGTGCTGAACCGGGCGGTGCGCGGCGAGATCGGCACCCTCCGCCTGGGTTTCCTGACCACCACGGCCAACTATCTGCTCCCGCCGGTGGTGCGCGCGGTCCGCGACCGCCTCCCCGATCTCACCCTCACCACGGACGACACTCAGATCGCGCCGCTCGTCGACGGGCTCACGTCCGGCCGCTACGACCTGATCTTCACACGGCCTCCGCTGGTCGACGGCTTCGAGACCCGCACGTTGATCACCGAAGAGGTCTGCGCTGTCGTGCCGGAGGGACACCGGCTCGCCACCGAGGCCGAAGTGGAGCTGGCGGATCTGGCGGACGAGCCGTGGGTGCTCACGCCGCGCAGTTCGTGGGAGCCCTGGCATCGGCACTACGACAACGAGTTCGGGGCGGCCGGGTTCACTCCGCGCGTCGTCCAGCGGGCGGCGACCGTGCAGGGGCTGCTCGGGCTGGTCGCCGCCGGCATCGGCGTCACGAGACTGGCGAGGTCTTCGCACAGCCTGCGGCGAAGCGGCGTGGTGTTCGTGCCGCTGGCGGGCGAAACCGCCCGGACCGTGGTCGCCTGGGTACCGGGGAACGACAAGCCCGCGGTGCCCGGCGTGCTCGACATCGTGTCGGAGCTGGCGGCCGGGACGGACCTGACGGCGGCGGGCTGACCGGGCATCGCCACCGTCACACCACCATGATCACCCGGTCGGTCCCGGGCTTCCGTAGAATCCGGTGACGATGCGACGTTTCCGGTGGTGGTGGGGTGCTCTCGCGCTCACGTTCGTGGTGGTTCTCGTCGGGTTCATTGCCTTTACCGGGTCGGAAAGCCGCCCAGGGCAGCCGTCCCCGCGCCAAGGCCCGCCGGGGACGGGGCCGCTGACGGTCGTCTCCATCGGCGACAGCACCGTCTCCGGTGAGGGCGCGGGCAACTACACGCCCGCGACCAACGGCCAAGGCGGCAACTGGTGTCACCGCTCCCCCAACGCCTTCGTCGAGCAGGTCAAGATCCCCGACGTCACCGCGCGGGTGAACCTCGCGTGTTCGGGGGCGCCGTCGGAGCAGATCGCCCTCGGCGAGGCGAAGCAGTGGACCGAGCCGTCACAGGCCCAGCAGCTGGCGAACCTGATCAAGGACCACCGGATCGCCGCCGTGGTGATCGCGATCGGCGCGAACGACGAGCCGAAGTTCTCCGCTCAGGTCAGCGAATGCTTCAAGGCGTGGTTCTCCCCCGAGAGCCCGCCGTGCAGCGAGGCTCTCCGCAAGACCTGGAAGTCCAAAGTGGACGCCATGGTGCCGAAGGTGACCAACGCCGTCGCCGACGTCAAGAAGGTGCTGGCACAGGCGGGTTACGTCCCGGCGGACTACCAGCTCGTGCTGATGTCGTACGCCTCGCCCGTCGGGCCCCAGATCCCGGAAGCGTTGCGCAGCCTCAACGGCTGCCCGTTCCGCACCGAGGATCTGGAGTGGATGCGCCGCGACGGCGTCTCCGTCCTGTCGGACGGGATCAAGCAGGCGTCGAGGGCGATCAGTGCGCGGTTCCTCGACCTCTCGCGGGCGGGTGCCGGCCGCGAGGCGTGCAGCAGTGACCCGGCGAAGGAGTGGTTCAGCAGGCTTACCCTGAAACTGAGCGACCTCGGCCAGGTGGACCGCGCGAGCCACGCGTTGCAGGAGTCGTTCCACCCCAACGCGAACGGCCACGCGCAGATCGCGAACTGCCTCAACGAGTTCCTCGCCGCCCGCGGCGGCAACGCGTCGTGCCTGTCCGGGGCGGATGGCAAACTGCACGCCGCGCCCGAGGTCGTCGCCCGCTAGAACCGCTAGAGATCCAGTGCGGCGCGCAACGCGATGTCGATGCGCTCCTGGACCTCTTGGTCGATCTCAGCGATCTTCTCGTCGAACCACGGCCGGTACAGGCGCGTGAGGTTCAGCGTGGAGACCCAGTACCGCGCGTCGACGGCGACGCCGAGGATGTCCTGCGGATCACGGTCCAGCAGTTCGGTGCCGAGCAGCCACGGCCGCTCGGATTCGTTCACCCCGTCCGAGGACAGCAGGACGACGGTCCGCTGCCGTGCCGGTTCGGTCGGGGGGTGGTACGTCCAGACTTCACCCCTGTGCACGCAGATCCTTCTCCGCGGCGGTCAGCTCGGCCTCGTCCGATTCGGCGGACGGTGCGGCCGGAGCGCGCTGCGGGGTGTATCCGGTGCGGACGGCTTCCCGGCGGGCCGCTTTGGACAACCACGACGAGACCGAGATCCCGTGTGCCTTGGCGGCCCGCTCGGCGAACTCGAGCGCACCACTGTCGAGTGAGAGAGTGACCTTACGTGTTGCCATACCTTTTATCGTACCAGCGCCGCGCAAGCCCGCCCGTTCTCCGATTTCACAATGTGGGCGAGCGCCCCTCGAACGGCGTCGACAGCACCACCGTCGTCCGGGTCGAGACCTTGGCGGACTCCCGGATGCGGCGGAGGAGGTCCTCCAGGCCGAGCGGCGAAGCCACCCGGACCAGGAGGATGTACGACTCGTCCCCGGCGACCGAGTAGCAGGACTCGATCTCCTTGATGTGCTCCAGGCGCTGCGGGTAGTCGTCCGGAGCGGCCGGATCGTTCGGCGTCAGCGAGATCAGCGCGGTCAGCGGGAGACCGATCTGCTCGCCGTCGAGCCGCGCGGTGTACCCGAGGATCACCCCGCGCTGCTCCAGGCGCCGCACCCGCTGGTGCACCGCCGAGACCGAAAGCCCGACCCGTTCGGCCAGATCGGTGAAACTGCGCCGTCCGTCCGCGGCCAGTTCCTGCACGATGGCCTGGTCCAGCGGCTCCAGGGAACCGGTCATGCGTCGAGCACGATCAGGTCGTGGGGACGCTGGTTGACCGGCTCGACGCCGTCCTCGGTGACCACGACGATGTCCTCGATGCGGGCACCCCAGCGGCCCGGCTGGTAGATACCCGGCTCGACGCTGAAAGCCATGCCCGGCTCCAGCGGCAGCGCGTTGCCCTTGATGATGTACGGCTCTTCGTGCACGTCGAGGCCGATGCCGTGGCCGGTGCGGTGGATGAAGAACTCGCCGTAACCGGCTTCGGCGATGATGTCGCGCGCGGCGGCGTCGATCGACTCGGCGGTGGCGCCGGGACGGACGGCCTCGACGGCGGCACGCTGGGCGCGCTGCAGGACCGCGTAGGTCTCGGCGACGTCGGCGTCACGCGGCTCGCCGACCGCGTACGTGCGGGTGGAGTCGGAGTTGTAGCCCTCGGCGATCGGGCCGCCGATGTCGACCACGACGACGTCGCCGCGCTCGATGACACGCTCGGAGACGTCGTGGTGCGGGCTGGCGCCGTTCGGGCCCGAGCCGACGATCACGAAGTCGGCGTGGGTGTGGCCCTCTTCGACGATCGCGGCGGTGATGTCCGCGCCGACCTCGGCCTCGGTGCGGCCGGGGCGCAGCCATTCGTGCACCCGGGCGTGGACGCGGTCGATGGCCGCGCCCGCGTCACGCAGCGCCTGGATCTCGGCCGCGTCCTTGCGCATCCGCAGTTCGCGCACGATCGGCCCGGCCAGCGTCTGCTCGGCGTCACCGAGCGCGCCGCGGAAGGCGAGGACGTGCAGGGCAGGCGTGAAGTCGCTGACCGCGACCCGGCCCGGCTTGCCGAGCCTGTCGGCCACCAGTTCGTAGGCGTCGTCCCCGTCGACCCAGGTGACGATCTCGATGCCCAGCTCGTCGGCCGGGACGTCGGCGTAACCGGGAGCTTCCAGCTTCGGCAGCACGAGCGCCGGGACGCCGTCGGCCGGGATCACCAGCGTGGTCAGCCGCTCGAAGGACCCTCCGGCCTGGCCGATGAGGTAGCGCAGGTCCGAGCCGGGTGCGATCAGCAGGGCGTCGGTGTCGGCGGCGGCCGCGGCGGCGCGGGCCCGGTCGAGGCGGGCGCGGAGGCTGGCGGCGTCGGGGGCTGGGTTGTGAAGGGAACGGCGCGACATGATGGCGAGCCTAGTCGGTCCGTGCCCCTTCGTTCACCAGCCGGTCACCCCCGATCGGGGCGGGATCGTCGAGCCCGCGCCAGACCCGGAAGATCGCCGGGAAGACGCCGGCGATCAGGTACAGGCCGCCGAACACGGCGAGCGCTCCGACGAGCCCGATCCCGTCCAGCAGCAGTCCCGCCACCATCGAGCCGACCGGCATCGCGGCGAGGATCCCGCCCACGAGGAGGCTGAGCACCCGGCCCCGGACGGCTTCCGGGACCCGTTCGTAGACCGCCGGGAGCACGATCGGGTTGAGCGCGCCCGCGCCGATCCCGGCGACCACGAGTCCGGCGAGCAGGACGGCGGGCTCGGGTTCCAGCGCGAGCAAGGCGAATCGCGGCGCGCCCTCGATGCCGACGGCGACGAGCAGCGCCGTCCGCCGGGAGAACCGATGGCCCACCCAGCCGTAGAGCGCCGAACCGAGCAACGCGCCCGCCGCGACCGCGGTGATCATCGCGCCGATGAGCGCGGTGCTGTGCAGGACCTGATCGCCGTACGCCGGGTACAGGACGCCCAGCAGCCCGAAGTCGAGGCTGTTGGTGAGCATCAGCATGCCCACCATCGCGCGCAGCAGGCTGTCGCGCTTGATGTACCCGAGTCCTTCGCGCAGTTGCTTGAGGTAGCCGCCCGACGACGGCCTCGGCGGACCGGCCGCGGACGGGATCAGCGTGAACACCAGCGCGGAGGACAGCAGCAACGCGCCCGCGTCGACGTAGAGCACCTGCATCGGCCCGATCAGCGCGATGAGCGCGCCGGCGGCGGGTCCGCCGACCATCCGGCCGGTCCGCATCGCCGCTTCGACGGCGCTGGCCGCCCGGCTCACGCGGACATCGCCGAGTTCGGCGACTCCAGGCAGCAGCACCTGCTTCGCCGTGTCGGCGGGACCGCGGGACACCCCCATCACGAACGACAGGACGATCAGTCCGGGCAGGCTGAGTCCCGTCGTATGCGTCGCGAGCGGGATCAGCAGGACCGTGCCGGTGGTCAGCAGGTCCGCGCCGACGCTGGCGCGGCGGGTGCCGACGCGGTCCACGATCGGCCCGCCCAGCAACGCGGCGACCATCAGGCCGAGCACTTCGGCCGCGGTGACTAGGCCGGTCTTGGTCCCGCTGCCGGTGCTCTGCAGGACGAACCAGGGAATCGCGAGGAGGGTCATCATCACTCCGGCCGAGGAGATCCCCGAAGCCACGACCAGAGCCCCCAGTGGCATCCGGCTCATGACGTCTCCGGCCGCGATTTCCTCGGGAAGGCCGCCCAATGGACCCGGACGGAGGTGTCGCCTTCCTCGGCCGGGCGCCGATAGCGCTTGATCACGTCGAGGATCTCGTCGCTCAGCGCGGCGGCCTCGTCCGGGGTCAGTGAGAGGGGCGAGTCGTGGAACGAGACCTTGTCGATCCACTCGTCCGACCACTCGCGCATCTCGGCGACGAACTGCGCCTCGGCCGCGTAGCGCTGCTCGACCATCGTGTGGGCGTACGTGCTGAACGGCCCGGCGAGGTCGGGATCCCTGATGAAGTCCTGCCCCTGCAGCTCATCCCCTTCGTGCACGGCCTTCCACCACCGGTCGCGCCGGTTGCCGCGCTCGGAGTCTTCGGTGACCAGGCCGTACTCGGCCAGCTGGCGCAGATGCCAGCTCGTGGTGCCGGAACTCTCCCCCAGCCGTTTCCCCAGCCCGGACGCCGTCGCCGGACCGTCCTCTCGCAGCAGCTCCAGGATCCTGACCCGCAACGGATGCGACAACGCGCGCAGAAGGCGTCCGTCGATCCGCGCGAGATACCTCTCGCTCTTCCCCATGCCGGCGATCCTACATCGCAAAGAGTTCTCTGCAATCGAATTCAGTCAGGAAAGCGATTCTGGAGTTTGACCTCTACTTAGCTTCAGGTTCTACGGTCTGTGCCATGACAACCGACACGCCTTACCAGCTCGCCGTCGTGATCAGCAGCGTCCGCGAGGGCCGCTTCGCCCCCGTCGTCGCGAACTGGTTCCTCGAACGCGCGAAACAGCGCGAAGACGTCACCCTGTCCGTCATCGACCTGGCCGAAGCCCCCGAAGACCTCTCGTCCGGTGTCGCCGACGCCGACGCCGTCGTCGTGATCGTCCCCGAGTACAACCACAGCTACCCCGGCCCGCTCAAGACCGCGCTCGACGCCACCGGCCGCGAGTGGCACGGAAAGCCGGTCGCTTTCGTTTCCTACGGCGGGATTTCCGGCGGCCTGCGCGCGGTCGAGCACCTGCGCCCGGTCTTCGCCGAACTCCACGCCGCCACGATCCGCGAGACCGTGAGCTTCCCCTACGCATGGAACCACTTCGGCCCGGACGGCGACCACGACGACCCTTCGGGCGCCGCCCTCGCGGCCACCACGCTGCTGAACCAGTTGGGCTGGTGGGCCAACGCCCTGCGCGACGCGCGCCGGGCGCGGCCCTACGCGGCCTGACCCGTGTCCGTGGAGGACCCGGCTGGGGGTCGGGTCCTTCACGGACATCCGGGCCGGAACATGGCAGGCTGTCCGCGTGACCGGACCACTCGCTCTCCTTGATTCCGCGAGCCTCTACTTCCGCTCGTTCTACGCCCTGCCCGAGTCGATGACCGCCCCGGACGGGACGCCGGTCAACGCCGTACGCGGGTTCACCGACACCGTCGCGCGGATCCTCGTCGACCGGCGGCCCTCCCGCCTCGTCGCGTGCCTGGACGCGGACTGGCGGCCGAAGTTCCGCACCGACCTGCTGCCCAGTTACAAGGCGCACCGGGTGGCCGAAGAGGTCCCGGAGGGCGGCGACGTCGAGGAGGTGCCGGACACGCTGACCCCGCAGGTGCCGATCATCCTCGACCTGCTGGAGGCCTTCGGGCTCGCGACGGCCGAGGCGGCCGGGTACGAGGCCGACGACGTCATCGGCGCGCTCGCGATCCGCGAGGAGAAGTCGCCGGTCGAGGTCATCACCGGTGACCGCGACCTGTTCCAGCTCGTCCGCCGCGAACCGATGTCGACGGTGGTCATCTACGTCGGCAAGGGCTGGAACAAGGCCGAGATCCTCGGCCCGGACGAGCTCGCCGAAAAGTACGGGATCCCGGCCGAGAACGCCGGTCCGGGATACGCCGACATGGCCGCGCTGCGCGGGGACCCGTCGGACGGGCTGCCCGGTGTCGCCGGCATCGGCGAGAAGACCGCGGCGAAGCTGATCACGCAGTTCGGTTCGCTGCAGGAGCTCATCGCGGCGGCCGACGCCGGCGATTCGCGGGTGCCGCTCAAGACCCGGCTGCGGCTGACCGACGCCGCCGACTACCTCGCGGTCGCGCCGACCGTCGTGCGGGTCGCGGCCGACGCGCCGGTCGAGCAGTCCCGCCCGGACACCGTCCCGTCCGAACCCGCCGACCCGGACAAGGTCGCCGAACTGGCGGAACGCTGGAATCTCGGCCGCTCGGTGGAGCGTCTGCTGGCCGCGCTCCCCAAATCATGAGCAACACCGAGACCGACCCGGCCGAGCTGGTGTGCCGGGACCATCCCGGTGACGGCGTCAGCGTGCTGACCCCGCGCGACGTCCCGCTCGGCGGGCCGCGCGCGATCCGGGTCCGCCGGACGCTTCCGCAACGGCAGCGGTCCCTGATCGGCGCGTGGTGTTCGCCGACCACTACGGGCCGCAGGACGTGCCGGAGTCCGGCGGGATGGACGTCGCGCCGCATCCGCACACCGGCTTGCAGACCGCGAGCTGGCTGTTCAGCGGCGAGATCGAGCACCGCGACAGCATCGGCACACACGCCATGGTCCGGCCCGGGGAACTCAACCTGATGACCGCCGGGCACGGCATCGCGCATTCCGAAGTGTCCACATCGGACACCGCGACGCTGCACGGCGTCCAGCTCTGGATCGCACTGCCGGACGGACACCGCGACACCGCACGGGACTTCCGGCATTACGCGCCGCCCTTGCTCCGGCTGCCCGGAGCCACCGCGCGGGTGTTCCTCGGCACCCTGGCCGGGACCACCTCACCGGTTCCGGCGTTCACTCCCCTGCTGGGCGCCGAGCTCACCCTGGAGCCCGGTGCGACCTTGCCCCTCGACGTCGACCCGGACTTCGAACACGGTGTCCTCCAGGACATCGGCTCCGTCGCCGTCGCCGGAACCGCGCTGAACACCGGGGAACTCGCGTACCTCGCGCCCGGCGCCGGACGGCTGGAGCTGACGAATGACGGCGTCGAACCGGCGCGGGTGCTCCTGCTCGGCGGGACGCCGTTCACCGAGGAACTCGTGATGTGGTGGAACTTCGTGGGCCGTAGTCACGAGGAGATCGCCGAGTACCGGGAGGCGTGGCAGGCCCAGGTGGACCGGTTCGGCTCCGTGGAGGGCTATCAGGGCTCCACGGCGTGGTTGCCCGCACCCGCGTTGCCGCAGGTGCGGATCAAACCGCGTCGCAATCCTGCCTAGAAGAACGTCCCGCACCACGCGGCCCGCGCGGTGTGGAACAGCACGTCGGCCCGGTCGACCGCCGACTCGTCCAGCACCTCGACACGGCCCGACAGCGCCAAATCGCCGAAGAAGCCGTGTCCGAAGTAGAGGGACGACAAGGCGGCGACGTCCAGCCGGAGCTCCGCCTCGGCGGTCGTGCGTTCCACACCGCCGGGGCCGACGGTGTAACGACCGTTGTTGCCGGGGAGCTGCTTGTCGAGCACTTCGAGCACCACGGCTTCGGCGGCGCCGTAGGTGCGCGCCCGCAGCGCGGCGAGCACGTCGACGAGCCGGATCCACAGCTCGTCCATGATCTCGGTGGTGTTCACCGCCCGCGGATCGGTGAGCAGCGCGGCGATCGGCTCGTCCACCGGGCGGCCCCGCCCGGCGACGCCCGAAACCAGGTCGACCGACAGCAGGAACCGCCACAGTCCCGCCCACGCCTCCGGTGTCGCGGCGTGGAGTTCCCGGATCTCAAGGATCGCGCCACGATCCGGTGCCTGCCTGTCGCGGGTGTCGATGGTCTGGTAGACGACGAAGCCGTCGTCACCGGCAGGTCCACTGTGGATGGCGACGCGGTTGCCGCCGTCCCCGGTCACCACCCGGTCGAAGAAGCCCGGCCACCATCGCGCGGGCCGGGCCGCGAACCCGGGCCGTGTCCCCTCGAACCTGTTGTACAGCGCAGGAACACGCTCGACGGCCTCGGCGGGAGTGACGAACCTGACCGTCCCTTCGCGTCCCACGCCGTCACGAACCTGGGCGCGGGGACGTTCGACGAAGACACCCTTGTCGAAAGTGGCGGCGCCATAACCGAAGCGGCCGTAGATCACGCCTTCGGAAGCATGCAGCGCGGCCAGCGGAACCCCGCGCGCCGCGAAGTCCTCCAGCTGGGCGGCCATCATCGCCGTCAAGATCCCGCGACGGGTCCAGTCCGCGCGGACGGCGACCCCGTCCACGGCAGCGGTCCCCAGCTTCCGTCCACCCGGGACGGTGAGCTCGATGTCGAACGAGCTGGTGATCCCCACCGGGGTGTCGTGGTCGTCGAACGCCGCGAACTTCCCGGTGGCGGGCCAGGACGGAGCCATCTTGGCCCAGTCCTCGTCCGAGATCGGCTTGGCGTGCAAGGCCTGTTCCAGGACCGCGAGGCAGGCCCGTTGTTCGCCCTCGGCCACGGCACGCACATGGAATTCGCTCATGCCAGGAGATCCTGCCGTCCGGCCCCGGCGAACCCAACCGGTTTTCAGGCGGGCGCGCCGACCTCGTACCGGCCGTCCTCGCCCGTGACGGTGATCGTGACGGTCTTGCCCTCCCCGCCGACCTGGACGGTGCAGGTGAACGTGCTGCCGTCCTTGACCGTCTGGTTCGCCGGGCAGAGGACGTCGCCGACCTCGCTCACCTGATACGTGTCGGTGAGGATCTTCCGCACGTCCGCCTGCATGGTCCGGGGATCGAACACTCTGCCGGGAGCGCTGGAGGGCGAACCGCCGGACGCCGGCGCGCTCGACGAGGCGCTCGTCGTCGGCGGGACCGTGACGGTCTTCGTCGCCGGCGTGGTCGCCGGGGTGTCCGAACACGCCGCCAGTCCCGCGAAAGCGGCACAGCACAGAACGACCGTCGCGACGGCTCGCCTGCTCAAGCTTCTCCACCCCCACCGAATGTGATCATCCAACGTCAGAAGAAGGTACCGCACCAGGGGTTCACTCGCGTGCCGAACAGCAGGTCCGCCCGCATCAAGGCAGCCTCGCCGGTGGCTCGGACACGGCCCGCGGCCGCGAGATCCGACACGCGCCGGCCGCCGAGGTACACCATCGACAGAGTGTCGACGTGCAGTTCGAGATCAGCCGGGTCGGTGGTGCGGGCCGCACCCTCCACGGACAGGCGGTAGCGGCCGGAGTTGTGCTCCAGGAAGGGATCGGTGACTTCGATGACGACCGGTTCGCCCTGGTAGGTGCGGGCGTCGAGCATGGTGGCGACATCCACGAGCCGGAGCCAGCCCTCGTCCTGGATCTTCTCCACGCTCACGTGCCGCGGGTCCGTGAACAGCAACTCGACCGGCTCGTCGAGCGGACGTTTCTCGGCGGTGATGCGATCGACCAGATCCACGGACAGCAGATAGCGCCACAACCCGGCGAAGGCGTCCGGGCCCGCGTGGTGGAAGGACTGGATCTTCAACACCGACGGGGCGTCGAACCTGGCCCTCTCGACGGTGTAGGTCACGTAGCCGTCGACGCCGTCCGGTCCGCGATGCACGGCTGTCGAGACCGGAGTGGTGGCGCGACGCACTTCCCGTTCGTAACCCGGCCACAGATGCGGGCTCCGCGCGATCATGCCGGGCCGGGTCCGCGGGAGGGCGTCGAAGAGCGACGGCCACTGCTCGATGGTGCTTTCCAGATCCAGCACGGAGATCTGCCCGCCCACCGGGACCTCGGGGCGGAACCGGGCGCGGTGCCTGTCGACCTCGATCGACTTGCCCCGCGCGGCGATGCCGTAGCCGAACCTGCCGTAGATGACACCCTCGGAGGCGTGCAGCATCGCCGCCGGGACACCGCGAGCGGCGAAATCCTCGAATTGAGCGCGCATGAGACCGGTCAGCACGCCACGCCGGGTGCGGTCGGCGCGGACACCGACCAGACTGACCGCGGCGAGCGGCGTGGTGCCGCCGCCGGGCAGGGTCACTTCCGAGTCGAAGGACCGGGTGGTGCCGATCAGCTCCGGGTCGAACGCGCCGAACGCGCGGTCCGGCTGCCTCGACGAGGAGATGGCCGACCATTCCTCGTCGGTCATCTCCTTGACGTGCAAGGCACGCCTGAACACATCGGTCGCGGTCCGTTCCTCGTCGGACCGCAGCAGCCGCACTGAGAAGTCGCTCATGGGACGATCATGCAGGATCGACCGTCCCCGGCGCCCGCCGTTTACTTGGTGACGGCGGGTGGCGAGACCTCGTAGTTGCCGGTGTCACCCTTGACGGTGATCGGCACCTCCTGCGGCTTGCCCTCGATCGTCGCGGTGCAGGTGAACTTCACCCCGTCCTTGACCTCCTGGCCCGAGGGGCAGGCGACCGCGCTGATCTCCTTGATCCCGTAGGTCTCGGTGAGCAGCTTCTGCACGTCGGTCTGCATCTGGGTGTTGTTGAAGACCTGGGTGTTGAACCAGCCCGGCGTGACGAACCCGAGGACGCCGATCGCGGCGATGATCACCACGAGCGCCCCGATCCCGATGAACAGGCCCTTCTTGGACTTCGGCTTGTCCTGCGCCTCGCCCTGGGTACCCGGGAACTGGCTCTGGCCGTAGTCGTACTGGCCCGGCTGCTGCTGGGGCTGCCCGTACTGCGGCTGTTGCTGCGGGCCGCTCTGCGGGTAGCCGGGCTGCTGCTGGGGTCCGCTCTGCGGATAACCCGGCTGCTGGCCGTACTGCGGTTGCTGCCCCCACTGAGGCTGCTGTTGCTGCGTCTGAGAGGGGTCGTACCCGGGCTGCTGCTGCGGATATCCCTGCTGCTGCGACGGGTCGTACGGAGCGGGCTGCTGGCCCCACTGGGGCTGTTGCTGCTGTGTCTGTGACGGGTCCTGCTGCGGCTGCTGCCCCCACTGCGGTTGCTGCTGCGGGCCGCTCGGCGGTTGAGCGCCGCCCGGCTGTTGCCCGTAGCCCGGCTGCTGCCCCCACTGAGGCTGCTGCTGCGGGTCGTTGCCGCCATACGGCGTGCTCATCGTTCGCCTCCGCCTGTTCCGCGATCGTCACCGGCCCACCAACCCTGGCCGTCGTGGGCGATCCAACCACAGGTCCGCGCCCCTGCCCACTGTTCCCGGGTGGTGTCGGAGCAACTCCCTCCGCCGGTCGGCCCAACGCCTCTAAACGACGAGGACGATTTTCGAGAGGAAAGGGCAAAGGTGGCATGTCCGGGCGGGATGGGCGATCACTCGTGATCGGACGGCGAACTCGTGTGATCAGAGACGGATCTCGCGTGTTCGGGCGCCGCACACCGAGATCGCCGTCTGATCACGTGAGTTCCGCCTCCAATCACGCGAGTGCCGCCTCCAATCACGTGAGTTCGCCGTCTGATCACGCGAGCCACGTCTCCCGTCCCGGCCACGGAACAGCACCATCCTCGCCAGTCGAGCCCCGGCCAGACCGAGCCGGTGGTTTCGCGTGACTGGACGGACGACACGCGCCCCAGGCGGCGAGTCCTGCTACGCGCCTCCCGCCGCCACGACCCCGCGCCGCAACGCCTTCACGGCGTCCGAAGCCGCCGCGCCGACCGGATCCGCCTTCCCGAGGACGTCGCGGATCTGGTCCAGCAGGTCGATGACCTGCCGCGACCAGCGGACGAAGTCGCCGGCGGACAGCTCCTGCCCGTTCGCCTCGGCGGCGGTGAGCACCTTCTCCAGCGATTCGCCGCGTGCCCAGCGGTAGACGGGCCAAGCGAACCCGGCGTCGGGCTCGCGGGTGCGGTCCAGCTTGTGCCGCCGCTCGTCTTCGGTGAGCTCCATCCACAGCCGCGTGGTCGCTTGCCACGCGTCGAGCACCTTGCCGGCGGGCAAGCGCGGCTCGCCCGCGGTGTCGCGACGGGCCTCGAAGACCAGCGTCGAGACGACGGCCGCGAGCTCGGCGGGCGCCAGGCCCTTCCAGACGTCGTGCCGGATGCATTCGGCGGCGAGCAGATCGGACTCGCTGTAGAGCCGGGTGAGCCGTTTGCCGTGTTCGGTGACGCGGTCTTCGCCGTCGCCCTTGGACTCCGGGCCGAGGTACCCGCGCTCGCCGAGCAGCCGCAGGATGCGGTCGAAGGCGCGCGCGAGCGAGTGCGTCGTCGCGGCGACCTTGCGTTCCAGCTGCTCGGTCTCCGCCGAGAGACGCTGATAGCGCTCGACCCAGCGCAGGTTCGCCTCGCGTTCGGCCAGCCCGTGGCACGGATGCGCGCGCAGTGCCCGTCGCAGCGCGGCCAGCTCACCGTCCTCATTGGCCCCGGCGCGGCGCTTTTGCCTGCCGGGCAAGGAGATTCCCGCGTTGCGCAGGCTTGAAGCGATGTCGCGACGGGTCTTGGGGGAACGCAGCTCGATGTGCTTCGGCAGCTTGATGTTCCCCAGCGCCTCCACCGGCGACGGGAAGTCCGCCACCGAGAGCGGTCCGGACCAGCGGTCCTCGGTGACCACGACGGGCCGAGGTTCGCGGATCGGATCCAGCCCCGGATCGACGACGACCGCGAGCCCCGCGCGCCGCCCGGCGGGCACGGCGATGACGTCACCCTTGCGGAGCTTCTCCAGCGACTCGGCCGTACCCGCCCGGCGGGCCGAGGTGTTCTGCCGCGAAAGCGCCTTCTCCCGGGCGGAGATCTTCGTGCGCAGCTCGACGTACTCGAGCATCTGCTCGAAGTCGCCGGTGATGGCGGAGGTGTAGCCCCGCAGGGCCTCCTTGTTCCGCTCGATCCGCCGCGCGGTCCCGACCACCGACCGGTCGGCCTGGAACTGCGCGAACGACTGTTCCAGCAGGTCACGGGCCGCCTCGGCGCCGACCTGCGCGACCAGGTTCACCGCCATGTTGTAACCGGGCCGGAAGGACGACCGCAGCGGGTACGTCCGCGTCGAGGCCAGACCGCCGACCTGCTTCGGGTCGATCCCCGGCTGCCAGGCGACGACGGCGTGGCCTTCGACGTCGATCCCGCGCCGTCCCGCGCGCCCGGTGAGCTGCGTGTACTCCCCCGGCGTCAGGTCGACGTGCGCCTCGCCGTTGTACTTGACCAGCCGTTCCAGGACGACGGTCCGCGCGGGCATGTTGATGCCGAGCGCGAGCGTCTCGGTGGCGAAGACGACCTTCACCAGCCCCTGGACGAACAGTTCCTCGACGGTCTCCTTGAACGCCGGGAGCAGACCCGCGTGGTGCCCGGCGATGCCGCGTTCGAGCGCTTCACGCCATTCCCAGTAGCCGAGGACGCCGAGGTCGCCCTCGGGCAGGTCCTTGGTGCGCTCGGCGACGATGCGGCGGACCTTCTCGACCTCTTCGGGACCGTTGAGCCGCAGACCGGACCGCACGCACTGGCCGACGGCGGCGTCGCAGCCCGCCCGGGAGAAGATGAACACGATGGCGGGGAGCAGCCCGGCGTTGTCCAGGCGCTCCACCGTGTCGGTGCGGGACGGCGGCCGGAACCGCGGCATCCGGGACGGTCCCCCGCGACGCCCCCTCGGCCCGCGCGTCCCCGCCGGGGCGAACCCGCGGCCGACCTCCTCGGTGCGGCGCAGCAGGCTGGGGTTGATCCGCAGTTCGGTGCCGGGCGCGTGTTCCTCCTGGCCCGCGAAGAGATCCATCAACCGGTTGCCGACCAGCATGTGCTGCCACAGCGGCACGGGCCGGTGCTCGTCGACGACGACGGTCGTGTCGCCGCGGACCTCGACGAGCCATTCGCCGAACTCCTCGGCGTTGCTCACCGTGGCCGACAGACCGACCACCCGGACGTGCTCGGGCAGGTGGAGGATGACCTCTTCCCAGACGGCGCCGCGGAACCGGTCGGCGAGGTAGTGGACCTCGTCCATCACCACGTACGCGAGCTCGCCGATGGTCGGGGACCCGGCGTAGAGCATGTTGCGCAGGACCTCGGTGGTCATGACCACGACCTGCGCGTTGCCGTTGATCGAGGTGTCACCGGTCAGCAGGCCGACGGCGTCGGCGCCGTAGCGGCCGACGAGATCGGCGTACTTCTGGTTCGACAACGCCTTGATGGGTGTCGTGTAGAAGCACTTGCGGCCCTCGGCGAGGGCGAGGTGCACCGCGAACTCGCCGACCACGGTCTTCCCGGCGCCGGTGGGCGCGCAGACGAGCACGCCGTGCCCGTCTTCGAGCGCCTCGCAGCCGCGGACCTGGAAGTCGTCGAATTCGAACGACGACTCCGCCGCGAAGCGGGTCAGCTGGGGATACCGCGCGCGGCGCTGGGAGGCTGCGTAAGCCTCGGCCGGGGTCTGGGGAGGGCTATTGACCACTTCGTCAGCGTTCCATACCCCACCGACAGTTCGCACTCGGTGTGACGATCTCGGGAACGTCCGGCAGCCCTCTGTCATCCAAGGGCCGGATCCGTGATCGAGAGGGGGCACCATGGAGATCGCTTGCCCGCAGTGCGCGCAGGTCGACCAGGTGCAAAGCGTGCCGGCGGCGTTCCAGGGCGGGCAGACGACGTATCGGGTGCAAGGGGGCGTGACGGCCGTCCCGGCCGGTGACGGCGTGGTCTACGCCTCGACGACGCACCGCGGTGTGTCGGTGACCGCGACCGCGGCGGCGCTCAACCCGTATCCGGTGGTCCGCGGCGCCGGATGTCTCCTGACGGTCGCGCTGTTCCTGCTGATCCCGGCGTTCGCGTTCGTCTCGTTCGCCACCGGCGCGGGTGCCGGAGACCCCGCGCCGACCGCGGGCGGCCGCGTCGGGCAACTCGCCGGCACCTGGTTCTTCCCGTTCGTCTCGTTCGCCCTGGTCGCGCTGTTCGCCGTCCTGTTCGTGCTCCGGCTCCGGCGCAACGCGCGGATCCGGCGGGGCATCCCGGACGCGCTGGCGTACTGGCGGCAGGCGTGGTTCTGCCACCGCTGCGGCGGGGTGTTCTTCCCGCGCGGCGAGCTGATGTCCGCCGCCGCGTTCCGGGGACAGGTCTGGCGCGCGGGCGACTACGCCGGGCTCATCCGACGACGGTGAGCGCGCCGGGGACGCAGGTGATGTCGATCGGCAGGCCGCCCAGCGGCTCGCCGTCGGCGTAGACCGGCAGGTCGCTGCCCGCGAGGTGCAGTCGGGCTGCTTTGAGTGTCCGGACCGCCGGATGCTCGATGTGCCGTCCGGAGCGGACGCCCGGCAGCATCCGCAGCAGATCGCGCCGCGTCGCGTCGCCCACGACGGTGACGTCGAACCGGCCGTCCTCCGGATCGGCTCCGGGGCAGATCCGCATGCCGCCGCCGTAGAACGGGGTGTTGCCGACGGCGATCATGGTGGCGTCGAGTTCGAGGGTCTCGACGTCGGTGCGGAGGACGACCCGACGGGGCCGGAACGCCGCGAGTTCGGCCAGGATCGCGACGTCGTAGCGGCGCGGACCGCGAGGCCAGGTCAGCCGGTTGGCTCGTTCGGTGACGAGGGCGTCGAAGCCCGAGCACAGGACGGTGGCGAACCATTCGCCACCGGCCCGGCCGAGATCGACCCTTCGCCGTTCACCGGCGGCGAGTCGCCTGGCGGCGAGATCGACGGCCGCGTGCGGGTTCTCCGGGATCCCGAGCGCCCTGGCGAAGTCGTTGCCGGTGCCCGCGGGGACGAGTCCCAGGGCGACGCCGGATTCGGCGCAGAACTGGACTCCTTGGTGCGCCGCGCCGTCCCCGCCGAGGACGACGAGGACGTCCAGCCCTGCGGCGCGCGAGTCGGTCATCAGCGCGCGGGATTCCTCGACCGTGTCGGCGACGAGGACGTCGAGCCGGTCGACGACGGGCCGCAGCCGCGCCGCGACCGACTCCGTCAGCCGCCCCGCCGCCCCGTTACCGGAGGCGGGGTGGACGGCCAGTGCCGCGTGCATCCCCGGGATCAGGTGACGTCGTCGGTGTTGGGCCGTTTGCCACCGGCGGTGGTCGAAGGCTCGTCCTCGATCGTGCTCGGCGTGTAGTCGAACGGCGCGGCCTCGTCGTCGGAGAGCTTGTCCCAGCCCTCGTCCTCGCGCACCTTGTCGAGCTTGCGGTCGTGGAAGCGCGCGATCTGGATGGACAGCTCCAGCAGCACGATCAGCGCGGCGGACAGGCCGAGCATCGAGAACGGGTCCGAACCGGGCGTCGCGAAGGCGGCGAAGACGAACACGACCATGATCAGGCCGCGGCGCCACTTCTTCAGCGTCTGGTATTTGAGGACGCCGACGCGGTTCAGCATCACCACGAGCAGCGGGAGCTCGAAACTGACGCCGAAGATCAGCAGCAACGACAGGATGAACGAGATGTACTTGTCACCGGTGAGGGCGGTGATGAACTGGTCGCCACCGAAATTCATCAGCAGCTCGAGAGCGTGCGGAATGAGCAGGTACGCGAGCACCGCGCCGGCGGCGAAGAGGATCGACGCGAAGAAGACGAAGGTGAGCGCGTACTTGCGCTCCTTCGAGTAGAGCCCGGGCGCGATGAACGCCCAGAACTGGTAGAGCCACAGCGGCGCGAACAGCACCGCGCCCGCGGCGAGGCCGACCTTCAGCTGGATCATGAAGGCTTCGAACGGGACGGTCTGGAGCAGCTGACAGTGACCGTTCGGAGTCCCGCCGAGCCTGCGCTGCCACGGAATGCCGCAGTACGGGCCGGTCATGATGTCACCCAGCGAAGGGATGGCGCCCACCCTCGTCTGGAACCAGATGAAGCCGATGATCCCGCCGGCCACGAGGGCGAGCAGCGCGAAGCCCAGACGACGCCGGAACTCGTAGATGTGCTCGATGAGGGTCATCGTGCCGTCGGGATTGGTCCGACGGCTGCGCTTGCGCCGCTTCGACCCGCGGCGTTCCTCACCTGAGGCGGAATCCGCCACTGAACAGTCCGTTCTCGTCAGGGTCCACCATGAGCGCGCCGTGACTTACGGCGCGCTCATCCGCGAACAGGCTCCGCTTGGCTTACTGGAAGCTGCTTGCTGAGACCGCTCAGCTGGCGTTCTTCTGGGCCTGCTCGGCCGGAGCGGGCGTGGCAGCCTGCTGCTTCTTGAGCTCGTCGAGCTGACGCTGGAGGTCGGCGACCTGCTTGTCCTGCGCGGAAGCGGCCGGAGCGGCGGGCGCGGGCGTGGTGGCCTGCGGCAGCTGCTTGGTCTCGACCTCTTCGGTCTCGGCGGCCTTGTCCTTGTCCCCGGCCATGTCCTTGGTCTCGGCCTTGAAGATCTTCATGGACTTGCCGATGGACCGCGCGGCGTCCGGAAGCCTCTTGGCGCCGAACAGCAGAACAACGACGAGCACCAGGATGATGATGTGCCACGGCTGCAGCGCGTTCATCGTTTGCGGCCTCCTTCTCGAGTCTCTGGGTGTGATGTTACCGGTCTTCGAGCCCACGTCGTTGCGCGATCGCCACGCGAAGCGCGGCCGACCGAGCACGAAGCAGCCCTGTCCGTTTTCGGGTGTTCGTAGCCACCATGCTCATCGTATGGGTGAGCACGCGCAAGACTCTGCGTAATTTGATGAGCAAAACGAAGAGCAGGATCAGCCCGGCGACGGCGAGCGCGATGCTCGGCAGGTACGACACGGCGTCACCCTACTGCTCGTAGGTTGACGTTAGGTGACGAGCCCGGGCCAGTGCGTCGGCCGCGCGTCGACGAACCGCCTCGCCGAGTGTGGCGGGGCTCTCCACCTGCGCGTCTCCGCCCAGACCGAGGATGAGGCGGACCATCCACGACTCGTCGGCGTAGCGCATCCGGATCCGCAGCCGCCCGCCGTCGAGCTCGTCGAGCTCCTCGCAGGGGTAGTACTCGGCTACCCAGCGTGCGTCGGGGTCGAGGGCCAGGACGGCTTCCTGCTGATCGGGACGGGGCCGGAAAACACCATCGGAAATGTCAGTGGGCCGGGCGTGCGCGGGCGGGACGGCGGGTTCGTCGAGCACGGTGAGCTCGTCGATGCGGTCGAGCCGGAACAGCCGGACCCCTTCGGCGCGGCGGCACCACGCTTCGAGGTAGCCGACCGCCTGCACGATGAGCAGCCGCATGGGATCGACGGTGCGCTCGGTGATCTCGTCCTTCGAGGCGGTGTAGTACCGGATCCGCAGCGCGCGCTTCGCGGTGAGAGCGGCACGGACGGCTTCGCGGGTCCCGGCGGTCTTCTTGCCTTCGCGCACTCCCCCGCCGACGACGATCCCCGACGGCTGGGCCTGGCCCGCGGCGGCCTCGATCTTCGCGATGGCGCGGCGGACCGCGTCGGCGTCGACCACGCCGGGCGTCTCGGCCAAGGCCCGCAGCGCGACGAGCATGGCCGTCGCCTCGCCGCCGGTGAGCCGCAGCGGGCGGTTCATCCCGGCGTCGTGCGTGACGACGATCGTGTCGCCCTCGAAGGAGAGGTCGATCAGGTCACCGGGACCGTAGCCGGGCAGCCCGCACATCCACAGCAGTTCGAGGTCCTTGCGCAGCTGCTTGGGCGTGACGTCGAAGTCGTGGGCAGCGTCGGTGATCTTGATGCCGGGCCGGGCGAGCAGGTACGGCACGAGCGCGAGCAGGCGCGGCATCCGTCCGGTGGCGCTCATCGGGCACCGCCCGCGTGCGCGATGGCTTCGAGGCGGCTGAAGACCGACTTCGCCAGTACCTCGGGTTCGAGGACGAGGACGTCCGGGCCGTGGGCGGCGAGCCAGTCGGCGGCGGATTCGGGGTAGTACAGCGCGATCTCCACGAGGTCGCCTTCTTCACCCCCGGCATGGCCGCGGCCGACCACCCGGCCGCGGCGGCGGACCCCGGCGGCCCGGCCGTCGGCGACCCAGACGCTGGCGGTGGTCGCCGCGGACGGGTCCTCACTGCTGCTCGCGGAGACCATCCGCAGCAGGTTGACCCCTTCCGGGCGCTCGACGACGCCGGTCGCCCCGAAGGCGTCGACCTTCCCCGTCACGCGCGAAAGCCGGAAACACCGCGACGCGCCACGGTCCCTGTCGTGCCCGACGACGTACCAGCGGCCCCGCCAGGACACCACGCCCCACGGTTCGAGGGTGCGGATCTTGCGCTCGGCGGAACCGCTGCGCCGGTACTCGAAGCGCACGGCCTGCCCGGCCTGGACGGCCGCGAGCAACGGGCCGAACGCCGGTTCGGCGCGGACGCGCGGTTCGACCACGGTCGGGGCGTGGTCGTCGACCTCGACCCCGGCGGCGCGGAGCTTCACCAGCGCGCCTTGGGCTTCCCCCGTCAGTTCCGGTGAATCCCAGAGCCGGACGGCGAGGCCGACCGCGGTCGCCTCGTCGGGCGCGAGATCGATCTCGCCGAGTTCGTAGTCGCGGCGCGCGATCCGGTAGCCGTCGATCGCGTCGAAGGCCGAGTTGCGCCCGGTCTCCAGCGGGATGCCGAGTTCGCGCAGTTCGGTCTTGTCGCGCTCGAACATGCGGAAGTAGGCCTCGTCGCTGGCCGCGTCGGCGTACCCGGGCACGATGCCCCGGATCCGATCGGCGGTGAGGTACTGCCGGGTGGACAGCAGGGCCAGGACCAGGTTGACCAAGCGTTCGGCGCGTGCGGTGGACACCCGGCTACCCTAGCCCGCGCCGTCCGACCCGATGGTGAGAGCCGCCGATCGCGCGTCGTAACGATCCCTGGCGGTCTCGACCTCGTCGAACCGGGTCTCGGCCCAGTCCTTGATCCCGGCCAGCAGTTGCCGGAGGCTCCGGCCGAGTTCGGTCAGTTCGTAGTCGACGCGGACCGGTACGCACGCGGTGACGGTGCGGGTCAGCAGGCCGTCCCGTTCCAGGGTCCGCAGGGTCTGCGTGAGCATCTTCTGGCTGACGCCGGCGATCCGGCGCGAGAGGTCGCTGTAGCGCTGAGGCCCCTCGCCGAGCGCGACGAGGATGAGGCTGACCCACTTGCCCGAGACCTCGTCGAGCAGCTTCCGGGCCGGACAGGCCGCGAGGTAGGCGTCGTAGGCCCGTTTCTCCTCGTCCCGCCGCTGCTGTGCCGTGCGCGTGACCACGGTGCGCGTACCTCCGCGTGGGTTGGGCACCTCGAGGTGCGTACTTCCCGATGGAGAGTAACTCCCCTTACGTTCGCCGGGGAACGACACCTTGGAGGAGAACGATGCGCGCAGTGGTGGTCCGCCGGTTCGGCGGACCGGAGGTCCTGGAGTTCACCGATCCGCCGGTGCCCGTGCCCGGCCCCGGCCAGGTCCGGGTGAAGGTGGAGGCAGCCGCGGTCAACCCGGTCGACGCCGCGACCAGATCGGGTTTCCTGACCGAGGCGGGGATCATCCCGCCGCGTGACGTGCTCGGGATCGGCTGGGACGTGGCGGGGACCGTCGACGCGGTGGGCTACGGCGTCACCGGATTCGCCGCGGGCGACGTCGTGATCGGCTTGCGGGACAGGCCGTCTGCGGCGCTCGGCACTTACGCCGAGTTCGTCGTTCTCGACGACGGCGCGATCGCCACCGCCCCGCGAACGGTGTCCCCGGCCGAGGCCGCGACCCTGCCGTTGAACGGGCTCACCGCTGTGCAGGCACTCGACCTGCTCGATCTCCCACCTGGAGCGACGGTCCTGGTGACCGGCGCGGCGGGCGCTGTCGGCGGTTACGCGGTCGCCCTGGCGAAGGCGCGCGGCTTCCGCGTGGTGGCGGTCGCCGGTTCCGCCGACGAAGCGCCGGCCCGGGGCTTCGGTGCGGACGTTTTCCTACCCCGTGGCGACCTCCTGGGCGACCGGGTGCGGGCCGTGATTCCCGGCGGCGTGGACGCGACGCTCGACACGGCCCTGCTCGGACTCGAAGCTCTGGACGCCGTCGCGAACCGCGGCCGGTTCGTGGTGTTCGCGGCCGGCGCGGCTCCGATTCCCTTGCGCGGCGTCAGGGTCGAGCACGTGTGGATCCGCGCGGACGGTGCCGCGCTGGCCGAGCTCGCGACTCTGGTCGACGAAGGCGTGCTCGCGCTCCGGGTCGCGGACACCCTGCCGTTGAGCGACGCGGTGAAAGCACATGAGCGCCTGGCCGTGGGCGGACTCCGCGGGCGACTGGTCCTGACCAAAGAATAAGTTGACGCTTAATTAAGCCTGCGGTTATCTTCACCTCATGGACAACGACACGACCCGGCTCGAACTCCGGCGCGAGTACCCGGACCCCATCGAAGACGTCTGGTCGGCACTCACCGAATCCGACCGCACCGCGCGCTGGATCGGCCCGTGGACGGGGGAAGCCGGAGTCGGCAACACGATCGCGCTGTCGATGACCGCCGAGGAGGGCTCCGAACCGAGCCATGCCGTCATCCGCGAATGCGATCCGCCGAAACGCCTGGTCATGGATCTGCAGAACAAAGAGGAACCGACCTGGCGAGTGGAGCTGACCCTGACGTCGAGGGGCGACGGCACGGTGCTCGACTTCGTGCACCTGATGCCCGAAACCGACTGGGACACCTCGGACATCCTCAAGGGCTGGCACTTCTACCTCGACCGGCTCAGCGCCTCCCTGGTCGGCGAACCGGTGCCCGAGTGGGACGGCTACACGCCGCCTACTTTGGAGGCATGAACGATCGAGTACTGCTGATCACCGGCGCCTCACGCGGCCTCGGCGAGGCCACCGCACGCCGGGCCGCGGCCGCCGGCTTCCGGCTGGCGTTGCTTTCCCGCGACCGCGAGGCGCTCCTCCCCCTCGTCGCCGAATTCGGCGAGGACCGCGCCCTCGCGCTCGCGGTGGACGTCACCGACTGGGAGTCGCTGTCCGCCGCCGTGGAGACGGTGAAGAAGACGTTCGGCGGCCTGGACGCGGTGTTCGCCAACGCGGGACAGAGCGTCGTGGTCTCGTTCTTCGGCGAGGGCGGCGCGGACCCGGAGCACTGGCGGGACATGGTCCTGACGAACGTCTACGGCACCGCCCTCACTGCGCGGGCGACCCTGCCGTCGCTGGCGGAATCGAAGGGGCACCTCGTGCTCACCGGTTCGGTCGCCGGGCGCTACCACCGGCCGGGGAACCTCTACTCGGCGACGAAATGGGCGGTGACCGGGCTGGCCGGATCGATCCGCGAAGAAGCCGTCGGCACCGGCGTCCGGGTCACCGTCGTGCAGCCGGGCCTGGTCGACACCTCGATGATCCCCGAGGATTCGAAGTCCAAGCCGAAACTGGACCCCGACGACATCGCGAGGGCGGTGCTCTACGCACTGGAGCAGCCGCCCTCGGTCGACGTCAACGAGATCGTGGTCCGGCCGACCGGCCAGGTCCGTTAGCGGGACAGCAGCGCCCCGGCCAGCCGCCGCCAGTGCGGCATGGCCGATTCACCGGGCTCGACGCCGATGACCTGCACCCCGACGTGGTCGGCGCCGGCGTCGAGATGCCCTTGCAGTTTCGCGGCGATCGTGTCGAGATCGCCCCAGAACACGAGGTCGTCGACGAGCCGGTCGCTGCCGCGTCCGCCGTCGATGTCGGCTTCGGTGTAGCCGAGGCGGAGGAACTTGGCGACGTTGTACTTCGACGTCAGGTACCCGTGCAGGTGTTCACGGGCGATCTCGCGCGCCTTGCCTGGGTCGGCTTCGAACAGCACAGCGTGCTCGACACCGAGGAAGGCCTTCTCCCCCAGCACTTCCCTCGCCTGGGCGGTGTGCGAGACCGTCACGTGATAGGTGTGCGCGCCCTCGGACCGGTCGCGGGCCAGTTCGAGCATCTTCGGCCCGTACGCGGCCAGCAGCCGCCGCATCGGCGCGGCGGGCAGCGGATTCGCACTCGTGACGGCGTCGAGTTCGTCGAGGTAGCCGTTCATCGCTTCCAGCGGCTTCACCCCGGGCTGCGCGCCGCCGAACCCGAGCCCCAGCACGTGCCGGTCCGGATAGGCGTCGGCCAGCAGGACCGCCGCGCCGCGGGTCCACCGCGCACCACGGGAGCCGATCCGCGCGATCCCGTTGACCACGGCGATCCGCTCGGTGGACGCGAGCAGGAATCCGGCGTGGGTCAGCGCTTCCCGGCCGTCCCGTTCCGGGATCCAGATCGCGGGCCAGCCGAGTTCTTCCAGCTCCCGCGCCGAATCAGTTCCATCTGTGTCTCCTCAGGTCGAGTCCTACATATCGAAGTATCGCAGATTCTCGATATGTTATTCCCGAACGAGCTCAGATGGAGCGTCCCAGCAGGTCGACGAGCTGCGCGATCCGCTGTTCGTCACGCCGGTAGTGCGTCCACTTCCCCACCCGGGTGGACCGGACGAGCCCGGCACGCTGCAGCAACGCCATGTACGCCGACACCGTGGACTGCGCGAGCCCCAGCTTCTCCTGGAGATGACTGACGCAGACCCCGACCTCGTTCTGGTCGGCGATCGCCCTCTCCGGCGGGAAATGCCGGTCCGGTTCGCGCAGCCAGCCGAGCACCTGGAGCCGGATCGGGTTGGCGAGCGCCTTCAGCACCTCGACCAGATGCTCGGTGGTCTCCGGAACGGGTTCAGCGTGTGCGGTCATGGTCCTTCGAGCTTAGACGCCGGAGAGCCGGGCCGCCCTGCCCTTGGCCCCGCTCGCCCAGCACGCGCCGCGCGCGCAGTCGACGGAATCCAGGGATCCGGTGTCGAACGATTTCCAGTGCCGTCCGCCGTCCGGGCTCAGGTCGCTCCCGCCAGGGCCGACGGCGATGACCGTGTTCCCCAGCCACGCCAGACCGGACCGGTAGCCGACCGGCGCCTCCGACGGCGTCCGCCAGGTACGGCCCTTGTCCGCGCTCAACGCGACCGCCGGGCCAGGCGCGTTCGGCGCCGCGTAGTCACCGCCGATGGCCACGCCGTGCCGCGGGTCCCGGAACGTCACCGAGAAGACCCCGGCGGAGGCGCCAGTGGGCAGCGGGGTGTCGGCTGCCTCCCAGGTCTTCCCGCCGTCACCGGAGTGCAGGACACGCGCACGGGAACCGCCGCCGGTCGCGATCCAGGCGTCGCGCGGACCCGCCGTGGTGAGGCACTGACCGCTGGCGGCGAACCCGAACTCTCCGTCGAGCGCGGGAACCATCCCCTCGGCGGGCACGGCCGTCCAGGTACGGCCTCCGTCCGAAGTGGACCGCAACCGGAACTTGCCGTCCACCGGATCGCTCATCGCGAGACCGCGCCGATGGTCGAAGAACGCGACACAGTCGTAGAACGCGGCCGGGTCGCTGTTCTGGAAGGACAGCCGCCAGCTCTTGCCACCGTCGTCGGTGCGGTAGATCCGGGACGCGTCGCCGGGCCCGATGGACAGGGCGACCGCGTGATCGGCGTCGAACGCCTCGATGTCACGGAAGTCGAGAGCCTCGGTGCCGGCCGGGGCGACCGGCTTCCAAGTGCGACCGCGGTCGGTGGTGCGCAGGATCGTACCCTTGCTGCCGCTGACCCAAGCCGTGCGGGAATCCACCGCGGAGAGCCCGCGCAACTGCGCGTCCGTACCCGTCGGGGTGTCCGTCCACGCGGGCTCGGGACATTCCGGCGCGGCGTGCGCGACGCCGGTGAACGCCAACGGGACGATCGCTCCCAGCACGACCAGCAACCCACGGCTCATCGACGCACCTCTCCCTCGATCGAAGAATCGCGCAGGCAACCCTAGCCTGGCCGACGGCGGCCTGGCGAGACCCGAGTCAGCCGGACTCCCGCGCGAGATGCTTCCGCACCTTCTCCGTGGTCGGAAAGAACAAGCGGTGGGAGACGACGAGGTTGACGACCGTCAGGATCATGGCGAGCACCGGCAGGAGCGTGTACATCACGATGCCGGGCGTCACTTCGATGCGATCTTGCGGGTCGTACCGGCCGGACGAAAGCAAACCGGGTACGTAGAAGACCAAGAACGTCGTCATCGAGAAAATCGCACCCACGCACAACCCCGCCTCGACTCCTCGAAGGATGATGGTGCCTTTGGTGTCTATCTGGCCGGTTCTCACGAGCGTCCGTGAGATCAGCATGGCGGTTCCCGACAACAGCACCGCACCGGCCGCGAAAGTGGCCATCCCCATGGTGAGGACGTTCGCACCATCGGTCGAGGTCGGAAGAACTCGGCCCGAAATCTGGATGACGATCACCATGGCCAGGCCGATCGCGCCCGTTCCGATCCCTAGGCTGGTGGCGACTTCGCGGATGGTTCTGATCATTCCTGGCGGGATGCGACGGTAGGGCTCCTCCGGCCACGCGGTCGGGTAGGTCACGGTTGCCGCTTCCAGTCAGTCGAGTGCGACATCGTTTCCGTGTTAACCCTGGGCCACGTGGCTCCGAGGGAGTTCACCTTGTCCTGAATCGCTGTCTGCTCCACTCCGATGCTGTTGGTGAGCGAATCCACAGCGCTGATAGTGGTAAAAATCGACGCGATACCAGCGCCGATCATACCGACCAGAATCGCGACCGCGGCCGGAATGCCGACAACACTGATCGCACTGAGGGCGGCAACGACGGCGGCGATGGCCAAGGCCGCGAAGGTGCCATATATCTGAGTCCAGAAGCTTTCCAGGCCGTTGGCGAGGTTGACCAGGGAGTTCCTGATCTGCAATCCCAGGTCCTTGAGGGAGTTCAGCCCTGCGACTTGAGCGGGCACAGTGACTTTGTACGTCTCTGCCGCCTTTCCGCTCCATTCGATGTTCGTCTTGAGCTTGTCCAGAGATACCGAACCGGCGATATCTCCAATACTGTCTCCGATCCGGTCCGACCATTCGGCGGCAACCTGCCTCAGCTTGGCCGGGTCACCCTTGTCATTCATGAACCGGTTGATCGCGTCCCAGAACTCGGTCATTTTTCCGTTCAGCGCGTTCATGCCTCGGCGGACGGGTTCGATCAGATCCGAGAGGATGTCCGGCACCCAGCTCATCACGTCGTTCACTTTGTCGAACAGCTCACGAATCTTGTCTTCGATCTCACGAAGCTTTTCCAGCGACTGATCGATGACCGGATTCGCTCCAGCGGCAGTCATGGTGGATCCCCCTCAAGGTAAGCCGTCAGCCGCGGCCGGCTCGATCGATGTCGCCGGCACGCTGGTCCTCGTCGTGCGCGTACCGTTCGGCGGCCGCGCGCAACGAAGTGGACAGTGCGCGGAAGTTGTTTCCGGCCTGGTCGATCATGTCTTGAATGAGCGCGCGGGCCTGGTTGTACTGTTTGTCGAGCCCCTTCGCCGCCGCATACGACATGACCTCTCGCGGGGTCAGGCTCAGCGGCTCGATCGCCGCGCGCGGAGGGGCGAGGGCGTCAGCGGCGGCGTCCCAAAGGCCCGCGTCCGAACGCAGTGCGTCCAACGCCAGCGAAATATCGTAATTGTCCGCCATTACGCCTGCTCCCTGCTAATCGACGGTTCGAGCCCGACCCGGCGCGCCATCCGGTGCGGGTCGAAGAGCAGTCCCATGATCTCGGCGATCGCGGGACCTTGCGGACCGTCGGCAAGCCCCGGAGGCACACCGGCTTTGCGGAGCTGACGGAGCACGTCGAGGATTTCGCTCTCGATCTCGCCAGTGCGCACCCGCGCTACCCATGACGGATCGATCTCCACGGCTACGACCTGTCCGTTGGTCACCGTTCCGTGGACATGGCCGCCGCGACTCTCGGCGGTGACGCGGCGGTCGACGACCGCGACGGCCCGCTCGGTGAACTGCGCCAGTTCGGCGGTCGCGGCCTCAACGAGGCGCAACATGTCCTGAGTGCCGAGAGGCGACTCGTCGGCGTTGGACGCGGAGGTCGCGCCGAAGGTCGGCATCGGCGGCGGGTTGCGGGCGACGTCGTCCATTTGCCTGCCCAAAGCGGCGATGGTGGCGGCGTTCGCGGCCGCTGTCACCGCGCTGTGCAACCCGCGCGGGTCGACAGACTGTTTCCACTCCGGTGAGAGGAGCACTGCGAGAACGTCGGCCTCCGGTGACACGACCACCGTGACGACACCGTCCGGGTCCCGCCCGCTGATCCGGTCCTCTTCGGGAACCTGGTCAGTCGCCGACGACGTCGGCGGATCGTCGTCCCGCTCGAGTTCTTCCTCGAAAGCCCACCGCTCGTCGTCCATCCTCGCCCTCCCCGGCTCAGAACCCACAGCGATCCACACGGTACATGGAGTGACGATCGCGTGTCAGGCGGTTCTGAGCCGGGTGTCGGTCAGAGCGAGGAGATGAGCCTCTCGACCCGTTCGTCCACCGAGCGGAACGGGTCCTTGCACAGCACGGTCCGCTGCGCCTGGTCGTTCAGCTTGAGGTGCACCCAGTCCACGGTGAAGTCGCGTCCGGCGGCCTGCGCGGCGGCGATGAAGTCACCGCGCAGTTTCGCCCGCGTGGTCTGCGGCGGGGTGTCCTTGGCCAGTTCGATCTCGCCGTCGTCGGTCACCCGGCGCACGAGGCCCTTGCGCTGCAGCAGGTCGAAGATGCCGCGGCCACGCCGGATGTCGTGGTAGGCGAGGTCGAGTTGGGCGATCCGCGGGCTCGACAGGTCGAGGTCGTGCTTGTTGCGGTAGCGCTCGACCAGCCGGTGCTTGATCGCCCAGTCGATCTCGGTGTCGATCTTGCTGAAGTCCTGCTGCTCGACGGCCTCCAGCGCCCGGCCCCAGAGCTCGACGACGCGCTCGGACTGCGGCGACGAACCGGTCTCCTTGACGTGCTGGACGGCGCGGGCGTGGTACTCGCGCTGGATGTCCAGCGCGGACGCCTCGCGACCGCCGGCGAGCCGCACCTGGCGACGGCCGGTGAGGTCGTGGCTGATCTCGCGGATGGCCCTTATCGGGTTGTCCAGGGTGAAGTCGCGGAACTGGACGCCCGCCTCGATCATCTCCAGCACCAGGTTCGCCGAACCGACCTTGAGCATCGTGGTCGGCTCGGCCATGTTCGAGTCGCCGACGATCACGTGCAGGCGCCGATAGCGCTCCGCGTCGGCGTGCGGCTCGTCGCGGGTGTTGATGATCGGCCGCGAGCGCGTGGTGGCGCTGGAGACGCCTTCCCAGATGTGTTCCGCCCGCTGGGACAGGCAGTACACCGCGCCCCGCGGCGTCTGCAGCACCTTGCCCGCGCCGCAGATCAGCTGCCTGGTCACCAGGAACGGCAGCAGCACGTCGGCGATCCGCGAGAACTCCCCGGCACGGGTCACGAGGTAGTTCTCGTGGCAGCCGTAGGAGTTGCCCGCCGAGTCGGTGTTGTTCTTGAAGAGGAAGATGTCACCGCCGATGCCCTCGTCGGCCAGCCGCCGCTCGGCGTCGACCAGGAGGTCCTCGAGGATCCGTTCCCCGGCCTTGTCATGCGTGACGAGCTGGACGAGGTCGTCGCATTCCGCCGTCGCGTACTCCGGGTGGGAGCCCACGTCGAGGTAGAGCCGCGAGCCGTTCGACAGGAAGACGTTCGAGGAACGCCCCCAGGACACGACACGCCGAAACAGGTAACGCGCCACTTCGTCCGGGGAGAGCCTGCGTTGCCCGTGAAAGGTGCAAGTCACCCCGAACTCGGTCTCGATGCCAAAGATCCGCCGCTGCATCTCACCAGAGTAGGCGGTGAGGCCCCACTGACGGTGCGCCGTTCGGGCGGCGACACGCGGTCGGTACGTTTCATTCGGTGAAAGGTGTGCGGGACGTCCCGATCGGGTATCACGCACATGACGTCCCGGCCCGGAAGTGGGGAACCCGTGTTAAAGCAGCTCAAGCGCCCTTTCCGCAAGGTCGGGCGGACCGACAGACGGCTGATGGCACGGAGCGCGGCGCTGCCGAGGACCAGGGCCGACGACGTGATCACGTCACTCTCCAAAAGTGCCGACAAATCCAAGCTCTGGTGGTGTGTCGCGATCGCGCTCGCGGCGAAGAAGGGCCCGGCACGCCGAGGCGCGCTCCGCGGCGTGGCCGCCATCGCCGGGGCGAGCGCCGCGGCGAACCTGATCGGCAAACCGCTGTTCCCCCGCCGCCGTCCCGCGGCCGAGGAGGTTCCGCTGCACCGGCGCCTCGTCCGGCGGCCGACCTCGTCGTCGTTCCCGTCCGGGCACTCGGCGTCTGCGGCCGCCTTCGTCACGGCGGTCGCGATGGAGTCGCCCAAAACGGGCGCGGCCCTCGTGCCGCTGGCCGCCGCGGTCGCCTACTCCCGCGTCCACACCGGCGTCCACTGGCCCAGTGACGTCGGCGTCGGGATCGGCATCGGCGTCGGCGCGGGCCTGCTGACGCGGCACTGGTGGCCGCTGAACCCCGACGCCCCCGGTCGTACCGCGCACACCGCCGACGCACCCGAGATGCGCGACGGCGAGGACATGCTCGTCCTGGTCAACCCGCATTCGGGGATCGACGGCCAGGACCCGACCGAGGAAGCCCGCTTCGCCTGGCCCAAGGCCACCATCCTGTACCCGGACGCGAAGCGGGACCTGCGCGAACAGCTCTGCGACGAGATCGCCGCCCGGGACAACACCGTGCGCGCGCTCGGGGTGGCGGGCGGCGACGGGACGGTCGCCGCGGTGGCCGCCGTCGCGGCCGACCACGACCTTCCGCTAGCGCTCATCCCGGCGGGCACCCTCAACCACTTCGCCCGCGACGTCGGCATGCGCTCGATGCCCGACGCGGACGCCGCCACCGAGGCAGGCAACGCCGTCGGCGTCGACCTCGGCGAGGTCGAGATCAACGACGACGACCACCGCTACTTCGTGAACACCGCCAGCCTCGGCGGCTACCCGGAAATGGTGCGGATAAGGGAAAAGCTGCAGAAGCGGCACCCCAAATGGCCGTCGGCGGCGATCGCGCTCGCCCGCACCCTCCGGCGCGCCAAACCGCTGGAAGTGACCCTCAACGGCAAGCACACCAGCATCTGGCTGCTGTTCGTCGGCAACGGCACCTACTCGCCCAAGGGATTCGCGCCCTCGCACCGGCCTGCCCTCGACACCGGGCTCCTCGACGTCCGCTACCTGCGGGCCGACCTGCCCTACTCGCGGGCGCGGTTCATCCTCGCGACGATCACGAACAGCCTCAACGCCAGCCACGTCTACCAGGAACTCGACGTCCCGGAACTGCACGTCCGGCTGCTCAACGGCAACCGGCGCGTCGCCACCGACGGCGAGGTCGGACCGCTCGGCAACGACTTCCTGTTCCGGTCCCGGCCCAGCGCGCTCACCATCTACCGGCTCTAGGTTCCCAGCAGGGCGCTGCCCAGTGGTGTCAGCGAGTGCAGCACGGCGTTGCGGTCGCGTTCGGTGGTGATCAGCCCCGCGCGCCGCAGCACGGTGGTGTGCTTGCTGGCCGCGGACGGTGTCACGCCCAGTCTGGCGGCGAGCTCCGACGTGCTGCACCCGACCGCGAGCACCGCGAGCGTCGCCGCCCGGGTCGGCCCGAGCAGGTCGGCCAGGGCGGCGTCCGGGGATCTTCGCGCGTCACGGCCGTGCCCGATCGACGGCGGGGCCTGCCGCACCGCCGGATACAGCAGCCGGATCGGTCCCTCGCCCTCCGCTGGGACGACCACCGGGCACACCGCGAAGTACGTCGGCGAAAGCATCAACCCCGTGCCGTCCGCACCCCAGGAACCGGGGACCCCGTCGTCGGTCTCCAGCACCGGTGACGCCCAGCGCACCAAAGGACGCAGGCTCGCCATCACCCCGTCTACACCGTCGTTCAGCAACAACCGCGCGCGTAGCGCCCGGTCCGCGTCGACCTGGTCCCGCGCCGGTTCCCAGACCGGCGCCAGCGACAGTTCGAAATAGTCCCGCATAGCTTGGACGAGCTTCGGCAGTCCCGCGGTGTCCCCAGCGGGCAGGCCCGCCGCCCAGGCGGGCAGATCGTGGTCGACCGGGGCGTCGCGCAACGCCGTTTTCAGGCACACCGGGTCGGTCCGGGCGACCTCCGCGAGACCTGCTTCCAAGCCTCGTTCTTCGGTGGCGGGAACGAGAAACGCCGGGATCGCCGCGTACGGCCGGCACAGCCACAACAGCACCGAGGCCGACTCCACCAGCCCGAGCCGGACCCGGTGCCGCCACCGGGTGAACAACGCGGTGCCGGCGTCGTGTCGCTGGAGGACCTGCAAGCTCGAAACCAGCTCGGCCAAGGGATCGGCTTCCGGCGCGAGTCGGACGCGGGTCAGGTCCTGCAACGTCAGCTCGATGCGCACGGAGGTCCTCGCCTTGATCGAAGTCGTCGCCGTGTGATCGCGGGCCAGGACATTCCGTTACATCACCGGACCGCCCTCTTGACCTGGTCGGCCGAAGTCCACTGTGTACGGAGGCCGACCGCACGAAGGCCCCCTTCCTTGCGCTGGAAGCGAGGAAGGGGGCCTTCGCGTGGTCGGGAGTGACTCAGTCCTTCTTGGACTCGCCTTCGGGCTTGTCGTCGCCGTCGGCGTCGTCCTTCTTCGGCTCCTCCGGCTCGGCGGGCAGCAGCGCGTCGAGCGCCGCACCGGCGACCCGGCGGAACTTGCGGCCACGCCGGTCCCGCTCCAGGACGGCGACTTCGAGCTTCACCGGGTCCGAGTCGCCGTTGGCCGGCGCGGGGGTGTTGTCGCGCAACGCCTTCACCGCGACGCCGAGCGCGGCGGCCAGCTCCATGTCCGGCTCGAAGCTCTCCTTCAGCTTCGTGGTGAGCGTGTCGGCCTGACCGCCCATCACGACGAACTTCGGCTCGTCGAAGATCGAGCCGTCGTAGGTCAGCCGGTACAGCTGGTCCTCGGCGGCGGTCGCGCCGACCTCGGCGACGCAGACCTCGACCTCGAACGGCTTCAACTGCTCGGTGAAGATGCTGCCCAGCGTCGCGGCGTACGCGTTCGCCAGCGCACGCGCGCTGACGTCCCGCCGGTCGTACTGGTAGCCCTTCAGATCCGCGTGCCGGATCCCGGCGACCCGGAGGTTTTCGAACTCGCTGTAGCGGCCGACTGCCGCGAAACCGATCCGGTCGTAGATCTCAGACACCTTGTGCAACGTCGCCGAAGGGTTCTCGGCCACGAACAGCACGCCACCGCGGTACTTGAGCACGACCACGCTCCGGCCCCGCGCGATGCCCTTGCGCGCGATCTCGGAACGCTCCCGCATCAACTGCTCGGGAGAGGCGTACAACGGCATCGTCACTGTGGTGCTCCGCTCTTTCTGGCTCTCATCGGAAAGGGACAGGGAGGACGGACTAACGCCCGCGCTCGGCTCGGGCGGCCACGACCGCTTCGGCCACCGCGGTCGTCTGCTCCAGCGGCAACGCCACCGCACCCTGCTCCGCGGTGACCGTCACGATCGTCGGGAAGATCCGGCGCACCAGATCCGGTCCGCCGGTCGCGGTGTCGTCGTCCGCCGCGTCGTACAACGCCTCCACCGCCGTCCGGATCGCGGCTTCGGCGTCCGCGTCCGGGTCGTGCAGCTTCTTCAGCGAACCCTTCGCGAACAGCGAACCAGATCCGATCGCGTGGTAACCGGCGCTCTCCTCGTAGCGGCCGCCCGTCGCGTCGTACGAGACGATCCGGCCCGCGTGCTTCGCGTCCTCCGCGTCGAGGTCGTACCCGACGAACAGCGGCAGCACGGCCAGCCCCGCCATCGCCATCTCCAGGTTGGACTTCACCAGCCCCGCGAGTTTGTTCGTCTTGCCGTCGAGCGAGAGCGAAACACCCTCGATCTTCTCGTAGTGCGCCAGTTCGACCGCGTACAGCCGCACCATCTCGATCGCCAGCCCGGCCGAGCCCGCGATGCCCACCGCCGAGTACTCGTCGGTGACGTGAACCTTCTCCATGTCCCGCGAAGCGATCAGGTTGCCCGACGTCGCCCGCCGGTCACCGGCGATCAGCACCCCGCCCGCGAACTTGACCGCGACGATCGTCGTTCCGTGCGGCGCGTCCAGCCCGCCCGACCCGGCCGCGACACGCCGCTCCGGGAGCAGCTCGGGCGCCTGCGCCCGAAGGAAGTCCGAGAACGACGAGGTCGCCGACGAGAAGTACGCGGCGGGCAGCGCCGACTTACCCGAGGTGTGTTCCATACGTGCTCAAAGTTCCAATCTGTGTGATCCGCCGGCTCCGCACAGGCGGCCGCGAAGGCCGCCGGAAGACGGTTACTCGCCGCCCTTTTGCACGTACGCGCGCACGAAGTCTTCGGCGTTCTCTTCGAGTACGTCGTCGATCTCGTCGAGGATCGTGTCGACGTCCTCACCGAGCTTCTCGCGCCGCTCCTGGCCCGCCGGACCGCCGCCCTCGAACTCTTCGTCCGAGTCGCCTCCGCCGTGCTTTTCGATCTTTTCCTGAGCCATCTCGCCTCCCGGTGTGGCCGATGTTTCCTAGCCTACCCAGCGGTCCCGACATTCCGTGGGATCCGTGATCGCTTAACCCCGATGAAAGGAAATACCGCTAGTCCGAACCGGTGAGCGCCTCCACCAGCTCCTCGGCGGTCGCGGAGTCGTCCAGCAACTTCCCCACGTGGGCCTTCGTGCCCCGCAACGGCTCCAACGTCGGGATCCGCACCAGCGATTCCCTGCCGACGTCGAAGATGACCGAATCCCAGGACGCCGCGGCGATGGAGTTGGCGTACTTCTCCAGCGTGCGGCCCCGGAAATAGGCCCTGGTGTCGGAAGGCGGGGTCGTGACCGCCTCCAGCACCTCCTCCTCGGACACCAGGCGCTTCATCGAACCCCTGGTGACGAGCCTGTTGTACAGACCCTTGTCCAGCCGGACATCCGAGTACTGCAGGTCGACCAGCCGCAGCCGCGGCGCGCCCCAGGCCAGCTGGTCGCGCGCGCGGTAGCCCTCGAGCAACCGCAGCTTCGCCGGCCAGTCCAGCCTGTCCGCGCATTCCTGGGGGTCCCGCGCCAGCGCGTCCAGGATCTCGCCCCAGACCCGCAGGACCTCCTTGGAGGCCTCGTCCGCGCCGGTGCGCTCCAGGTTCGCCGACGCGATCTCGTGATAGGCGAACTGGAGGTCCAGCCCGGTGTACTTCCGCCCGTTGGCCAGCGACACCTTCGCCTTCAGCGTGGGGTCGTGGCTGATCTGGTGCACCGCCCGCACCGGCTCGTCGAGTTTCAGGTCGTCGAACCGGATGCCGGCCTCGATCAGGTCCAGCACCAGCGCCGTCGTCCCGACCTTGAGGTACGTCGAGTACTCGGCGAGGTTGGCGTCCCCGATGATGACGTGCAGCCGCCGGTACTTGTCCGCGTCGGCGTGCGGCTCGTCGCGCGTGTTGATGATGCCGCGTTTGAGCGTCGTCTCCAGGCCGACCTCGACCTCGATGTAGTCGGAACGCTGCGAGAGCTGGAAGCCCGCTTCCTCGCTCTGCTGCCCGACACCGACGCGACCCGACCCGGTGACCACCTGGCGGGACGCGAAGAACGGCGTCAGTCCCGCGATCACCGCGGTGAACGGGGTCGAACGCTGCATCAGGTAGTTCTCGTGCGTGCCGTAGCTCGCGCCCTTGCCGTCGACGTTGTTCTTGTACAGCTGCAACGGCGGCTGGCCGGGGACGGTGGCGGCCTTGCGCGCCGCCTCCTCCATGACCCGCTCCCCCGCCTTGTCCCAGATGACCGCGTCGCGCGCGTTCGTCACCTCGGGCGCCGAGTACTCCGGGTGAGCGTGGTCGACGTACAGCCGCGCCCCGTTGGTCAGGATCACGTTCGCCGCGCCGAGGTCCTCGACGTCCGGGTCGTGTCCCGGGCCGCTCGGGCCGGTCAGGTCGAACCCGCGGGCGTCGCGCAGGGGCGACTCCACCTCGTAGTCCCACCGTGCCCGCCTCGCCCGCGGGATGTCCGCCGCGGCCGCGTAGGCGAGCACGACCTGTGTCGAGGTGAGTACCGGGTTCGCCGTCGCGTCGCCCGGCACCGCGATGCCGTACTCGACTTCGGTTCCCATGATCCGCCGCATACCCACCACCCTACGGGGTCGGAGGCGTGCGACGATGCCCCCCATGTCAGGCAGTGACGAACTCGTTGCGCTCTATGACCTCGCCGGAACCGCCGCGGGAGCGGCCACCCGTTCCCGGGTCCGCGCCGAGGGCCTCTGGCACGCGGCCGGCGTGGTATTGGTCCGTTCGGGTGATGGAGAGCGCGTCTACGTGCATCTCCGTACTGCCACCAAGGATGTCTATCCCTCCACTTGGGACTGCTGGGCCGGCGGCATCGTCGCGGCAGGCGAGTCACCGGAGGAGTGCGCCCGCCGCGAGCTGGGTGAAGAACTCGGTGTTCACGGGGTGGAACTGCGGCCGCTCTTCGTCCACATCACCGACGACGACACGATCCGCTGCCACAACTTCGCCTTCGAAACGCGCTGGGACGGACCCTTCGTCCATCAACCGTCCGAAGTGGTCGAAGGACGCTGGCTGACGCTGACCGAGTTGCGTTCGTGGCTCGACGATCCGGAGAGCCGGTTCATCCCGGACGGACGCCTCGGCGCGCTGGAGTGGTTCCGGCGGGAAGACGCCCGCTAGGCCGAACGGAGGCGCTGCGCGACCGTCGGCAGCAGCCGCTTCGCCGCGTCCGTCGCACGCGCCTCGGTCCCGGCGGTCACGCTGAGGGCGGAGACGAGTTTCCCCTTGGCGAGCAACACCGTGCACGTCGCGCCTTCACACCAGGCGCGCTGGGCTTCGATGCCGGTCTGCTTCGTCAGCGTGAGCTTCTTGCCGTCGCACTCCGCCTGGGCGACGACGTCCGCCGCCTCGCGGTCGGTGTACTCCGTGACCTGATGTTCCAGCGTCGAACCGCTCGGGTACGACCACGCCGTGGACCGGCTCGTGCCGCGGGTCAGACCGGTCAGACAGCCGGACACCTTGCTCTCGCCCGGGGCGACCTCTTCCTCGGCGACGTCCTCGTCGGTCAGCAGAGCGGCGGAAACCGCCGCGGGGACCGGAGCCCGGGTCGACGACGGCGGGACCGGGGCGGCCTGCGGCTTGACCGAAGGCTGCGCGGGTTCGACCGTGGGCGTCGGCGTCGGGTCGTCGTAGTAGGTGTCGAGGTCGTTGGGCCGGTCGGCGCATCCCGACAGACCGAACAGCGCGACCGTCGCCACCGCGAGCACCTGCCGATGACGCACCCTCGAGCCTCCCCGGTGTCCCGCCTGACGTTTGCCGCGAGACTAGTCCAGTCCCTCAGTGCCAGCCGAGGCAGGACCTGTGCCGCCAGTAGGCGACTGGTTCTTCGGCGAGCGCGCCCAGTTCGGAGAGCTCGTCGGCGGTCAGCTTCGCCTTCGCGGCAACGAGATTCTCCGCGAGCTGGGCCGTGCTCGACGGGCCGATGACCGCGACCGGCCGCCAGTCCTGTGCCAGGACGGCCGCGATCGCCACCGCGTCCGGGCCCGCCCCGTGCTCCCGCGCGATCCGCGCGAGCACCGGCGGCGGCTCGACCACCAGCCGCCCGTTCGCGACGGTTTCCTTGACCAGCACCTGTTTCCCGGCGGCGCGGGCCTCCGCGAGCGCGGGGCCGACGGAGGGTTCGAGCAGATTCCACGTCGACTGCACGGCACTGAAGACGGGTGTCCCGGCCACCTCCAGCTCGAACGCGCGGCGGATCGCGTCGGCCTGCGCGGGGCCGGACGTGGAGAAACCGACCGGGACACCATCGGCGGCGAGTCCGGCCAGCGCCTCGATCAGCCGCTCGTCGGTGAACAACGGACTGTCCACAGTGAGCGAGTGGACCTGGTACAGCGAGACGGCTTTCCCCAGCAGGCCAACGGTTTCCGCCCACTGCTCGGCGAACCGCGCCGCGGTGTGCTCCTTGATCTCGTGCACGTCCGCGTCGAGCTTCCACTCCCCCACGTAGCGGTAGCCCCATTTACTGGACACCGTCACGTCGCGGTGGGCGCGATCGGCGAGCCAGCCGGAGAGGAACTCCTCCGAGGAACCATACGAACGGGCGACGTCGATCCACCGGACGCCCGCGCGGTAGGCGTCGTCCAGCACGTCGTACGTCGCCGCGCGCATCGCCTCGAACTCGCGTCCGGGCGGGAGCGCGTCGGCCCGGCCGAGGTTGATGTACGCGGGCCTGCCGAGCGCCGCCAGTCCGACGGCGATCCGGTCGCCGGTCTCCGAGTCTGTCACCGGGCTCCTTCGTTCTTGTGGCGGAGGATCGCGAGCCATTGGCTCGAGTTCTGCGCCTGCCGGTGGAGCTTTTCGAGGCGGGCCGCCGGGGCCCGAACGTAACCCTTGCCGAACACCGGCGCGATCTGACGGAGGCTGGCGCCCTCCTCCCTGGCGGCGAGCAACGCCCAGTCGGACGCGTCGGCGCAGGCCGCGGAGGCGCGCCGCAACTCGCCCAGCAGCTCGATGAGCTCAGGGGCGCTCATCTCGCCCGCCTGGACGGCGGCGGCCGTCGTTTCCAGCCACGCCAGGACATCGGCTTCGGTGATCGGCGCACGCGGGCGCCCGGGGGATTCGCTCACAGCCCGTGAGTATAGGTCGTTATACGCTCGGCGCGCGGCAACGCCACGCGCGAGTTTTCGGACACATCGTCCGAAAACCGCTGGAGCGCAAAGTGGATTCCCGATTCACTGAGCTCGAAGTTGAGAACTCAGGAGAAGGACAATTGGGACGTTTCGGTATCGCGATCCGATTCGCGGCGCTCGCGATCGTATGGGGTGCGAGTTTTCTGTTCATCAAAGTCGGGCTCACCGGTTTGTCGCCCGCCCAGGTGGCGCTTTCGCGGGTCTGCCTCGGCGCCGTGGCGCTGATCGCCATCGCCGCCTGGCGCCGCAAGCCACTCCCCCGTGATCCGGCCGTCTGGGGCCATCTCGCGGTCGTTTCCGTGCTGCTGTGCGTCATCCCGTTCCTGCTCTTCTCCTGGGCCGAGCAGTACATCTCGTCCGGGCTCGCCAGCATCTTCAACGCGACGACCCCGCTGATCACCATGCTCGTCGCCGCGGCAGCGCTGCCGTCCGAGCGGTTCACGAAGGCCCGCACGACCGGTCTGGCCCTCGGGTTCCTCGGCGTGCTCACCATCGTCGGGGTCTGGCAAGGGATCGACGTCTCGCACGAGCTGACCGCGCAGCTGGCCTGCCTCGGCGCGACGACCTGCTACGGGATCTCGTTCGTCTACGTGCGGCGGTTCATCTCCTGGCGGAACCTCGACGCGCCGACCATCGCGCTCGGGCAGGTCTGCTGCGGCGCCGTCGTGATGCTGCTGCTCGCGCCGTTCATCGCGACGACGCCGGTGAACCTCGACACGCCGATCGTCCTCAGCATGATCGCGCTCGGGGCCTTGGGCACCGGGCTCGCGTACGCCTGGAACGCGTCGATCATCGCGGCGTGGGGCGCGTCGAACGCGTCGGCGGTGACCTACCTCACACCCGTGGTCGGCGTGCTGCTCGGCGTCCTGGTGCTCGACGAGCCGCTGGCGTGGAACCAGCCCGTCGGCGCGTTGCTCGTCGTTCTCGGGATCCTGGCCGCGCACGGGCGGCTGAGCCCGCGCAAGAAGGTCGCGGAACCCGCGGCCGCCGAAGCAACCATGTGACGAAGGGGCCCTTCACCGCATTTGCCGCGGTGAAGGGCCCCTTCGGACCGCTTTACAGGTACTGACCGGTGTTCGTGGCGGTGTCTATCGCCCGCCCCGAATCCTGGTTCTTGCCGGTGACGAGCGTACGGATGTAGACGATCCGCTCGCCCTTCTTGCCGGAGATCCGGGCCCAGTCGTCCGGGTTGGTGGTGTTGGGCAGGTCCTCGTTCTCCGCGAACTCGTCGACGATCGCGTCCAGCAGATGCTGCACGCGGAGGCCGGGCTGCTTGGTCTCCAGCACCGACTTGATCGCCGACTTCTTCGCCCGGTCCACGATGTTCTGGATCATCGCGCCCGAGTTGAAGTCGCGGAAGTACAGGACTTCCTTGTCACCGTTGGCGTAGGTGACCTCGAGGAACCGGTTCTCGTCCGTCTCCTCGTACATCCGCTCGACCGTGTGCTGGATCATCGCGTCGAACGTCGCCCGCACATCGCCGCCGAACTCGGCGAGGTCGTCCGAATGGATCGGCAGACCGTCGGACAGGTACTTGGAGAAGATGTCCTTCGCGCCTTCGGCGTCCGGACGCTCGATCTTGATCTTGACGTCGAGCCGGCCCGGCCGCAGGATCGCCGGGTCGATCATGTCCTCGCGGTTGGAGGCGCCGATGACGATGACGTTCTCCAGGCCCTCGACACCGTCGATCTCCGAAAGCAGCTGCGGGACGATCGTGGTCTCCACGTCGGAGGACACGCCCGAACCGCGAGTGCGGAAGATCGAGTCCATCTCGTCGAAGAACACGATCACCGGAGTGCCTTCGGAGGCCTTTTCCCGAGCCCGCTGGAAGATCAGGCGGATGTGCCGCTCGGTCTCCCCGACGAACTTGTTCAGCAGCTCCGGACCCTTGATGTTCAGGAAGTAGGACTTCCCGTCCGCCGCGTCGCCGCGTGCTTCCGCGACCTTCTTGGCGAGCGAGTTGGCCACCGCCTTCGCGATGAGGGTCTTACCGCAGCCAGGAGGCCCGTAGAGCAGCACGCCCTTGGGCGGGCGCAACTGGTACTCCTGGTAGAGATCCGCGTGCAGGAACGGAAGCTCGACGGCGTCGCGGATCTGCTCGATCTGCCTGCCGAGGCCACCGATGTCCTCGTAGCGGACGTCGGGCACCTCCTCGAGCACGAGATCCTCGACCTCCGCCTTCGGCACGCGCTCGTAGGCGTAACCGGCCTTCGAGTCCACCAGCAGGGAATCGCCCGGCTTGAGGGGCTGCTCGGCCAGCGGATCGGAGAGCAGGACGACCCGCTCCTCGTCCGCGTGCCCGACCACCAGCGCACGGGGGCTGCCGCCCTCGACGTCCGGTGCCAGCACCTCGCGCAGCGCGCAGACCTCGCCGATCCGCTCGAAGTCACCGCCTTCGACGACGGTGAGCGCCTCGTTGAGCCGCAACGCCTGTCCGCGCTGCAGCGACGAGACCTCCACCGCGGGTGAGACCGAAACCCGCATCTTGCGGCCCGCGGTGAACACGTCCACCGTGTTGTCCTCGTACGCGGTGACGAACACGCCGTAACCGCTCGGAGGCTGGGCCAGCCTGTCGACCTCCTCTCGCAACGCGAGCAACTGGCCACGCGCCTCGCGGAGCGTTTCGACCAGTTTCGTGTTGCGTTCCGTGAGTTGGCTCACTCGTTCCGACGCCTCGGCGAGTCGCTGCTCCAGCACTCGGTTCTGACGTGGCGAATCGGTGAGCTTCCGGCGCAACAGGGCTACTTCCTCCTCGAGGAAGCGAATTTGACGTGCCTGCTCGTCGGACGTGGTTCCAGCTCCGGTCGTTTCTGAAGGGTCGGCCTCCTCGCGCCGACCTCCGGGAAGGTCATGATGCATCGGGCACCTCCTCGGAGTGCTTTTCATTCCACGGTACCGGCGATCACCGACAATAAAAGGCCTTTCCGCATCACAAGATCGGCGCGTCGCGTTCCGGACGACCTGACAGCACGTACCTCCGTGCCGCGCAAGGGGCCATCCCGGTGCCGGGTCCGGCACTCTCCTGGTCACATTCCGTCCACCTGGCCTGACCTGCGGCGGGCTACCCGGCTCCGTCCGGGTGCAAACGGGTTTCCGGTATCAGTTCGGCCCTAATCGAGCGGCGATCCGGCTCGGTGGCTAGCATCGGGCCGACGTTCGCCGGGGAGGCGGACCGGCAGGTCGTGTTGAGCATTTTCGCAGAACAGCTAGGGGGCAACAGCCATGACTTACCCGCCGCAACAGCCCGGCGGCTACGGACAGGATCCGTACGGCCAGCAGCAGGGCGGGTACCCGCAGAGCGGCCCCCAGCCGCAGCAGGGATACCCCGGTGGCGGCCAGTACGGCCAGCAGCAGCCCGGTCAGTACGGACAGGACCCGTACGGCCAGCAGCAGGGCGGGTACCCGCAGAGCGGCCCCCAGCCCCAGCAGGGATACCCCGGTGCCACGCAGCAGTTCGGCCAGGCGGATCCGTACGGGCAGCAGCAGGGCGGCTACAACGCCTACCCGCAGGAAGGCGGCTACGGGGGCGAGCCGCCCAAGAAAAAGAAGACCGGTCTGATCGTCGGGATCGCGATCGGCGCGGTCGTGCTGGTCGGTGGCGGTGTCACCGCCCTCGTCATCGCGCTGAACTCGGGTGACGACAACCCGACCGCGGCTCCGCCCGCCAGTTCCAGCAGCGCCGCTCCGACGGGTTCCGCTTCGTCCTCGAAGCCGTCCACTTCCTCGACCCGGAGCAAGTCCAGCTCGCCGAGCACCTCGTCGTCCCCCAAGGGCACGGGGCCGGCTCCGCTGGGCAAGGCGACGCCGCAGGAGGTGGCGCAGGCGGTCATCGCGGCCTACAACTCGGGTGACGGGAAGACCGTCGCGCAGTCGGCCTGCCGCAGCGTGAACACGAAGGACGAAGTCCCCATCGCGAAGGACATCAAGATGGAGGCGACCGGCGACATGCAGGTCACCGGGGACTCCGCCAAGCAGCCCGCGAAGGTCACTCAGGGCAGCAAGACCGACTCGGGCAACTTGAACTTCAAGAAGGAGTCCGACCTCTGGTGCTTCACCGGCGGCAAGAGCTGACCCGGAACCGGTGTCCAGCAGGCTGATCGCCGTTCTCGCCGGATGCGGCGCGGTCGTGGTCGGTGTCGTGGTAGGGCTGCTCCTGGTGGCCCCGTCCGGCTCCGAACCGGCCGCGCCGGATTCGGTGGCGCCCACGTCCTGGCCGAGTTCGTCCCGTCCGGTCCCGGTGGATCCGGACGTGGCGGCGGTCGAGGTGGTCGGCAAGGCGATCGCCGCCGCCATCGTCAATCACGACGCGACGGCGTTCGGCAAGCTCACCTGCGTCCAGCAGTCTTCGGCCGATCTGGCCGCGCTCAAACGGAAGTGGGAGGCCGCGGGCAAGGTGTCCGCGACCGTCCCGGACCCGCCGACGGTCGGCGGCGACTCGGCCACCGTGACGGTGCACGTCGAGGGCGCGGGCGGCCGGAAGGACACGCCTTTTCCCTTGAAGAAGCGCGACGGCAAGTGGTGCGTGCCGTGATGTCGGCCGAGCGCTGACGAAACTCGCCGAAGGGGCGTCTGTCCGCTTGCAACTTGCGTTGTGCTCCGTGAAGGCCCACAGGTGGTCGTGAGTGGCAAGTGGGGTTAGAACACGATTCGCCACTCACGACCCGTCGGCACAGCCCGGTCTGGGGGCGGCCGTTGTGAAAGCCACTTTCGGCCGGGTCAGCCCTTGCCGGAGCGGCGGTGGACCCGCGGCGACACGGTCCCGTCCGCCAGACGGCGCGCCGTCAGCAGGAAGGCGGTGTGCGCGACCATCCGGTGATCCGGCCGCACCGCGAGGCTCACGACGTGCCAGGGCCGCATGAGCGTCTCCCACGACTCCGGCTCGGTCCAGCACTGCTGGTCCCGCAAGGCTTCCGTGATCCGCGAAAGCTGTGTGACCGTCGCCACATAGACCGTGAGGACGCCTCCGGGCACCAGATGCGCGGCGACCGTCTCGAGCTGGTCCCAAGGCGCCAGCATGTCGAGGACGACGCGGTCGACCTCTCCGGTGTGCGTCGACAGGTCCGCGACGGTCAGCGACCAGTTGTCCGGTTTGTGGCCGAAGAACTTCTCGACGTTCCGTTCGGCGTGCTCCGCGTGGTCATCCCGGATCTCGTAGGACTGCACGGTCCCTTCCGAACCGACCGCCCGCAGCAGCGAACAGGTCAGCGCGCCCGAACCGGCGCCCGCCTCCAGCACCCGCGCGCCCGGGAAGATGTCGCCCCACATGACGATCTGCGCGGCGTCCTTCGGGTAGATCACCTGCGCGCCACGCGGCATCGACAACACGTAGTCCGGCAGCAGCGGGCGCAGCGCCAGATAGTGGCTGCCGCCGGCCGAGGTGACGACCGAACCCTCCTGTGCCCCGATCACGTCGTCGTGCGCCAAAGCGCCGCGATGGGTGTGATACTGCTGTCCCTCGGCGAGGACCATGGTGTAGTGCCGCCCCTTGGAGTCGGTCAGCTGAACCCGGTCACCAACACGAAACGGCCCTCGGACCGACACTGAACCTCCATACCCGCGTACTGATCGACGACCGATCCTCGCAGGTGGCCGTACCGCGCTACGCCGGGGGTCGGCTCCGGGTCATCGCGGCGCGCAGGTCCTCACGCCGGAGCACCCCCGCCGGCCTGCCTTCGTCGTCCACGACGAGGAACTGCCAGGCGGCGGTTTCGCGGACGCGCTCGGCGATCTCCTCCCCCGACTCCGAGGAGAGCAGCACGGTTTCGGCGCGGATCGGTTCCGCGGCCATCTCCGCGGGCGCGTGCGGCGAAGTCCCCGCCAGGTGCGCGGCCGCCGTCTCGTCGAGCAGTCCGGCCGCGACTCCGTCGGCGCGCACCAGGACCACTCCGCGGCCCGCGGAAGCGGCAAGCGCGTCCGAGACGGGGCTCTCCGCGGGAAGCTGGAGAACGGGCCGGACGAGCTCGCTCAGCCGCACGCCCTCGGGCCAGCCTCGGCGTGTTTCGGCGGCGAGTTCGCTTCGCGCGCCGAGGATCACGAACCACGCCGTCACGACGCAGACACCGAGCCGGAGCCACCGGTCCTCGCTGCCGGCCGCCAGGCCCCACAGTGCCCAGACGACCAGTCCCGCCGCGACGACGCCGCCCCCGGCGACCGCGGCCCGGGTGCCCTTCTCCCGGCGGCCCGTGGCCGCCCAGACCCCGGCCCGCACGAGCCGTCCGCCGTCGAGCGGGAGCCCGGGCAGGAGGTTGAAGATCCCGACGGCGAAGTTCGCGACGGCGCATTCGGCGATGAGCAGCCACGCCGCGCTCTCGCCCGGGACGGCGAACATGAGCAGCCCGCAGAAACCGCCGAGCAGCAACGAAACCACCGGCCCGGCGGCGGCGACGAGACCTTCCTGACGCGGCTGGCGGGGAGTCCTCGCGACCTCCGAAAGACCGCCGAGCAGAAACAGGCGCAGGCGCCGGACGGGGATGCCGAGCCGCAAGGCCACCAGGCAGTGCCCGAGTTCGTGCGCGAGCACCGAAAGTCCGAGAAGGACCGCGAACGCGGCCGCCAGCAGCCACGAGGTCAGCGTCGTCGCGCCGGGCAGGAGCCGTCCGACCAGTGGCGTGTAGAGCACCACGATGATCAGGGAACCGATCCACCACGAAGGGGCGAGCAGCACGGGAATCCCGGAGACACGGAACAGCAGGAGACCACCCTCCGGTGCCACGCCTCGTCGAGGCGGGCCCTGCTCACCCGTCACCGCCATGTGTCAGAGCGTAGATGTCCAGGTGTGGGGTGCTGGTAACCCGCCCTTCCCGTCCGGGTGGTGTCCGTCATGCCGCTCCGGTGCGTTGCGGTCCCGAAACTGTCGGTGCCCGGCGATACCCTTCTCCCATGCCCGACACCGACACGGTCACCGCCGATCCGCCGCCCGGCGCCGAAGTCCCGCGCCGTCGGCCGGCCCTGTCCCCGTCGCGTGCCAGCGACTTCAAGCAGTGCCCGCTGCTCTACCGCTTCCGCGCGGTGGACAGACTTCCCGAGATCCCGACGAAGGCCCAGCTCCGCGGCACGCTGGTGCATTCGGTGCTGGAGCGCCTGTTCTCCCTCCCGCAGGCCGAACGCACCCCGCCGCAGGCCAAGGAGCTGCTCGCGCCGGCGTGGGAAGACCTGTCCGCGGAACGTCCGGAGTGGATCGAGCTGTTCGATCAGGACGACCCTGAGGCCGTCACCTCATGGCTCTCGTCGGCCGAGCAGCTCGTCGACACGTACTTCGGCCTGGAAGATCCGCGCCGTCTGGAGCCCGAGGCGTGTGAGCTGCACGTCGAGATCGAGCTGGGCTCCGGAGTGCTGCTGCGGGGCTACGTCGACAGGCTGGACGTGGCGCCGACCGGCGAGATCCGGGTCGTCGACTACAAGACCGGCGCCGCGCCCCGCGAGATCGGCGAGGCCAAGGCGATGTTCCAGATGAAGTTCTACGCCGTGGTCCTCTGGCGGCTTCGCGGTGTCGTGCCACGTCAGCTGAAACTGATGTACCTCACCGACGGCCAGTCCCTCGCGTACACGCCCGACGAGGGCGAGCTGATCCGCTTCGAGCGCACGCTGGAGGCGATCTGGCAGGCGATCCTCAAAGCGGGCAAGACCGGCGATTTCCGGCCCAATCCGAGCAAACTCTGCGCGTGGTGCGACCACCAGGCGCTCTGCCCGCAGTACGGCGGCACTCCCCCGCCGTACCCCGGCTGGCCGGAACCGGATCCCGGCGAGGAGTCCGTATTGGACCGCGCGGACTAGGGTGCCTTTCGTGACGGATGCCTTCTATGTACCGACCGGCGAGGGGCTCTTCCTCCCGACCCGGCACACCGCCGGCCCGTGGACCCCGGACGCGCAGCACTTCGGGCCGCCGTCGGCGTTGCTGGTCCGCGCGCTGGAGGACGTCGAGGCACCGCACGTCAGCCAGCTGGCGCGGGTGACGATCGAGATCCTCGGGCCCGCCCCGCTGAAGGAGCTTTCGGTACGGGCCTGGGTGGAACGACCGGGACGGTCGGTGGAGTGGCTGGAAGCGGAGCTCTCCCACGGGGAGCGAGTGGTCGGCCGTGCCTCGGCGTGGCGCATCGCGACCTCGGACACCACCGCCGTGGCCACGGCGGAAGGCCCCGCGCTGCCGCCGCCGGACGACCTCCCGACGTCGAACTGGCCGGAAGGCTGGCACGGCGGCTACCTCGACGCCGTCGAGTGGCGGCGTGTCGAGGGCGCGCTGGACGAGCCCGGGCCGGCGACGGTCTGGGGTCGTCAGCGTGTCGCACTCGTGGACGGGGAGAAGCCGAGCGCGCTGCAGCGGCTGTTCGTCCTGGCGGACTCGGGCAACGGGATTTCGAATTTCCTCGACCCGCGCGAGTGGTGGTTCATCAACTCCGAGCTGACCGTGCACCTCCGCCGCCCGCCGCTGGGCGACTGGATCGGCGTCGACGCGGCCACCCTGGTCGGCCCGAACGGCATTGGAACGGCGACCACGACCCTGCACGACGTCTCCGGCCCGATCGCCTCCGGAGCACAGGCTCTCCTGGTGCGACCGCGACAGGCGGGCTGATAGACGCGCTTTCTCGGCGTGTTTCCAATAGCCTTCCCGGAACAACAGACGCAGGGAGCGCTTCGGCATGCAGATCACCTCGGTGGTCAACCAGAAAGGCGGGGTCGGCAAGACCTCACTCAGCGTGGGCGCGGCGGCCGCTTTGGCCGAACGCGGTCGCCGGGTGCTGCTGATCGACCTCGACCCACAGGGCCACGCGACGACCGAACTTCTCGGGCTCGACGAAGTCGCGCCCGATATGCCCAGCCTGGCAAAAGCCCTGACCAAGGTGTGGAAGGGCTCGATCGAGGAACTCGCGGTGCGGCATCCGCGCAGCAACCTCGGGCGGGGTGGCGCGTTCGACGTCATCCCGACGTCGCCGGGAATGTTCGACCTCATCCGGCGGCTGGACCAGTTCCGCGTCCCCGGCTGGCAGCTCGCCAGGGTCATCCAGTTCGCCAACTACGACCACATCATCATCGACTGCCCGCCCGCGCTCGACGTGCTGACCAACAACGCGCTGGCCGCTTCGCACGGGATCCTGGTGCCGGTGCAGCCGGACCGGACCAGCATCCGGGCGCTGCGCCTGCTTTCGGACCAGGTGCGGTACGTCGAACAGACCGTCGGCCGTCCGCCGATCGCTTACTACGGCCTGGTTCCGGGGCTGTACCGCCGGCCGGTCTCGCATTACGCGGCGGCCGCGTTGCAGGAGCTGTACACCTTCGGGATCCCGATGCTCTCGCACATCCCGCTGGGTGTGGTGATGAACGAGGCGGCCGCGCACGGTGTCCCGGTGACCACGTACGCACCGGAAACACTGCAGGCGCTGTCGTTCCGGGAGATCGCGGAAACGCTGGACGGGTACGCGACGAACCACCCGGCCGCGGCGATCGTGCCCGCGGACGAGGAGTTCGTCTTCGAGGACTTCATCACCGAGGTCTCGGTGACCCGCAGCGCCAACGACAACGGCGCCCGGAAGCGGCTCTACGACCTCATGCCCAAGAAGCCGAACCGGCCCCGGTAGCGCATGCCATGAATGGTCCGTTCCTTGCAAAATCTGCAAGGAACGGACCATTCATGGCGTTCTGGAGCAGTGTCAGAGGCGGCAGGCCCGGATGTCCGAGGCCAGGACGGCCTTGGCGCCGGTCTCGGCGAGCTCGTCCATGATCCGGTTGACCTCCTTGCGCGGCACCATCGCCCGCACGGCCACCCAGTCCGCGTCCGCCAGCGGAGCGACGGTCGGGGATTCGAGACCCGGCGTGATGGCGATGGCCGCGTCGAGCAGCGAACGCGGGCAGTCGTAGTCCAGCATCATGTAGTGCTGGGCGAACACGACGCCCTGCAGCCGTGCCTGCAGCTGGTCCTTGGGCCGGGTGTGCTCGGTCCCGGCGCGCTGGAGCAGCACGGCCTCGGACACGCAGATCGGGTCCCCGAAGGCCACGAGGTTGTGCTGGCGCAGCGAACGCCCGGACTCGACGACGTCGGCGATAGCGTCGGCCACACCGAGCTGGATCGAGATCTCGACCGCGCCGTCGAGGCGGATGACCTCCGCCTCCACCCCGTGCTGCTTCAGGTTCTCCCGCACGAGCCTCGGGTACGACGTCGCGAGGCGCTTGCCCTGCAGGTCCTCGACCTTCCAGTCCCGGCCCGAAGGCGCGGCGTACCGGAAGGTGGACCCGCCGAAGCCGAGGCCGAGGATCTCCTCCACCGGGGCGCCGGAGTCGAGCGCGAGGTCGCGGCCGGTGATGCCGAGGTCCAGCTCGCCGGATCCGACGTAGATCGCGATGTCCTTGGGGCGCAAGAAGAAGAACTCGACCTCGTTGACCGTGTCCAGGACGGTCAGATCGCGGGCCTCATGTCGCTTGCGGTAGCCGGCCTCTCCGAGCATCTCCGACGCGGCGGCGGCGAGGGCTCCCTTGTTCGGCACGGCGACACGCAGCATTGCTTCTCCTTGGTTCTCCGGACGCGGACGCGTCACAGGTACCGGTACACATCCTCTTTCGACAGGCCACGGCCGATCATGAGCACCTGCAACCGGTACAGCAGCTGTGAAATCTCCTCCGCGAGCCTGTCGTCGGATTCGTGCTCGGCGGCGATCCACACCTCGCCCGCCTCTTCGAGCACCTTCTTGCCCTGTGCGTGCACTCCCGCGTCCAGCGCGGCGACGGTGCCGGAACCGTCGGGGCGCGTACGGGCGCGCTCGGCAAGCTCGGCGAACAGCTCATCGAAGGTCTTCACAGTCTGGAGATCCTTCCATCCGCGCTCGGGTCGCGCTGCCCCGGGCCGGTGTGTTGCCGCTCGCGTCACACCTCAGAACAGCGCCGCGCCGCCCCGCTCGAAGTCGAGCAGGTGCCGCTTCCGTTCGACACCACCGCCGTAACCGGTCAGATCGCCGTTGGAGCCGATCACGCGATGGCACGGCACGATGATGCCGATCGGGTTCTTCCCGTTCGCGAGCCCGACGGCGCGCGACGCGGTGGGCCTGCCGAGGCGGTCGGCGAGTTCGCCGTAGGAGACCGTCTCGCCATACGGGATGCCGAGCAGGCCTTCCCAGACCATCCGCTGGAAGTCGGTGCCGCCGAAGCTCAGCGGAAGTTCGAAGTCCTTCCGCTGACCCGCGAAGTACTCCTTGAGCTGCTTCTCGGTCTCCACGAAGAGCGGCGCGCCCGGATCCGGGTGGCCGAAAGTCTCCTCGTCCGGACGGTGGCGCTGCCGGACCATGTACAGACCGCAGAGGCTCTCGCCGTCGGCGACCAGGGTCAGCCGGTCGTACGGGCTGTCGATGACGGTGTGCGTGCGCATGGCGCTCCTCGGAACTCAGGCGGCGGGCAGCCGGTTGATCGGGTGATCCCCGGTCGCCCAGAGATGCTGGACGGCGTAGGCGCGCCACGGACGCCAGCGTTCGGCGTGCGCGGAGAACTCTGCAGGGGTGAGCCCGAGCCCCTTCGCGGCGACCTTGACTCCGAGGTCGGTCGGCAGGAAAGCGTCCGGGTCGCCGAGCGAGCGCATCGCGATGCTCTCGACCGTCCACGGCCCGAAGCCGGGCAGCGCGTTCAACTGTTCCCGGGCGCGCTGCCAGTCGCTTCCCGCGCCGAGGTCGAGTTCGCCGTTGTTCAGTTCGGCGACGAGGCCGAGCAGGGTCCGCTTGCGGCTTTGCGGCATCGCGAGGCTCTCCGGGTCGATCTCCGCGAGCGCGGCGGCGTCCGGGAAGACGTGGGTGAGCCCGCCCTCGGGATCGTCGACGGGCTCTCCGTGCGCGAGGACCAGCCGGGCGGCGTGGGTCCGGGCGGCGGCGGTCGAGACCTGCTGGCCCAGGACGGCGCGGACGGCGAACTCGTCGCCGTCGACCGTCCTCGGCACCCGCCTGCCCGGTGCGGCGGCCACGAGTGGCCCGAGCAGCTTGTCCGCCGCCAGGGCGTCGTCGACCGCGACCGGGTCGGCGTCGAGGTCGAGCAGACGGCGGCAGCGGCTGATCGCGGTCGAGAGGTCCCGCAGGTCCGACAGGGTGAGCCGGCAACCGATGTAGCCGTCTTCGGGTTTGAGCGCGACGACGGCCGGGCCGTGCGGCAACCTCAACGTCCGCCGGTACGCGCCGTCGTGCCATTCCTCGACGCCGGGGACGCCGGTCGCGACCAGATGCCCGAAGAGGTTGTCCGGGAACAGCGGTTCGCGATACGGCAGGCGCAGGTTCAGCGTCCCGGGCGCGGTCGCCGGCGCGGTGCGGACGCGGGCCCGCAGTTCGGTCGGGGACAGCGCGAACACCTCGCGGACGGTGTCGTTGAAGGTCCGGACGCTGCCGAACCCCGCGGCGAGGGCGACGTCGATCATCGACAGGCCGGTCGTCTCGATCAGCAACCGCGCCGTCTGCGCGCGCTGCGCCCTGGCGAGGCTGAGCGGGCCCGCGCCGAGTTCGGCGCGCACGTGCCGCTCGACCTGCCGGACGCTGTAGCCCAGCCGGGCGGCCAGCCCGCTCACGCCGTCGGTGTCGACGACGCCGTCGGCGATCAGCCGCATCGCCCTGGCCACGACGTCCGCGCGCTCGTTCCACTGCGGCGAACCGGGGCTCGCGTCCGGTCGGCACCGCTTGCAGGCGCGGAAGCCGGCCTCCTGTGCGGCCGCCGCGCTCGGGTAGAACGACATGTTCTCCGGTTTGGGCGGGACGACGGGACAGCTCGCCCGGCAGTAGATCCGCGTCGTCAGGACGGCGGTGAAGAACCAGCCGTCGAACCGGGCGTCCTTCGCCTGGACCGCTCGCACGCAACGCTCGAAATCCTCATGCACCCGGCAAGCATCACCGACCGCACGGGGTGCGGTCTAGCGGAAACGCGACATGGCTGTCAGGGCAGGAGCGCGGTCAGTGTGGGCACGTCGAGACCGACCAGCGACGAACGGAACACGCGCCGCTCTCCCGGTTCGACGTCGACGTCGTTCGGGATCACCACGACGGTGCAGCCCGCCGCGACGGCGGAAGCCGCGCCCGGCGGGGAATCCTCGATCGCGACGCACCGGGAAGCCGGGACTCCCAGCAACTCCGTCGCCAGCTCATACGGCCTGGCCTCGGGCTTGTTCAGACCATCGACCTCGTCACCGCAGACGGTGGCGGCGAAGTACTCGCGGCCGATGGTGTTGAGCGCGAGCTCGGTCAGCGACCGTTCGGTGGAGGTGACCAGCGCCATCGGGACCCCGTTGGCGCGCAACAGTTCGAGCAGCTCCTGCGCGCCGGGACGCCACGGGAGGGGGCCGTCGAAGAGGTTGGCCGTCCGCTCGCGGATCCACTCCCCCATCTCCGTGATCGACTCCGGGGTGACGGGCTTGCCGCACACTTCCAGCAGGAACGCGGCCGTGTCGTCCATATTGGACCCGACGAGACTCAGGCGCTGCTCTTCGGTCAGCGTGCCGCCGAGGGTTTCGACGGCCTCGTAGAGGGCGACGTCCCACAGCTTCTCCGAGTCGACCAGCGTGCCGTCCATATCCCACAGCACGGCGGCGAGTCCGTCCAGTGTGGACGGTTCGGTCACGGCTCCCCCTCACGATCGGGTCCTGCACGAATCGACGTTCCGTACCCCACGGTAGCCGAGGCGCGATCACGTCGGCGCCGTGGCATTGCGCCTGGAATGTCGCGTTACCGAAGATCTGGGTAGTTCGCCCTGAGCGAAGGCGATCGGACATGCTCAACGGTGAATACCCGCCTGGTCGTAGGCTGGTCCGGTGAGTGAGCCCGTCGACGAGACCCAGCGGCCCGGCCGCGACCACCCGGATGACACCAAGCCGATCATGATCGTCGCCTTCGAAGGATGGAACGACGCAGGTGACGCGGCCAGCCGGGCGGTCGAGCATCTTCAGCTCAACTGGGATGCGACTCCGCTGAGCGAGCTGAGCCCGGACGAGTACTACGACTTCCAGGTGAGCAGACCGACCGTGCGCATGGTCGACGGCGTCACCCGAAGGGTCGACTGGCCGACCACGCGGCTCTCGGTGTGCCGTCCCGAGGGTCTCAGCCGGGACATCGTGCTGGTCCAGGGACCCGAGCCGAACATGCGCTGGCGCGCCTTCTGCGCCGAGCTGCTGGAGCACATCCAGCAACTGGACGTGGCCACCGTCGTCACCCTCGGCGCACTGCTGGCCGACACCGCGCACACCCGGCCCGTCCCGGTCACCGGAACGGCGTACGACAAGGACACCGCTTCGCAGTTCGGCCTGGAGCTGAACAACTACCAGGGGCCGACCGGCATCGTCGGGGTCCTGCAGGACTACTGCGTGCAGGCGGGTGTCCCGGCCGTCTCGATCTGGGCGGCCGTGCCGCACTACGTCTCGCATCCGCCGTCGCCCAAGGCGACGCTGGCGCTGCTGCACAAGCTCGAAGACGTCCTCGACGTCGAAATCCCGCTCGGCGCCCTGCCCGAGCAGGCCGAGGAGTGGCAGCGGACGGTCACCGAGATGGCCGAAGAGGACGAGGAGATCAGCGAGTACGTCCGGGGACTCGAGGAGCGCGGTGACGCGGAAACCGAGTTCACGCTGGACGACGTGAGCGGGGACAAGATCGCGGCCGAGTTCGAGCGATACCTGCGGCGCCGTCGTCCGGGCCAGGACGGTCCCGGGCGGGGCTGACCGCGCTCTCCTCCCGCAGATGTCATGAAAGGGTCGTTCCTGGCGAAAAACGTCAGGAACGACCCTTTCATGACATCCAGGTCAACGCGGCCCGGAAGCGACGGGTCAGAAGATGCGGCGCAGCGGGATCGGCCCCCGCGCCCGCTTCCGCCACTCACGCGGATAGCCCAGCGAGACCTCTTCGAAGCGCACCCCGTCCGCCTCGGTGGAGCGCGGGATGTGCAGGTGCCCGTAGACGGCCACCTCCGCCCGGAACCGCTGGTGCCAGTCCTCGGTCTCGGTCGTCCCGCACCACAGCGCGAACTCCGGGAAATACAGCGGCGCGGTCGGGTGCCGGTGCAGCGGCCAGTGCGACATCAGGATCGTCCCGTGGTCCTCGGGGATCGCCTCCAGCCGCTCCGTGCTGATCTTCACCCGGTCGGCGCACCAGGCCTGCCTGCTGGGGTACGGGTCGGGGTGCAGGAAGAACTCGTCCGTGCACAGCACGCCCGCTTCGCGCGCCTGGTCGATGGCGGCGAGCATCGGCAGCCCCTCGGCCGCGGGGGTCCGCCAGCTGTAGTCGTACAGCACGAACAGCGGCGCGATCGTGAGCGGCTTCTCCTGGTGTTCCCACACCGGGTACGGATCCTCCGGGGTGAGGACGTCGATCTCCTGGCACCGCTCGACCAGATGCTCGTAACGCGCCTGGCCCCGGAGCTGACACTCGTCCTTCTGGGTGGTCCACAGCTCGTGGTTGCCGGGCACCCAGACGACCTTCGCGAAGCGTTCCCGCAAGGTCTTGAGCACCCCGATCACGGATTCGGCGCGTTCGGCGACGTCACCGGCCACGAGCAGCCAGTCGTCGGGGGTCCGGGGGACGACCTCGTCGACGAGCGGGGCGTTGCCCTCATGGGTGACGTGGAGGTCGCTGGTGGCGAAGAGATGCGGCACTCCACCACCGTAGCTTCACTCGGACCGGCGAACCGCCAAAACCGCATCGCGGCGTAACCGGCCCGACGCCGACACGCCCAGGACGATCAGCGCCGAGAGGGTGTGCAGACCTGCTTGGACGTTCAGCAGGACTCCGCTGCCGAGCACTCCCATCAGGCCTCCTGCCAGCAGCGCGCCCAGCGCGGTGAATCCGGCGGTCCCGGCGAACACGGTGCTCAGGACACGTCCGGACCGTTCCGGCGACGCGGTCGTCTGGACCAGTGAGAGCAAACCGGACCCGGCGAGGACCCCGGGGGCGCCGACCAAGCCGAACAGTCCGATGAAGACACCCAGCGACGCGGTCAGGGCGGGCAGGTTCCAGATTACCGCCGACAGCAGGCCGAGCGCGAGCCCGCCCCAGCCGAGCAGAGCGGTGGGCGCGACCTTGCGGGCGACGGTGGCGACGGCGAATCCCGCGACCAGTCCCCCGAGCGCCTGCACACCGCGCAGGAGGCCGACGTCGCCCTCGGTGCCCTTGAGGATGTCGAGCACGAAGACCACGAACAGCACGAGGAACATGCCCTGCGCCAGGGACGTCAGCACCACGACGACACCGGCGAGACGAAGACGCCGTTCGCGGCCGATCTCGCGAAGCCCGTCGATCCAGGCTCGCAGCACCGGCTCGTGCGGCCCTGCCGCGATCGGCGCGGCGGCCCGCCGGAACGGGCGCGACAGCAGGATCGAGCCGACCGCCAGCACACCGAGATACGCCACCACGACCCAGCCCAGGCCACCGAAACCGAGCAGGAGACCGCCGGCCCAGCCGCCGACGAGGCGCGCGACGCTCCCGTTGATGCTCATCAGGCCGTTGGCGCCGATCAGCTCGTCCGGGGCCACCAGCTCCGGCACCAGGGCGTTGCGGGCGGGCTCGAACAACGAGGCCAGGCCCGCCTGCGCGGCCATCACCCCGTAGATCACGTACGCCGGGCCGCCGGAGCCGACGAACAGCAGCGGCAGCGCCACGAACGCCTGCCCCGCGCACACCACGCACAGCACCAGCCGCCGGTTCCAGCGGTCCGCCACGACGCCGGCGACCGGGCTGAGCAACACCGCGGGCAGCAGGCCGAGGACGATGCTCAGCGCCGTGGTGGCCGCGGAACCGGTGGTCTGGAAGATGAACACCGGCAGCGCGATCTGCAGCATCCACTCGGCGGTCTCGGAGAAGAACGCGGCGATCCACAGCCGCGCGAACGCGGGTTCTCTCAACGGTCTCATGTGCTCGGCTTCCCCTCGGCGTCGATGCGCGGGAACGCCCGGAGTCCCAAGTGGACCGGCAGGGCTCCCGCGGGAGCGTCGTCGCGGATCGCGCCGACGTAAGGCCGGACCAGCGCGTCGATCGCGTGGACCAGCTCCTTCAGCTCGGCCGCGGTCACCCGCAGCGAATAGGTGTTGATCCCGGACGCGTCGCGCCATTCCTTGTCGAGGCTGTCGGCAGCGTCGAAATAGCGTTCGACGAGCTCCTTCTCCCGAGTCAGGGTGGTGCCGACGACCGCCAGCTGCGTCCCGTGCAGCTCCGGGTCGTCGCCGAGCTCGATGCCGACCTGGCAGGCACGCCAGGGCCGCTCTCGGCCGTCCTCCCCCTCCGCCCGTTCCACGAGACCGTGCTGGGCCAGCTGGCGCAGGTGCCAGCTGCAGTTCGAGGCGGTCGAGCCGACCGCTGCCGCGCATTCGCTCGCGGTGCGCGGGCCGACCGCCATCAGGTGGTCCACCAGCGCCGAGCGCAGCGGATGCGCCAGCGCCCGCATCAGCTCGACGTCTTCGATCCGCTTGCGCGGCGGCAACCCGGCCATCGCCTCGATCCAATCTGAAAGAATTCTTTCAAAAGTTCTCTTTCAGATTTACAGGCGGCCGCCGGGATGTCAAGCGGCACTCGATACCCTTGCCGGGACAGTTGCCGCATGACGCAGTAACTGCACATGTCAACTACTGCCCAAGGAAGGCACGTGCCCGACCAGCGAGAACTCGCCACCGCGGCCGCACTGGAGATCCCCCGGTTCGTCAGCGCGACCGTCCTGTTCCAGACGGCCATGGCCGAGCAGCTCGGGATCAGTCCCACCGAGCTGCACGGACTCCAACTGGTCATCAGCGGGGCCGCGACCTCGCCGACAGAGCTGGCGCGCGCCCTCGGCATGACCACCGGCGCGGTGACCCGCCTGCTCGACCGCATGGAGAAGCGGCGCCTGGTCGAGCGCGCACCGGATCCCGCCGACCGCCGCCGTCTCGTGGTCCGCCCGCTCCCCGACCGGCTGGAAGACGTGGCCGACCTCTACTCCCCCGTGGCCCGGTTCTTCGGCGACCGGCTCGCACGGCTGGACCGGCGCCAGCTCGCCGCACTGCTCGGCGTCCTGACCGACGGACGCGCCTTCGCCGAACAAGAGGCCACCAGGCTGCGATCCGGATCCCGGAAAGAAGGGGTTGACTAACGCTACATAGGTTGCGTTAGACTCCTCGCATCATGGACAACTGACATCGCACCTTCCCCGTTCCGAGGCGGCTTCGGTCGAGCACGGCTCCCGTAAGTCACGACGCCCAGCGGGGATCCCTCATGTCCGAAGAAGACGCGGTGATGTCGTATGTCTCTTTCCCTGATCGCCAAAGACCTCGTCCACTCCTACGGCGCCCGCGTCGTGCTCGACGGCGTCGACCTCACGGCGTCCGCCGGGCAGCGGCTCGGCCTGGTCGGCGAGAACGGCGTCGGCAAGTCCACGCTGCTGAGGTTGCTGGCCGGGGTCGAAGAGCCCCACGGCGGCGAGGTACTGCGTGGTGACGATCTCGGATTCCTCTTGCAGGAACTGCCTTTCCCGCTCACGGCGCGGTTCTCCGACGTCGTCGACGACGCGCTCACCGAGATACGGCGAGCGTCGGCGAGACTCGACGAGCTGACCGAAGCGCTCGCGGAGCGGCCGGACGACGCGGCGGTGCTCGACGAGTACGGCAGCGTGCTCGAATGGGCCCAGGCGCACGACCTCTGGGACGCCGACCGGCGGGCCGAGGTCGTCTGCGCGGGTCTCGGGCTCGCCGGGATCGACCCGGCGCGCGAACTGGGCACGCTCTCGGGCGGGCAGCGGTCACGGCTCGGCCTCGCCGCGCTGCTGATCCGGCGGCCGGGAACGCTCGTCCTGGACGAGCCGACGAACCATCTCGACGACGCCGCGATGGAGTTCCTGGAACAGCATCTCGCGTCGCTGACCGGTGTCCTCGTGCTGTCGTCACACGATCGCGTGTTCCTGGACGCGGTGTGCACCGACATCGTCGACCTCGACCCGGCGCTGGGTGGCCCGACCCGCTACGGCGGCACGTATTCGGACTACCTGGACCAGAAACGGGCCGAACGGGCGCGCTGGGAACAGCGCTACGCCGAAGAGCAGGACGAACTCAAAGAGCTGCGCGAATCGGTGGCCGTCACCGCGCGCAACGTCGCGCACAACCGGCCGCAGCGCGACAACGCCAAGATGCTCTACGACTTCAAGACCGGGAGGGTGCAGAAGCAGATCTCACGCCGGGTCCGCAACGCCCAGCTGCGGCTGGACGAACTGGAACGCGACCAAGTGCGGAAACCACCCGCGCCCCTGCGGTTCCAGGGCGATCTGACCGGTGAACCCGGAGAAGGCAAGACGGCGATCTCGGTTCGGGACATCGAGATCGCCGGGCGGCTGCGGCTGGCGACCCTCGACATCACGACGACGTCGAGGCTCCTCATCACCGGCGGGAACGGAGCCGGGAAGTCGACGCTGCTGTCGGTTCTCGCCGGCTCGCTGGAGCCCGATTCGGGAACCGTCCTTTCCGGACGCGGCGTGCGGATCGGTATGCTGGCCCAGGATGTCGTGTTCGCCGAACCGGACAAGACCGCGCAGCGGACCTACGCCGAAACCCTCGGCGAGGACGCTCCCCCGTTGCGCGGGCTGGGACTGCTGGCCCCGCGTGATCTCGGGACCCGGGTGGGCGCGCTGTCGGTCGGGCAGCGGCGGCGACTCGCGCTGGCGTTGCTGATCGCCGATCCGCCGGAGGTGCTCCTGCTGGACGAGCCGACGAACCACATCTCGCTCACCTTGGCCGAGGAGTTGTTCGCCGCGCTCGATTCCGCGCCCGGCGCCGTCGTCATCGCTTCGCATGACCGGTGGCTGCGGCGGGACTGGCCGGGCGATCACCTGAGGCTGGAAGCCGGTCGCGTCGCCGTGTAGGGCGTTATACGCGTGTCATGAGGGGTCCCCATAGGACGAACTTTGTCAGAAGGGGACCCCACAACACACAATTCACACCACGAAGACGA
>NZ_JBFBGL010000001.1:0-13679 GCF_040684635.1 Amycolatopsis sp. NPDC089917 | reverse complement strand
GTTGCCCGGGGGGCCCGGCGCGTTTTTGGTTTTTAGCGGGGTGTCCTGGGGGGTCCCCATAGGACGAACTTTGTCCTATGGGGACCCCTCATGACACTTTTCAGAGCTCGATGCCGAGCAGCGCGTCGACAGCGTTCCGGATCAGGCCCGGCGCCGCCGAATCGGTCCCCGACCGATTCAGGGCCTGCTCGGCCCAGGCGTCGACGGCCGCGAGCGCCTTGGGCGTGTCGAGGTCGTCGGTGAGGTGGTCGCGCAGCCGCGCGACGGTGTCCTCCGCGGCCGGGCCGGTGCCGAGGGAGACGGCGTCACGCCAGCGCGCGAGCCGGTCCTCGGCGTCCGCGTGCAGCTGCGCGGTCCACGGCCGGTCCTCGCGGTAGTGGCCGGCGAACAGCGCGAGCCGGATCGCGCCCGGGTCGACCTTGTCGGCGCGCAGCCGCGAGACGAACACGAGGTTCCCGCGCGACTTCGACATCTTCTCGCCGTCGAGGCCGATCATCCCGGCGTGCACGTAGTGCCGCGCGAACGGCCGGTCCCCCGCGACGGCCTCCGCGTGCGCGGCGCTGTACTCGTGGTGCGGGAAGATCAGGTCCGAGCCGCCACCCTGGACGTCGAAGCCCAGGCCGAGACGGTTGACCGCGATCGCGCTGCACTCGATGTGCCAGCCGGGCCGTCCCGCGCCCAGTTCGGACTCCCATGACGGCTCGCCGGGACGCGCCATCCGCCACAGCAGCGCGTCGAGCGGGTGCCGCTTGCCCGGGCGGTCCGGGTCTCCGCCGCGTTCGGCGAAGAACTTCGCCATGGTCTCGGCGTCGTAGTTCGACTCCGAGCCGAAATGCCCGGTCGCGTTGTGGTCGAAGTAGATGTCGGGGTACTCGGCGTCGTCCGCGCGGTACGCGCTGCCGTTCGCGACCAGCTTCGCGATGACCTCGACGATCTCCGGGATGCTCTCCACCGCGCCGACGAACTGCCGCGGCGGCAGCACCCGTAGCGCGGTCATGTCCTCGCGGAACAACGCCGTCTCGCGCATGCCGAGGACGACCCAGTCGTCCTTGTCCCGCTCGGCCCGCTCCAGCAGGGGCTCGTCGATGTCCGTCACGTTCTGCACGTAGTGGACGTCGTGCCCGGCGTCCCGCCACAGGCGGTTCACCAGGTCGAACGTCAGGTACGTGGCGGCGTGTCCCAGGTGGGTGGCGTCGTACGGCGTGATGCCGCAGACGTACATCCGGGCGGTGGACCCGGGCGCCGTGGGACGGATCTGCCCCGTCGCGGTGTCGTGGAGCCGCAGCGGACGGAGGGTGCCGGGGATACGGGGCACGTCGACCGATGACCAAGTCTGCATACCCCGACTGTAAGCGGAGCCGCCACGCCGTTCCCGTCCGGTGGGAGGGGAACACGGCCGGAGTAATCGAAGTCGCTACTCCACGGCCCGGTCGGCGTTGGCGTGGACGGCGGCCCGGATGTATTCGCCGAGCCCCGGCCGCTGGTCCGGCTCCCGCACGAGGAAGCCGAGCTGGACCGGTTCGGTCGCGTACAGCCCGGCGAGCTCGCGGTGCGTCGTGAAGTCGCAGTCCCCCATGAACGCCGCGAGCATCCCGCGGTGTTCCTCGGCGAGGTCCATCGCCGCCACGCTGTCCGCGGGCACGCCCGAGTCGAAGACGGCGAGCAGCCGCCGGACCCAGTCCTCCCGGACCTTCTCCGCCTCGATCCATTCCTCCTTGGACCGCGGCGTGATCGCCGTCCGCCACTGCGGGGTCTCTCCCCAGCGGCGGACGACCTCCTCCGCGTAGCCCTCCGGTTCGCGGAACCCGCCGAAGACCTCGAACCGCTCCTCCGGCGTCAGCGCGTTGCCGAACTCCTTCGCCGTGATCACCCGATCGACGGACTCGACCATGCGCGTGAGCTCGCCGATCCGCTCCACGAGCAGCGCCCGCTGACGCCGCAGGTGCTCCAGCGCGTCCAGGGACGGGTCGTCGACCACTTTCGCGATCGTCTCCAGGCCCAAGCCGAGTTCGCGGTAGAACAGGACGCGCTGCAGGCGGTCGAGGTCGTCGTCGCTGTAGCTGCGGTATCCGGCGGAGGTCCGCCCGCTGGGTGACAGCAGGCCGATCTCGTCGTAGTGATGCAGCGTGCGCACGGTGACCCCCGAGAGCGCCGCGACCTTTCCCACCGGATACCCCATCGGCCCAGCCTAGGCCGACGGGGTATCCGCCGGGTGGACCTACCGCTTCCTCGTCCGCAGGTAGTCGCCGACCACGGCGGCGCCGAGCCCGTCGAGGTCCGGGGCGACCACGCGGCCGCCCGAGCGCCGCGCGAGCAGGTCGACGAACGCGGTCAGGCGAGGATCGTCACCGAGCCGGAACACCGTCACCGACGCGCCCAGCTTCGCCATCCGGTCCACTTCGGACAGTGTCTTGAGCAGCGTCCTCGGCTGGGGCGGGTAGTCGAACTCCGCCGTGCCATCAGGTTCCAGATGCGCCGTCGGCTCGCCGTCGGTGACCATCAGGACCACCGGTTGCGCGTCGGGATGCCGCCGCAGATGCCGTCCGGCGAGCAGGAGCGCGTGGTGGGCGTTGGTGCCCTGTTCCCAGGCGCCTTCCAGGCCCACCAGCTCGGCCAGTTCGACCGACGTCGCGTAGCGGCCGAAGGTGATCAGCTGGAGCGCGTCGTTGCGGAACCGGGTGCTGATCAGCTGGTGCAGCGCGAGCGCCGTCTGCTTCATCGGCAGCCAGCGGCCTTCCTGCACCATCGACCACGAGGTGTCCACGAGCAGCGCGACCGCCGCGCGCGACCGGTGCTCGGTCTCGATCACCTCGACGTCCGAGACGTCCATCCGGACCGATCGCTCGCCCACCGAGACCGAGCGCAGGACCGAGTTGCGGACCGTCCGCGACACATCCCACGGCTGCATGTCCCCGAACCGCCACGGCCTGGTCGCGCCGGTCGGCTCGCCCGCGGCCCCGGCGGATTCGGTCTCCCGCTCTCCCGCCTTGCCGCGCAACGCGTTCACGACGTCGGAGAGCGCCGTCTCCCCCAGCCTCCGCAACGCCTTGGGGGACAACCGGAGCGTGCCGTCGGGCGCTCGTTCGAACAGCCCTTGACGGCGGAGCTCGCGTTCCAGTTCGGACAGCCGGCGAGCGTCGACGCCGGCATCCGGGCCGAGCTGTCGTTCGAGCGCGTCGACGTCGATGTCCTCCAGCCTCGCGCCCGGATAGGACTGCCCGAGCTGTTCCGCGAGCGCGTCCAACTCGGCCAGATCGGACATCGCCCTCGCGCCCTCGCCGAGGCCGAGCGGATCGTTGCCCCGGAACCGTTCCGACGACGTCCAGTCCTCGCCGGGCCGCAGCGCGCGCAGCTGGGCGTCCAAAGTGGACAGCTGTTGCGCGAGCCGGGGATCGCCGAACGCCTGCTGGGACAGCTCCGCCAGTTCGGCGCGCTGCTCCGGCGTCATCGAGTTGAGCATCCGCTGTGCCGCGGCGGCGCGAGCGGCCAGGACGTCGATCAGCTCCTCGACGTTCTTCGGGTTCTCCGGGAAGAACTCGCCGTGTTCGCGCATGAATTCCGCGAACCGCTCCGGAACGTCCTCGCGTCCCTGGGCGTGTGCGGCCAGGAGGTCGTTGAGATCGGCGAGCATCCGGTTCGCTCGCTCGGCCTCCTCCGGTCCTGCGTTGCGCAGTGCCTCCTTCATCCCCTCGAAGCGGGAATCCAGCAGCTCACGGCCGAGCAGGTCGCGGATCCTCTCGTAGTTCTCCCTGCCCTGCTCCGAACGCCAGTCGTACTGGGCGAGTTCGCGCACGGCCGCCGCCGTGCCCGGCGGGAGCGCGTCCAGCTGCGCTTCACGGAAGCGCGCGTCGTCGTCCGGATCGGGGAAGAGTTCGCGCCGCTCGGCCTCCAGCGCCTGGTCGAGCAGCTGCTGGACCTCCTGGAGCGTGCCGTCCAGCCGGTGACGGCGCTGGATCTCCGACCGGCGCTGCCACAACCGTCTGGTCAGCTCGTCGAGCCCTGCCGTCCGCGGGGTCCCGCGCCGCAGCAGCTCCTCCAGCGCGGACCGGGGCGAGGCTCCGGCCATGACGTCGCGGCCGATCTCGTCGAGCGCGTCCCTCAGGTCCGCCGGTGGCGCCAGCGGATCCGGGCCGTCGTGCCACGGCCCGTACGAATATCCCTCGGGAAGGAAGCTCATCGGCCGTAAACGGTCGTCGAGTCGTCGGAGTCCTTGGCGAGCCTCCTCGACAGGAACAGCGATTCCAGCGCCAGTTCGACGGCGGCCGCGATCCGCCCCGCCGGTTCGTCCGGGCTCACCCCGGCGCGGACGGCGACGTCGTGGAGCACGGGCAGCTCCGGCAGCGCGGCGAGGATGTCCTTGCCCGGGACGCGCTCCCCGGTGGTCACCAGATGTCCCGCCTCGACCGCGTCGGCCAGCGGCAGGAGGTCGAGGCCCGCGAACCGCGAGCGGGCAGTCTCCGCGACCGCACGGCGCAGCAGGTGCACGAGGTGCTCGGTCTCGCGTCCCTCCTCTCCCGGCTCGAATTCGAGCTTGCCGCGCAGGACGGCGGGCACGGCGTCGAGATCGACCGGACGCGCCACGGCCGGTTCCTCGCCGGTGAGCGCCGACCGGCGCAGCGCGGCCGCGCCGACCGTTTCCGCCGCGGCGACGGCGAAGCGGGCCGAGACGCCGGACCGCTGGTCGATGACCGCCGACTCGCGCAGGTTCCGCACGAACCGGGCCAGTACCTCCAGCAGCGGCTCGCCGACTTCGGCGACCAGATGCGCCTCCTGCCGCACGACCGCGATCTCCGCGTCGACGTCGAGCGGGTAGTGCGTGCGGATCTCCGCGCCGAACCGGTCCTTGAGCGGGGTGATGATGCGGCCGCGGTTGGTGTAGTCCTCCGGGTTGGCCGTCGACACCAGGAGCACGTCCAGCGGCAGGCGCAGGGTGTACCCCCGCACCTGGATGTCACGTTCCTCCATCACGTTCAGCAACGCGACCTGGATGCGCTCGGCGAGGTCCGGCAGCTCGTTGATCGCCACGATGCCGCGGTGGGCGCGCGGGACGAGTCCGAAGTGGATGGTCTCGGGATCGCCGAGGCTGCGGCCTTCGGCGACCTTCACCGGGTCGACGTCGCCGATCAGGTCGCCGACCGAAGTGTCCGGTGTGGCCAGTTTCTCCGTGTACCGCTCGTCGCGGTGGCGCCAGGTCACCGGCAGGGCATCGCCGAGTTCGGCGGCGCGGCGACGCGACTCCGGGGTGATCGGGTCGAGCGGGTGCTCGGCCAGTTCGGCGCCCTCGATGACGGGCGTCCATTCGTCGAGCAGTCCCGCGAGGGTGCGCAGCAGGCGGGTCTTGCCCTGGCCACGCTCGCCGAGCAGGACGATGTCGTGCCCGGCCAGCAAGGCGCGTTCCAGCTGCGGCACCACGGTCCGCGAGAAACCGACGATCCCCGGCCAGGGGTCTTCCCCCGCGCGGAGCTTGGCGAGCAGGTTGTCGTGCAGTTCTTGTTTGATCGAACGCGGCAGGTGACCCGCCGCGCGGAGGTCCTCGGCGGTCCGGGGCAGGTTTGCGGGAACATCGTTCACCCGTTCGACGCTACGTCGCGATCAGGGCCCCTGTCGACGTGAAGCAACTCCAGCTCTGGATCAACCGATCGGTGGAGGGAGGCTCAAAGGATCGGTCGATGTGCCGGACGCGCCGCCCCGGAAGGCTGGACGCATGCCCAAGAAACCCCCGGTGCCGGACGACGAACTCCGCCACCCTCGCGTGCGCGCCGACTTCCGCCGGATCAAGGTGCTCGTCTCGTCCTACATCGGCCTCAGCGTCCTCGCGCTCGTCGTGGCCTACCTCTGGCGGAACCGGCCGGACCTGGTGACCGACCTCGTCTGGGTCCGCGGCGAGGGCGTCCTCATCGCGTCGGTGGTGCTGCTCCTGTTCGTCTTCGGGACCACACGGGGACGTCGCGGCGCGTACCTGCGGCTGCGGATCGCCTCGGCGGCCATGGTCGTGGCGATCGCGGTCCTGATCTCGCTTCCCGGTTTCCTGCCCGTGTGGATGCGGGTCGAACAAGGACTCTGTGGACTCGTCCTGATCGGTGTCGCGGTGATCGCCAACGGGACCAGGCTGCGATCGCTGTTCGCACGCTGACCTCTGGCACACCTGCTTCGAAGCACGACTAAAATCAGTCCGGTGTGCCGTCCTAGTGCGACCCTCGCGGTCTGGTCTTCGGCGTGGCTGAACGGAGCCGCCGCCTCCGACGACGTCCTTGACGCCCTTCAGGTCTGGGGCGAAGCCCACGACTTCGTCGCCGCCGACGCCGCGGCCGCCGAGGCGTTCGACCTGCCGCTCGCGTTCAACCGCGCGGCGACCCCGGTCCAGCTGTTGCTCGCGCTGCGCTCGCAGGAGGCGAAGAGCATGCAGCTGCTGCTCCCGGTGCCCGGCGACGTCCGCGGGCTCGGTGGCGGCGGACCGTTCACCGAGGCCGCGTTGCGGACCGGCGAGGCCGCCGTGCTGCCGGATCTCGGCTACGGCGTGGTGCCCGAGGCGATCGCCGAGGGCCTGATGCGGTGGACCGTGTACTCGGTGCCCACGCCGGGCGTCCTCGAATACCGCCCGCTGGGCGAAGCCGAGCACGGCCTGACCGACGCGATCCGCGCGAGTGCCGGCGCGTTGCAGACCCTCGACGTCGCCAGCGAACGGCCGGGCGTGCGAGCGGAACTCTCGGCGCGGTTGCGCTCGGCCACCGACTCGCCCTGGCCCGCCGGGATGCCCAGCCGGGCACTGCGGGTGCTGCAGCGGTCCGAGGAGATCGCGGCGATCCTCGCCATCGCCGAGTCCGACGATCCCGGCGGCGCGCTCTCCTCGTCCGCGGCGCTTCAGCGAGCGGAAGCCTTGCGGCCGCTGAACGAGGCCGTCCGCAACGCACGCTGCGCGGCGATCAACGAAGCGGTGCGGGTTTTCGCGGAACAGGCGGACAGGCACCCGTAGGTCACGACCAGGTAGGCGAAGCACTCGCGATGTCGCCCTCGGGGGTCAGACCGAACTTGCGCAGTCTCTCCGCCTCGTCGGTCTTCCCCTGTTCGATCAGGAGCTCGCCGAGACATCTGGCAGCGGGCTCGTCACCCAGATCGATCCTTGCCCGGAGCTCATCGTCCCGGCCGAGTTTCTTGAGCAGCTCGGCGAGCCGGTTGGTGTAGTAACGCTCGCCGGATTCGCTCTTGCTGCGAAGCAGCTCCACCGCACGATCGGGTTGTCCATCGTCAACGAAAGCAGAGACGAGCTCGTCGATGTCCGATCCCAACGCACCCTCGCTGTAGTGGGCAGCGTCGTCCACTTTCCCGTTCGTGAGCATCACCCGGGCAAGGATCCTCGCCGCCGATTCGCTCCCGGCATCGGCCATTGCCTTGAGCTCGTCCATCCGGCCTAGCTCGGCCAATGACCGCGCCAGTCGACTCTTGACGTACGTCGCTTCGGGTTTTGCGGCTGCTCGCTTCAGGAGCTCCAGCGCTCGGTCCGGTTCGCCGCGCTCCTTCAGCAGCTCGGCGGCCTCACCGGCAGCTTGCTCGACTCCAGACTCGGCGAGTTCGACCAGTTCATTGATCTCACCTCGTTTCCTCAGGAGGTCGGACAGTACCCAGTCCAATTCCCGACTGCCCTGATCCGCGAAGTCGCGGAGCACGTCGAGTGCCCACTCTTCGCCGCCGCGCTCCACAAGCACCTGCGCGAGGCAGATCGCCGCGTCGAAGTAACCTTCCTCGGTCAGTTCGTGCAACTCGTTGAACCGGCCCTGCCGCTTGAGATACTCGGCGAGGTCCAGAACCGAGTCATCGTGGCCGCGTGCCACGAGTGCTTTCAGCAGGTCGATGGCTTTGTCGAGCTCATCGATCTCCTCATACCGTTCCGCCAGCTTGGCGCACGCCCAGTCGTCATCGGTGTCATCGAACTCCAGCAACAGGGCGATGGCCAGCTCGGGGTTTCCGTACTCGATCAGATGGCTGACCGCGTACTCGTTGCCTTGCTCCGCCAGGTCGAAGATCTCCTCGAAATTCCACCCCGCGAGCATGAACCGATGAAGATCGGCATCCGGTTCCGCAGAGACTTCCAACCGGTCCGCGATCTGACGCGCATCTTCCGCGTTGCCCATCTTGCGATGCACTTCGGCCAGGTCGTGCAGAGCTACCGGCAGCCCGGCCTCGGCGGCGCGATCCAGCAGAGGCAGCGCGAGCCCGTAGCGTTGCCTGGCAAGAGCGGCCCTGCCGATCCGGGCCACATCGGTCTCACTGACCAGATGTGCGACGCAGGCCGCCCACAACGCCTCTGGCGGCACCACCGTCCGGCGTCCGGACGCGGCGTGCTGCAACAGGTAGTCAGCGACGCGGTAACCGTCGATAGTGCCCATCTCCTCCGCGACCGGAATCAAGGGCGCGGTAGAGCCGAGCAGAGGCTGCGTGGCGTAGGCCAAGGCCTTCTCGAACCATTCCGGCGGCGCCCCCGCCCGTTCGGCGAGCGTGCAGTACCCGGGAGCGGCGGCGCGCAGGACCTCGGCGGGTACGGGCTGCTGGGTGCCTAGCACCGTGCAGTCCATCGCGGCCGTCAAGACGGCTCGCGCGTAGCCGTCTGCGTTCTCCCAGCGGTGCACGATCTGCGGCGCCGCCGCGAGGACCTGCACGACCCCGAAGTCCTTGGCCTCCAGTGCGTGCCGAAGCCGGGCATCGTGGGCAGCGGCCGTTCGAGCCCGTTCCGTCTCCGCCGCGGTGAAGTCGGCTCCCAAGCGGACCACCGTCGCCAGCTTCAGCAGCTCCCGCTCGAAGGCGTAACGGTCGTCCTCTACGGTCTCCGTGGTCCTGGTGTAGGTGTCGTAGTAGTGCGGCCAGAGCGTGGCTACGATGATCACTTCACGGCCGAGCAGGTCTCGTACGTCGGACGCGGTCAGCCCGTCCCTGCCGTTCAGGTACTGCTGCAGTTCGTCCAGCCAGACGACGACACGCTCCAGACCGGTCAGTCGCTGTTCGCCTGACGGGTGGGTCAGCGACCAGTCCGGCACGACCGCGCGAAGCGCCTCGAACAACGACCTGGTCTTCCCGACGGAGGAGCCTCCGACCAGCAGTACGAACCCACCGGCTTCCGCGGCCCTCTCGACCAGCGAACGCACTTCCGGATCCACGTCACGCGGAACGTAATCCGGCATCGACGTATCGTCGCCGAATCGGATCGGCCGGTGCACCCCCAGGCGCACGGGATCGGCCTCGCACAGCGGGATCAGGGCGGGAGCTTCGCCGGTGCCGGCGCCGACGACGAGATCGCCGTGGACCTGACCGACCTGGACGACATGGCCGTGGACCTCGGCGTCCTCGACTCGGTTGTCGTGCGACCGGTTCACCCGTCGAGGATACCGACCGTCTTTTTCCGAGCGCGCAGGATCTCCCCTTCCGGAACTAGCCCACTCTCGCCAGCAATTCTCGGACGAGTTCGGCGTCCGATCGAAATGCTTCAGCCAACCCGGTGGAGTACTCCGGGTTCTCACACTCCCAGGCAAAGTGAAGAACCCGATCGGCCACCCACAGCAAGAGTGAAGACAAAAGGACAAGCAAACCAGCTTCGACTTCCGCCACGCTGCCGGAACCGACACTGGACAGAGCCAAACCGAGACTAGACGAGATCTGAAGGCAATTTCCCTGCGTAATCGGGTCACTGTTGAGCATGGCGATCTTTCCCGCTTCCGCCATCGCCGCCACAAGCCTACCGCACAAGAATACGGGAACACCGACCTCGGCAGTCGCAAACCCGACGGGTTCGTCTTCGTACGACCGTTCGACGAGGTCGACCGACCTTGAAGCCATCGAAGCCGCTTCTTTACCGCCAAACCATTTTCCCGCGATGTAGTCGAGGCGCGGCAACAGGATCAAGTCTCGAACGAACTGTCCTTCCAGTCCTTGCAGGTCCGTGACCGAACTCTGCAGCAGATGGCGGATGCCATTGACCCTCATCGTCGCCGCGGCCAGAACAAAATTCCCGAGACTACCCGCGAGCTTGATCGGATCCAGCCGATAGAAGGGCGGGCAACCACACCGGTCTCCCTTGGCAGCACAGCAACGAAAACACGCCCCGAAGACAAGGTCCGTCAAGCTCGCTCGAAATTCAGCAAGGTCAGGCGCGTAGTCGGCGAGATTAGGATCAAAATAACGAAATTCGAGCCGCAGGATCCGGCACGGCGGCCGCTCTCTGTACTTTTCCCAGATCGGACTTCCGTTTTCGCCTGTATTGCACGACTGACACAATAGTCCGCGCACCAGCCCGCTGTCGTGATCATGATCTTGATAGAGCTTTTCGCGTTCCCCGCAGATCGCGCATCGCCCATCCTGCCACCGCTGAAGCAGGCATTGGCCCACCGCCGAAGTCTCGTCGTGCTCACCCCGGCCGTTCCCCTCGCCGCCGATGGCCGGCCACGACCAGCAAGCCGGTTCATCCTCAGGAGCCGACGTCGGCGGCTCGTTCCCCGCCCAAAGCTCGACGATGGCTTTGTCCGCAGTACTGAGATGCAAGCGACACCGGCCAGGATCGACAGGAGACGGCCAATGAGCTTTCCAGCCGGCCCAGGAGGCATTGCGACACGCACTGCCGTACTTCGTCCGTTGACCGCAGTCCACCGATCCACCCCGCCCCGTGATCACTGTTCGTTCCCGCTGGACAGGACGTCGTCAGGCCACTGACCGTTACACGCTCAGGCGGCCGCGGTGTGTCTCTTCTGGATCTTTTCGGCGTGCCGGACCGACCAGAGGGAAAGCCCGCCGATGACCGCGAGGAGCAAGACCACGCTCAGCGCGTTCATCACGTCGGCCGGCAAGAGGTAGACCAGCGGCACCCGGACCACGGCCTCCAGCAGCAGAGCGACTCCCCATACCGCCGACATCCGGGTGAAGGATCGGCGGAAGCCCGGGACCTCGTCACTCAGCCTGTCGATCTCCGCGCGTTTCGCCGCGCTGGAGCCGGCGCGCACGGCGACGAGCACCATCGGCGTGCGGCCGAAACAGCTCACCAACAGCACGATCGCCGCCGCCGCCGTGGCGAAGGACTCCTTCAGCAGCAGGAACTTCGCGTCGCCGGTGACCAGCGAAAGCACGAGCCCGACCCCGAGGACGCCGGCCAGCAACGCGGCGAAGCCGTCGAAGGACCGGTCGCGGACGGCGACCCACGCGATCCGGCAGGCGGCCAGCACAGCCCCTGCCAGCAACGAGACCTGTTCGCTCTGCCCGGCGAGCCGGAGGCCGTAGTAGGCGGCCAGCGGAAGCGCGATGTCCCACAGCAGCAGGAGAAGCGTCGGGTTCTTGCCGCGCGTCGTCACGACGGTGTCTTCCCTTCCGCTTCGCAGTCGGCCAGGAACTTCAGGACGCGCGCGTTGACCTCGGTCGCGGCTTCCCCCGCGATGGCATGGGTCGCCGACGGCCACAGTTCGACCTGCCCCCGCGAAAGGAGCTTCCGTGCGCGGGCGGCCGCGCGCTCCGGCCGATGGATGACACTGCGCCCGGCCACCAGGGCCAGCACGGGCATCCGCAGAGAACGCAACTGCGCGTCGGTGAACAGCTTGGGCGACGGCAGGGCGATGCGGTAGGTCCGCATCCCTGCGTCGATCACCCGCGCGACCGGATCCGTGGCGTCGACTTCCGCGCCATCGGAGATCCAGTGGAGGAACGACGGCCGGGTCCACCGGCTCACGACGGGGATCGCGGTGAGCGTGGCACGGACGACCAGCCCCGCGGTCAGCCCGCCGAACGTCAGCACGGGATCGATGACGGTGAGCGACTCGATCCGGTCCGGCGCCCGCACGGCGAGGTTGGCCGCGAGCCAGCCGCCGAACGAGTACCCGATCAGGTGCACGGACGCCAGGCCGAGTTCGGCGAGCACGGTGGTCAGCCAGGCGGCCTGGTCCGCGCCGTCGCGGATGGGGGCGGTCTGTTCACTGCGCCCGGCCTCGCCGATGAGGTCCACCGCGTAGACCTCGCCGTGCTCGATCAGCGCGCCGAGGTTGGGTTCCCACATGACGACGGTCCCCGCCCGCCCGGGCAACAGCACGATCGGTGTCCCGCCCGGCCACCCGAACCGGTACACACGCGCCACCCCGAACGCCGTCCGGATGTCGTGGATCCCGGCCGGTGCGGGGAGCGCGGCCAGACCGCGTTCGTAGCTGACCTCGTACTCGGCCCGTGCCTCCGCCGAGGCGAATCCGCCCACCTTCATGCGCCCTCCTCTTTTTACGGTACGATCGGATTGTAAAGCGGTTGGTGACAAGTTGGCAATCCGATCGGACTGCCAAAAGGAGGAGCGGGTGCCGAAGCGAGTCGATCACGAGCACCGGCGGCAGCAGATCGCCGCGGCCGTCCGTCGCATCGCGGCCGATCGGGGACTCGAAGGCGTCAGCTTGAACGAGGTCGCGGCCGAAGCCGGCATCTCGAAAGGGTTCGTCCAGCACTACTTCGCATCGAGGGACGAAATGCTGCGCTTCGCGACGACCACGTTGCGAAGCGGGCTCGAAGAACGCATCACCGCCGCCACCCCGGAGGGTGAGCCCAGCGTGCGGGACCTGCTCGTCGCCTTGCTCCCCCTGGACGACGCAGCCCGTGCCGACGCGCTGGTCGCCAACGCCTTCCTGGTGCGCGCGCTCAAGGACCCGGAGATCGCCGGTCACTTCCGGACCGGCCACGGCCAGCTTCGCGACGTACTGGCGGCCATGATCGCCGCCGCCCGGGACGCGGGCGACCTGTCACCCACCGTCGAGCCCTCGACCGAAGCCGTCCTGCTCCTGACGCTGCTGTCGGGCCTGGGAGACGCCGTGCTGCTGGGTTATCAGTCCGGCGAAGAGGCCGTCGCGCTGATCGACCTCCACCTTTCGAGGATCACCGCCGCCCCGAGGAAAACCCCATGACACGTCGCGCCGCGCCGGTGCTCGCCGCCGCCTCGCTCGCCCTGCTCGGCGCGTGCGGACCGAGGTACGACGAGACCACCACGGAACTCGTCCCCAGCCCCATGCCCACCTCGGTGGCCGAACGGGGTGATTCGCCGAGCGACCTGGTGGGCAAGGTCCAGTACGACATCAAGGTGCGGGCCGAGAGCATGATCGGCGGCCCGAACCCCGGCCTCACGCTTCAGTGCGGCGGGTTCTCCGGCTCATCGCTGAGCTGCTCGGCCCGCTTAAAGGACCAGACCGTCCAGATCGACGCCCGGGTCTACGACTACTCCCCGGGCAAGGCCTTCGACAGCTACAAACAGGAGATCACCGCGAAGGCGCGTTTCCTGGTCCGAGACGAGGTGCACCGGGAATTCCACAAATCGATCATGGCCTTCCAGAACGGCGACCCGCTCGACGCCGAGGACGTCCTTCGCTGCGACAAGATCCCCGAGGTGACCACAGTTCGGCTGGGTGTCGACGATGAGCTGGTGGACACCGGTATCCGCTGTTACCACTACGGCGGAACGCTGACCACGACGAAGCAACTGAAGGTCAAGTCCACCAGCATGGGCTTCTACGACTGAGCGGTAAGGCCGGTTCTATCCGAGGGGGTACGGCGAACGTGTTGTGTCGGGTGGCAAGTCCGTGAAGGCCTGGCGGATTCACCTGGTGGTTGCAACGTTGGTTGTTTCGTTCGGGAAGAGTAGTCGTCGTAGGCACTCGGCTGGTGTTTGCCAGCCGAGTGTTTTG